>DKFG01000132.1 GCA_002452325.1 Geobacter sp. UBA6802
GCGGTGGCCCTGGCCGGTGCCTTTGAGTGCGGCGTGAATGACCTGCCTCTTTCCATGATCCTCTCCTGGTACGAGCAGAAGGCGGTGGTGATCCTCTTGACCCTGCTGTCGCTGGGGATCAAGAATATCCGCCTCGGACCTTCACTGCCGGCCTTCATCACGCCGAACGTACTGGCCTTCCTGGTGGAGAACTTCANNTGCCGATTACCACGGCTGAGGAAGACCTGAAGGCAATACTTGGGTAAGCAAACCTGCAAGGTTGGAACGAAAACGGGCAGTCTCCGGTATGGGGGCTGCCCGCTTTGCTGATACTCACCCTATTTGATCAGTGATACATCCGACTTTCGGCTCCGCCAACGCCGATACCGGTTTGGTACAGGTGGGCAAAGATCATGTCGGCCTTTAACGAAATCTCATGGTCGGCATAACCGCTGCCCGGCAGGTTGACGAAAAGATGCTTGATGATCTCAGCCCTTACCTGTGCCTGGGCAGTGGCCTTTTCACGCCAGTGGTCAATCTGGAGCTTGCCGGTCAGCAGCTTGTCCAGTAGTTCCTTGGCGACCTCTTTGATCCGTTCCCGCTCGGTTCGGGTCAAGGTTTCCTTCTGCAGCAGGTCGAACACCGCCAACTGATCTTCGTTATCGAGTCCTTCCCTCAGGTAGCGACGCTGCTCCTGATCCAGGCCATCATTGAACCTGAACAGGTCGTCGAAAACCTTCTGTACTTCCGCGGCATCCTTGTCCTTGTTGTACTCCGCCACAATCTCCTGATACCGCTCATACAGGTCAACTCGGGTCGGGTTCCTGGCGACCATAGCCTGCAGCCGTTTTTCGATCTTCTCCCTCAGATTGAGCATCTTGATGTTGGGACAGGTCCGGTCGAACTCCGCCTGCATGCGGCTGATATCGATATTGGTCAGCTCGTACCGGATCGGCGGTTCGCTCACAATCGGCGTTTCGGTTGTCACTGCCGTATCGACTACATCGTACAGCGCCTGGAGCATTTCCGAGACATCCGGCGCTTCCCGGCTCTCCTGCAGCCGGTTATACAGGGCCGCTATCGCGTTTTCCTGTTTATCGTAGGCGTACAGGCCGGGATTGGGGAAAAGCCCCCGGAACCTGGCGGAAATATCGTCGGCCATGACCTCAAAGGTTTTCCGCCGCTCGTCGGTTTCACAGACGGTATTCACACCGCGCAGGATTAGCGCTTGTTTGTCAAAGCCGGTGGCAGCGATCAGATCATCCAGATTGAAGCCATAGCCGGACAGAAAATCCCGTGCCGCCTGGATCGACTGGCCATACTCGGCCAATGCCTCGGTATCGTCCCGGAGAAGATCAACATCAACCTGCTTGCTGTCACCCTGGGCAAAGGTAGCCAGCGCCTGACGCAGGCTCTTGAGCATGCCGTTGTAGTCGATGATGAGGCCATTTTTCTTGCCGCCGCCGACACGGTTGACGCGGGCGATTGCCTGCATCAGGGTGTGCCCCTTCATCGGCTTGTCCAGGTAGAGTGTGGCCAGGCATTTCACGTCGTACCCGGTCAGCCACATGGCGCAGACGATTGCCACCCGGAACGGATGCTCCGGTTTCTTGAACTCCAGGTCGAGGTCGCGGTGCACCATCTTTTCACGATGGGGGACAATATCCAGTCCCCACTTGCGGAACTCGTCCACCTCTCCCTGTTCCTGGGAAACCACCACGCATAGTTCCGTTGATTTCATCCACTCCACCTGGGCACGGCGGTTCTGGAGAAATTTGTCCGGGGTTTTGCCTGCCCTGGCGAAATGTTCTTCTTCGGCGACCACCTTTGCCTCCAGTGCTTGCCATGTCTCCTGCCACTCTTTGGCTACCAGGTCGTACATCCTGACGCAGGTGATCTTGTCGATACAGACCATCATCGCTTTGCCCCCGCCGTTATCGAAGGATCGCCACCGCTGATGGTAGTGCTTGACGAAATCTTCTGCCACCTTGCCGAGACGGGTCGGCGAGGTCAGGATGGGATAATCGCGAGCCAGCTCCCGGTACAGTTTTTCTTCCTGCTCTGCATCCAGCTCGCCTGCTGCTCTGGCGGCCTCGATTCGCTCTTCGATCCGCTTGTTGACCTCTTCATCGACGATTTCCAGCTTCTCCCCGCGATTCTCATAGAACAGCGGCAGGGTCGCGCCATCTGCCACTGCCCGCTGGAAATCGTAGATAGAGATGTAGTCGCCAAAGACTTCCTTGGTCATCTGCTTCTCGGCGTTGTCGATCAGCGGAGTGCCGGTGAAGCCGATGAACTTGGCCCGTGGCAGGGCCTTGCGCATGTTGATCGCCAGGCGGCCGTACTGCGTCCGGTGGGCTTCGTCGGAAATGACGATTATGTCTTCACGCGGACTGTAGGCTTCGTCCACCAGCCGGTGGAACTTGTGGATCAGGCTGAAGACATAGCGGTGATTCTCTTTCAGCAGCTTCTCCAGCCCCTTGCCGTCCCTTGCCTTGGCCTTTTTGTTGGTGGCGGCGCCGCAGCCGGTGTACGTGCCGAAAATCTGCTCGTCCAGCTCGTTCCGGTCGGTCATCACCACAAAGGTATACTTCGCCGAAATCCTGCGGTGCATCTTTTCGGTCAAAAAGATCATCGAGTACGACTTGCCCGACCCCTGGGTATGCCAGAACACCCCAAGTCGTCCGGCTTCCACTTCTGCCTGCGCCCCCGGCTCTTCTGACAGCAGCTTGGCAATCACCCGGTTGACGCCGAGGTACTGGTGATTCCGGGCCACGATTTTCTGAACCTCCCCTTCCGTACGGTCGTACAAAATGAAGTTCTCCACCAGATCGAGGAGCGCCGTCTTGTTCAGCATCCCCCGCAGCAGTATCGGCAGCAGCGGCTGATCCCTGGCCGGTTCCGGGTCCTCTTCACGCAGCCGTTTCCAGCGAGAAAAATGTTCCACGATCGACGTAATGGAGCCGTACTTTGCATCAACACCGTTGGAGATGAGAATCAGAGCGTTCCAGTGGAACAGGTGCGGGATAGTGTCCAGATAGTCGCTGTAGTTTTTCTTGAACGCCTTTTCTACATGCTGGTCGTAGCGCTTCAGTTCGATGAATACCAGCGGCAGGCCGTTGACATAGCAGATCAGATCCGGGCGGCGACGCCAGAGCCGTCCCTGCACCCACAGCTCCCGCACCACCAGAAAGCGGTTCTTTTTCGGGTTGGCTGGGTCATAGAAATCCACCAGTTTCAATCGGCGATCTTTCAGTTGTCCGGCCTCATCCCGGTACTTGACCGTCACGCCGTCACGCAGCAGGCGGTACTTGTCCTCGTTCATCTGCACCAGGGTTTTGGTGATGTCATCCGCCACTACCTGGTTGAGTGCCTCCTGGTATGCCTCATCTGGCAGGCCAGGGTTCAGGCGTCGTAGCGCGGCATCCACGTCCCGCCGCAATACCACTTCCCGGTCGGTGAGTCGCCCCAGCAGGCTTTCCGGACCGAAGTCCTCGTTGTCGTGGGCAAATACGGAGTCGTATTTCAGTTCCTGCTCCAGCAGTTCCGCCGTCGGTTGTTGAATCAGTATGTCTTCGGAGTAGTCTTTGCGCGGCATGCTTTCTCCACTTTGGTTCGTTTATGGACATTATCGGACCGATATGGATCAATTCGGCCTATAAAAAACATAATAAAATCAACATACAGTTAAAATCTATCGCCCATTCTATTGACCATTCAGAAGAGATATGGAGCATTTTGGGCGATATTATCCTGCCGGGTGTTTCGGGGCCACTTCTTGCTCCGTGACAGTTACCCGGACAATCTGCTCGTCACGCCAAACTATCAGGGCAGTACCGGTTTGTGCTGCGACCTGCCGGGCTCGATTTGCAGCACGACGGAGGGCATTGAGCGACCCGGGCAGGTCGTTATCCTTAAAATTTTCAATCGAATTCCGGTTCACGGTTATTAGCGCCAGCCTATTTGTTATCGCCCAAAAATCACCAATAAGCATAAAAATGGGTGATAATTAAATCGTTAAAATACAGACAGTTATCGCGCGACAGCGCCAAAATATCGCCCAAATATCGTCCAGCAGGGCAAGATACGGCATGTTTTGTCCGATAACTTTACTTTACCAGCCAGTATCTTCGCCCACGCTTGTCACCCTCAAATAGCACCTGTCGAGCGGCAATGAGAGCGTCAATGGCACGTTTAACCTGCTTGTATGGGATCTCTGCGCCAATTCGCCTATTGATCTCACCGCCAGCCGAACGAGGGTAGCGGATAAGGTCTTCTACAATAAGAGCCTGCAAGCGATGTGGTTCAATACGTTGCAGGGTCGTACTGGCCGGAAACTCCAGCCGCCGCAATACATCAGGGTCGACGAAATAGCGCGTTGCCTGGGTTCTTCCCGTGCTCTGCACCAGCCCCCAGTTGAGCAGCCGGTTGATCCAGGGATTAAGAAGCTCGACCGAAGCCAGTTCCAGCGCCTTTGCCAGCTCCCGAGCTGTCAGGGCATCGTGTTGTGCCAACAGGCCAAGGGCAATACGCTCTCGCTGGGTCAGCTGGAAGGTCTGGTCAGCCTTGGCCATGAAGTCGATCACCTGCGGCTTGAGGATGCGCCGACGCACCGTCACCTCAAACCGGTCCGGCCCTTCTTTCGGGTCAGGCACCGGTTTACCCTGGGAGAGCAGCACCTCGTACATTTTGTCGTAACCGCTTCCTTCGCGCTCCATCAGCTTCAGATCATGAAACACCCTGGCCAGGTGCTCGTTGCGCCGTACCGTGGTATGCAGCAGGTTTTGCGGCGTGACCCCCATCGGCAGCAGCCCCGGATTCACCACTTCCAGCCGGTCCGGGTGCAGGTTGAGGAAGATGTCGCCCCGCTGGGTGTAGGGGCGGTGTACCAGGGCGTTTACCAGCAGTTCACGGACGACGATCTCATCGTACAGCGGCACATGCTGGCGGAAGAGCCCATCAGGCAGTTCGTACCGTTCGCGAAAGTCCGGCACCTCTCGCCAAACCGTCTCGATCAGCTCCATCGGCGTCAGGCTGAAATCATCCCACGGAATCTTGTTCACCTTTTTCCCCAGCTCGTCGTACTTGATGAACTGGATAACCGGCGCAGTGCCAAGCCGAGCCCGGTCCTGGCGGCGAGCGACACACAGCACCCCCAGGTTGGTCAGCCATTCACCGTTGGCCAGCAGATAGTGGTCCAGCAGCTCGTCGTCGGTCTTTTCCTTCACCGAATCCTTGACCCGGTCAGATGCTCGGATACCAGTAACGAATGTCGCCAGCTTCTGCGGGTCGGTTCCGCTCCGGGGCACCTGCAGGGTGGTTTGAGTCTCCCATGGCAGCGCCGATCGCTCGGCAGCAAGCCGCAGTACCTCGTCGCCAACCACCGGTTTGCTCTCGTCGGAGACCCGCATGAAGTAGTGGCCGTCCGGAGTTGAGGCCACAGCTACCGATCTGGGAATTTTCAGTTCAATGTATTCTGCGCTGTTATCGGCCTGGCAAATCTCCGGCAGCACAGTGACGTTCACCGTCCGCTCCCCCATCTTGCGACGGATCAGGTCAAGAAGACCCGGCTCGATCTCCTGCCCAGCCGGGGGCTGGTCGGCGTCGTTCTCGATCCCGATCAGCAGCCGTCCCCCTTGGGCGTTGGCAAAGGCGATGCAGTCCTTGGCCAGCTCCTTCCAGTTGGCAGAGTTGCCGGTGACGGCGCGCAGCGACTTCTTGTCGACAAACTGACCTTCATCGCTCATGGGACAACCTCCTTCGGCAGGGTGAAACGGCTGACATCCAGCGCCCCGGACATCAGCCTGGGGAGCAGCAGATAGCGGGCTTGGCGGAGTTGTTTGGTGTGTCGCTTGATAGTTTCTATCTGTTCAAGCATCGGCAAAACAATCCTATCGAAGGCTTCGAGAGTTTCTTTGTCAGGGAGCAGGATAGGCGCCTTCTCGAAATCTTTGGCGGTAACTGCAGGATATGCTGCTCCGGTTGCTACACTTGTCAGATAGCTAACAAAGTCATCTGTCGTACTGGTAAAGTACAGGTAACTAAAGGTAACAGCGCGAGCCGTCAAAACTGCGAACCCGGTGGAAACGATGAGATTGTCCTCCGGTTCCCATATCAAAGCATACGAGCGCCGATTAGGACGAACGCAAGACCAGATAACATCTCCATGCTGTACTCTTCGCCGGGCACGTCCTGGAGCCTCGTCGAAAGAGACTTCATCTACATCGCCTATTTCACCTGTTTCTACCGACGAAATATCGATGTACCGGATCAACTCCGGATGATTCTTTGCTGATATGGCAGATGTGTTTACGTCAACGATTTCAGCTAGCTTGGGAATATCCCACCCCTCCGGAACACCATCCACGACCGGCACTGTCTCATGCCCCGGAAAACGCAGCTTCACGAACCACTCACGGTACAGCAGCCGGGCCGACTCCTCCAGCAGCTGGATGCGGCGCTGGTTGGCGGTGATGAGGTTGTCGTAGGCAGAGAGTATTCCAACAATTTTTCTCTGGTCTACTATAGATACTGCTGGCACTTGAATTTCTTTCATTATGCCAAGAGTCAGGAATTTCGTGGCCGCACCAGTGGAGAGATTCTGTAACAGCTTCAGTTGAAGTTGCAGAGCAAAAAATAGAAATCGGTTGTCGAGAACATCTGTATCCTTGCTTTCAAGCACATAAGTCCGTTGATACGCATTAAATTTCCCATTGAAATAGTTCACGGGGAATACGCCTGACGCATTATTGCCCGCCAGTAAAACGGCTTCGGTATCAAACGCATAGGTGTTGATTGCTAACGTTTGAGGAGCACACGTGAAAAATGGATATGCTCCGCCTTCCACAGCAGCATTTGAATCAAGCTTTCCGGTGGTTACGTTGCATAATGAGAGTAAACCTTGCGGTGTCATACCATCAGCTCCTCAAAGTTCGCCTTGATCTGCGCCGCCAGCAGCACCGTCTTCTCGTTCAGCTCCTCCAGCTCCGAGTGAATCTCGGCAAGCCGCTCCTGGAAATCCTCCTCGTCCTCATCCGATGGCGGCGCTACCCCCACATACCGCCCCGGCGTGAGGCTGTAGTCACTGGCGGCGATGTCGGCACGGCTGACCGACTTGCAAAGCCCTGCTACATCGGCATAAACGGCATCGGGGAACCGGTGGTGCAGCCAGTGCACCTGGCCGATGAAGTAGGCCGCCTGCTTCAGCCCTTCCAGTGCCAGATCGCGGATGGTTTGCTCCTCATTCTTCTTCTGGTCCGCCGCTGTCAGCGCCCGTTTCAGCTCGCGGGTACGCTTGTTGTCGTAGGCGTCCGCCTTGCGGGCCGCCAGGCTCTTCTCTGCCATGTCCAGCAGCTTCAGCCAGATCTTGTGGCGGGTCTCCATCTCCTTCTGTGTGGACTTGAGTAGCGGCGTGAGCGTGTCCAACTCGGCCTGGAGGGCGCACTGCCCAGCATGGGTAGTCAGGCCTGTGCTGAGCGAAGTCGAAGCATCAGCGACGGCGATCTTCTCGCGAGCGGCAGCAGCCTGGGTCAGCAGGTCGGCCACATGCTGGCCGATGGTAGCGGTCTGCTCCCCAGCAGCCTTCAGTTCATCACGGAACGTGGTCAGCTGCGCCGCCATGATCTGCTCTTCCTCCGGCAGATCCTTATTCAGTTCCGCCAGCTTCACCTTTTCGGTGAAGGTGGTGAGTAGGGTCTCCAGCTCCTGCACCGTATCTCCATCAGTGGCAAGTCGGGTTGGCAGTTCGGCCAGCCACTCGTGCACCCGACGCTGGTATGATGCCACCAGGTCGATGAACTTTTCCTGCTCGCCCCGGTAGAGCCAGGTGATGGCGATCAGGTTGGCCAGCTGCTCGTCGGTGAAGATGTGCGACCGGGCCGAAACCACATGGTAGACGTTGCGGGCGTCAATCATCAGCACGGTGTCGAGCCGGTCCGCCGGTTTACCCTTATCGAAAAACCAGAGGGTGCAGGGCAGGCTGCGAGTGTAGAAGAACTTGGGGCCAATGGCGATCATCACGTCCACATGACCGGTCTCCACCAGCGACCGACGGATCTCCTTGTCCTTGTTCCCCGCATCGGAAGCCGACGATGCCATGACGAACCCGGCCCTGCCGGTCTCGTTCAGGTAGGAGTAGAAGTACTGTATCCAGAGACTGTTGGCATTGGAGATCGCCCCGGTCTTGGCGTTGGTGCCGGGGAGGCCGAAGGGGAGCCGGTCATCCTCCCCCACCTGGGCTTCCACCCTTTTGGTGTCCACTGAGTCCACGTTAAAGGGTGGATTTGCCATGACATAGTCACAGTTGCCGAGCATGTCGTGCTCATCCTTGTAGAAGGTGTTTCCCTGGAGGATTTTGCCGTCAAGACCATGCACCGCCAGGTTCATGCGGGCCAGCTTGGTGTTGGTCTCGGATTTCTCCTGCCCGAAGAACGTCGCCTTGTCGTTGGGGTTCTGGTGGCGCACCTCTTCGATGAAGTGGCCGGACTGGACGAACATGCCAGCCGATCCGACCGCCGGGTCGAGAATGATGCCATGATCCGGCTCGATGACGTTGACGATCATCCGCACCAGCGAAGGCGGCGTGAAGAACTCGCCCCCTTCCTGTGCTCCGCTTTGGGCGAACTTATTCAGGAAGTATTCGTAGATGTGCCCGAAAACATCACCGGTCGCCTTTCGCATCGAATCGCTGCTGAAAATCTTGATGATTTCTGCCAGCAGGTCAGGCTCGAAAGCGGTGTACCCTCTCGGCAGGGCGCCGCTGAGGACAGGGTATTCCTTTTCGATCAGGTCCATGGCCTCGTCGATGGCCTGGCCGACATCCTTTCCCTTTGGCAGATCGGCAAGGTAGTCGTAGCGGGCTTCTTGAGGCAGATACATGGCCGCCTTGCCCTGAAACTCCAGCTTGATCAGCTCCTCACGCTGCGCAGTGGGCACCTGAGCGGGTATCGACAGCTCAATCTCGTGTAGGAACTGCTTATAGCGGTTATCTGCGTGGCGCAGGAAGATCAGGCCCAGCACCGGCATGGAATATTCGGCAGCGGTCAGCTTGGAGTTGGCCCGCAGTTGGTCGGCAGCTTCCCATAGTTCTTTTTCCATCTGGTTGGTGTTCATAAGCTCCCTTAATCAGCGGTTATAGGTAATGCCACTCAGCGGCACGGCGTGTTGACTTTACCCTGACGCCCTAACAGCCCTTTGAAAAACGGTTAA
>DKFG01000291.1:0-2543 GCA_002452325.1 Geobacter sp. UBA6802
ATCAAAATTTACCGGACAGTAGTGGAAATATACCAGAAATACAAGGGTACGTTTTGCTTCAGCATCCTGCTAAAGCCCGAGAATTTCAAAACCTACGTCCAGCAAATGAAGCTAATCAAGGATTTCAAGATTGAATTTTCGTCAATTGAAGAGCCAGAGAAGGCCTATCTTCCTGCGGCTGAATGTTCCAAACGGGTGGCTCACCGATTCGTATTTTCCGAAGAATCGCCGGTAGAGATGATCAAAAAGAAAGTCCTTGAAACCCTTAACATGGCTGACGCGAAAAAAGCACAGATCCATGGGGTAGGAGAAACC
Organism: Geobacter sp. UBA6802; assembly: GCA_002452325.1. Taxonomy (GTDB): domain Bacteria; phylum Desulfobacterota; class Desulfuromonadia; order Geobacterales; family Pseudopelobacteraceae; genus Trichlorobacter. Next base: position 316 of record DKFG01000291.1, read on the forward strand.
GGGGAAGAGGTGATCTACAGGTTATACAAGGACTACAATTCGTTCGAGGAAATGGAGTACGACGACATAATCGACAGCATCTCAATCGACTCTGAAGACCTCGAAACGTCCGTAAAAGAATCGGAGATGATCAGTTTACTGCTCAAGGTAGCTGGCCAGCCTTCGACTAAGCACTTATTGACCAAACCGTCAAAATGAAAAAGACATACATTGCCTTCACCTTCGCTTTTATTGGCTTTGTCGTGGCTGGTTATTTCTTGGCGGCCTGGTACAGGTACGATATTTACTGCTTTTATTCCCAGAAGCTCCAAATGCCCCTGTTCACTGGCTTTCTCACCTTAGGCGGTTTCCTTTTGTCCCTGAAAACATTCATACTGATCAAACTGAAGGAAGGGCTCTACGACAACCAATACTATATTGAGCTAGTAAAGGACAAGCGGGCGGTGAATCCCAATTTTTCTTTTTACGGTCCACTTACCCGCCTAGGCAACTTCCTAGTGTTCAGCGTTATCAGCGCCCTGTGCACTTCGTTCTACCAAGTCACCTTTGGCTGGATCAAATGCAATGTGTTGGCACTTGTGGGATTGGGGCTGGCGCTGACAACAGCCATCATGGTTGTGTTCGCGTGGTGGTATATCCGCTGCAACCTGAACAGATGGTTTGAACTCCTGGAAAAGGAGAGGATAGCCAAGGAAGGGTCATCCGCTGAAACAGGACATTAATCAGGAAAGCGATGTCCCAGCTCTCGGCACGATACGGTCGGGGGTAAGCCTCAGCCCCCGTTATGCCACTTTCTTCATAGGTATCACCTTTGCACCTACCTTTAAACTATCCAAATAATCCGACCACTGCTGCATCATCCGCCGTCTTTCATCAAGAAACTGTGTCCGGTTGTAGGCCCGCCCCAAGCGATCAGGAACAACATGGGCAAGTTGTGCCTCAATCGCGTCAGGGGTAAATCCTAATATTTCGTGCAGCATAGTCCTTGCCATTGCCCTGAAGCCGTGGCCGGTGATCTCATCCTTACCGAATCCCATGCGCCGGAGTGACGCATTGATGGTGTTTTCGCTCATACATTTAAGAGGAGAGCGCAGGCAGGGGAACGCATAGCGGCCTGATCCAGTCAGAGGGTGAAGCTGTTTCAGGATGTCAACGGCCTGCTTTGATAGCGGTACAAGGTGAGGCAGTTTCATTTTCATCTTGTGGCCGGGGATATTCCATTGTTTGCCGTCAAGGTCAAGCTCTGCCCACTCCATAGCCCGTAATTCGCCAGGGCGTACAAACAGCAGCGGGGCAAGCTGAAGGGCGCACTTGACCACAAACGAGCCTGAAAAATCATCAATAGCCCGAACCAGTTCTGCAACCGCTCTTGGCTCAGTTGGGGCGGCCATGTGCTTGTGCTTAACAGTGGGAAGAACGCCACGGAGAGACGCCGCAGGGTTTGAGTCAATCAGCCCCTTCAGTACTGCATACTGAAAGACCATGCCAACCGCTATTTTCAGGCGTTGTGCTGTTTCAAGGGTGCGGGTTGCAATCCTTTGCAGTAGTTCAACAAGTTCCGGTGTCCTGATTTCGGAAATAGGCCTTTCACCGACAAATGGGAAAACGTCCTGCTCAAGTCGTTTCAGCAACCGGCCTGCATGGTTCTCTGACCACTCCGGTCTTTTATGCTCATGCCATTCTCTGGCTACCTTTTCGAAGGTTGTTGCAGCAATGGTGGCTTGTTCTTCATCTGCTGCCTTTTGCATCTTTTTTATGGCACCGGGGTCTTGGCCGTTGTTCAGCAGTTTTCGCGCATCATCCCGACGTTGTCGTGCATCGGCAAGAGATAAAACCGGGTAAGGACCAAAGGTGAGAGTTTTTCGTTTGCCCTCAAATCGGTAATCAAGACGCCACAGCTTTCCGCCTGATGGAGTTACCAACAAAAAAAGGCCGTAGCCATCCGTCAGCTTATATTCTTTTTCCCTTGGCTCTGCTTTGCTGATCTGGATATCGGAAAGGGGGGCAATCCTCTTTGGCATGTGCTTTCTCCTTTTTTTGGAGTCAGTGCTTTTTGGAGTCTAGGCCAGCCGCCGTCATAAGTGACTCCAAAACTCTTAGATTTAAGCATACCAAGTCGGACTATGTTGGACAATACAAAAAAGAAAAGCCCTGATTTCTCAGGGCCTTATGTGCTGCGTTGGACTTGCTTTGGATTAACTGATGGTGCCGAAGACGAGACTCGAACT
>DKFG01000291.1:2555-7505 GCA_002452325.1 Geobacter sp. UBA6802
ATTCCACCACTTCGGCACAAGAGTTAAAACATATATCAAATTAACCGACCGAAAACAAGACTAAACTACTTGGTAGGGGCCGACGGTACTACAGGCATTGCCGGTGCTGATTGAGACGGTGCAGCAGGCGCCTCAGGTTTTGCTGCCTTTGCCCCAGACATGATTGAAGCAGCAGGCATATGTCCTGAGAGATACGCCAATGTCAACGATGTGAGCATAAAAATAACTGCCGCTGCTGTAGTGAGCTTGGTCATGAAATTACCGCCGCCACTGGCTCCAAACACAGACTGGCTACCACCGCTTCCGAAAGTAGCCCCCATCTCGGCACCTTTACCGGACTGGAGCAGTACTACCCCAATAATAAATAGACAAATCAGCACATGCAGTATTGCAATAAAGGTTGTCATTGCTTGTTAGTTACCCCTTTTAAAAAATAGGATAAATTATTACCACAATCCAAACCATTGAGTAAAGAAGTAAAATCAGCAACCAAAATTGACAATGCCCGCAAATGAGTCTGCTTTAAGACTTGCGCCGCCTACCAAAGCTCCATCAATATCTGGCTGAGCCATTAAACCCTTAACATTTTCTGGTTTTACACTTCCACCATACAGAATTCTGATTGCATCCGCCACTTCATGACTATAGAGCTTGGCAACAAGTGAACGAATTGCAGCATGCACCTCTTGAGCCTGTTCATCACTGGCTGTCCTACCGGTGCCAATAGCCCATACTGGCTCATAAGCAATTACCAGCTGCTGTAGATCAGCTGCCGAGAGCCCTTGTAAGCCGGAAGTCACCTGCTTTTCAACAACAGAAAAAGTATTACCGGCTTCACGCTCTGCAAGGGTTTCTCCTACACACATTAAAACCGTTAATCCGTCTGCAAGAGCAGCCTTTGCCTTTCGATTAACAGTCTCGTCCGTTTCACCGAAATACTGACGCCTCTCTGAGTGGCCGATGATGACATGACTACAACCAACATCCTTTAAAAGCTTCGGCGAAACCTCACCGGTGTAGGCCCCCTCTTCTTCCCAAAAGCAATCCTGAGCAGCAACCTTGATCTGACTCCCCTCAGTTGCTGTAACAACAGCGCTAAGCGCTGTGAATACCGGGGCGATTACAATTTCAACCCCTACAGAAGTGCTGACAGCGGGTTTAAGTTCATCTATCAAAGCAACAGCCTCGCCTACTGTCTTGAAGAGCTTCCAATTACCTGCGATTATGGGTGTTCTCACGAAACCTCCTATTTTTTTACATCCAAGGCCTTGACACCAGGAAGGATTTTACCTTCGAGCAGTTCAAGAAACGCCCCGCCACCAGTTGAGATATAACTCACCTTGCTGGCAACCCCGGCCTTGTTCACCGCTGCATCAGTATCACCACCACCGATAACGGTAGTGGCATAGCAATTAGCTACCGCCTCAGCCACTACATAGGTGCCACGAGAGAAGGCATCCATCTCAAACACCCCCATTGGACCATTCCAGATCACTGTTTTGGCATCTCTCAGGGTTTCTGTAAAAAGAGTTGCAGAGGCCGGTCCGATATCAAGTGCCATCCATCCTTCGGGTATCTCTTGCACGGTTGTTACGAAGTTGGTTGCAGTGGCTTCAAATGCATTGGCAACCACACAGTCTACAGGCAGATAGAACATCACCCCTTTTTTTCTGGCTTTATCCATGATTTTTTTAGCTGTGGGAATAAGTTCATCTTCAACCAGTGACTTGCCAACGCCGTACCCCATAGCCTTCAGGAAGGTGAAAGCCATTCCACCACCAATCACGATCTTGTCAACCTTGTTAACCAGAGTTTCCAGCACCTCAAGCTTGCCTGACACCTTGGCACCACCAAGAATAGCAACCAATGGACGCACCGGATTACTCATAGCTTTGTCAAAAAAGGTCATTTCGTTCTTCATCAAAAAACCAGCAGCTATGGTAGGTACCAATTTTGTGATTGCTTCTACTGAGGCATGTGCACGGTGAGAAACGGCAAAGGCGTCATTGACGTAAATTTCACAGCCATTAGCCAGTAAGCGAGCGAACTCGACATCGTTTTTTTCTTCGCCAGCATAAAAGCGCACATTTTCAAGCATCACCACATCACCTGGCTTCATGGACTCGATCGACTTGTCTACATCAGGCCCAAAACAATCAGAAGCCTGCGTCACTCTTTTACCTAACAGTTGGCCAAGACGTTTTGATGCCGGAGCCATGGTATACTTGGGCTTCTTTTCACCCTTAGGGCGGCCCAGATGAGACGCCAGAATCACCTTGGCCCCTTGCTCTACAGCATACTTAATCGTAGGCACTGCACCGGCTATACGGGTGTCTTCAGTTATGTTACCTTTATCATCCTGAGGCACATTAAAATCGACTCTAATAAAGACTTTTTTACCTTTCAGGTCTTTCAGCTGATCAATATAGCGGATTGGCACGATATAGCTCCTCTCAGGGTTGATCTATAAAAAAAGAGGGGGTTACAGCTACCCCCCCTCCAAGTTCATACTCGCTACCGTTATTTCTTACTGTCGATCAGCTTGATTAGGTCAACGACCCGATTCGAGAAGCCGCATTCATTATCATACCATGACAACACTTTTACCATGTTACCATCCAACACTTTCGTACAAGAAGCATCAACAATTGACGAGTGAGGATTACCATTGAAGTCAATAGAAACAAGGGGAGACTCTTCAAAGGCGAGCACCCCTTTTAACGGTCCGCGTGCTGCTTTTTTAAGTGCAGCATTAACCTTGTCTGCATCTGTTTTTTTCTTGAGTGTAGCAACAAGGTCAACCACTGATACGTTTGGTGTCGGGACACGAATAGCCAGACCGTCCATCTTGCCCTTTAATTCAGGCAGCACCAGAGCAACTGCCTTGGCTGCACCGGTTGTGGTAGGAATCATGGACATCGCACCAGCCCGAGCGCGGCGTAAATCTTTATGAGGTAAATCTAAAATACGCTGGTCATTTGTGTATGAGTGAACTGTTGTCACCAGACCTTTTTCAATGCCAAACGCATCATGCAGAACTTTAGCAACAGGAGCTAGACAGTTGGTCGTACATGATGCATTTGAAATAATGGCGTGTTTTTGGGGATCATAGAGGTGATGGTTTACCCCCATAACTATGGTGATATCTTCATTAGTGGCTGGTGCAGAAATAATAACTTTCTTTGCACCTGCCTTCAGATGCATCTCTGCCTTTGTACGGTCGGTAAACAGTCCCGTTGACTCAAGCACTACATCAATTTTTTCTTTTTTCCAAGGTAGCTCTTCAGGATTCTTTATCGCGAGAATTTTTATTGACTTTCCATTGATAACCAAAGAATCTTCAAGGGCTTCAACCTTACCGGGGAAAATACCATGTACCGAATCGTACTTAAACAGGTGAGCAAGCGTCTTGGCGTCTGTCAGGTCGTTAATAGCGACAAATTCTATTGATTTATCCTTACATGCTGCCCGTAACACCATTCTGCCGATCCGCCCAAAACCGTTAATTGCAACCCGTAACGCCATTTCTGTAACCTCCTGTAGAAAATATGCCGAATCCACGTGAACTCTGCAGGTAACGACCTTTTAATAATAATGGATAATGCTGAATCGTCAACCGTAAAGGTTCAGAAAAAAATCATTTATTTTTACTGAGGCACTTGACCTGCAGATTAGCCGTGTTACGATAATTTTATGTACAGAAAAATCGGACTGGCAACACTACAAAACATAGAAAGGGGAACAATCACTATGGCTCAAACAAAACCCGCAAAGAAAGCTGCTCCCAAGACTGCTGCCAAGGCAGCGGTGCCTAAAGCTGAAAGTAAAAGCACCAACAGCAAGCTGGTAAAAAAAGTTGCCCCCCAACTTGGCGATTTATCTGGAGAGCAACTTGTGGTAGAGAATCTCTCCACACTCTCATCACTCGTAGGCACGCTGAGCGAAACCCTGGACGTACTCGTACAGAAAGTCGAAAACATGGCATATCATCTGATTGCCACTGAAGAAGTCCTTGGTGAAGTAGTAAATGCAACGGGGGTAGATCTGGCGCGTGTAAATGCTCGTATCAGAGCAAAAATTGCAGCGGGTACTGACCAGCAGGGAGATCCTACCCGGGCCATAGATATAGCAGCAACTATTGCCTCACCTCAGCCAAAGTTTAAAAAATAATCACACACTCACGAATCGAATCAAACGATGGGCAGACTTTTATGTTTGCCCATTCGTGCTTTTGAGAAAGGATCAGGCTAAAATGTTTCCCCCAGCAGTAATATTTGATTTTGACGGCGTTATCGTCGACACAGAACCAGTACATTATCAGGCATTTCAACGTATTCTTGAACCATTAGGCCTTGGGTACTCATGGGAAGCATACAAAAAAATATACATGGGGTATGATGACCGCGATGCCTTTAAAGAAGCATTTAGAGCCGATAACCGAAGTTTAGATGACACACAGATGCGATACTACATTGATCAGAAGGCCCTATTATTTGAGAATATCATAGCCAGTGGAGTAACCCCCTATCCTGGTGTTATAGAACTGATCAAGACATTGGCCGGGCAATCAATTCCTCTAGTAATCTGTAGTGGCGCCCTTAGGAGTGATATTCTCCCCATACTACAGCAATTTGATATCACTTCATATTTCAACACCATCATCACTGCAGAAGACGTACCACAAAGCAAGCCCCACCCGGCTAGCTACCTGCAAGCCAAAGCAGCACTCATTTCTGCTTATAATCAACTGGAATCTGTATCAACGACTATTACCGCAATAGAAGATACGCCTGCAGGCATTTCCTCTGCAAAAGGAGCTGGCCTGCAAGTGGTTGCAGTTACGAATAGTTATGATGCTGAGAAGCTTGAGCAGGCAGACCGGGTTGTGAGAACTCTGGAAGAGCTTGTGGATGCATGGTGAGCTGTGAAAGCTCATCTCTGTTTTAAACA
>DKFG01000201.1 GCA_002452325.1 Geobacter sp. UBA6802
GGTACAGCTTGAGGCTCTTGCTCTCTACACAGCGCTGGTCTGGCTGATAATCGATGATAATGGTGCCGAAGTCTGGCTGGCCGGTCATGGGGCAGAGACAGGTGAACTCCGGACAGGTGATATGCAGGGTGCCGGTGCAACCGCAGGGGTTGAGTTCCGGATTGGCGTATGGTGAGGGGAACCATTCCAAAAGCCCGGCATCCGGGCTGTCGTAGCAGTAGGTGGTGGCGGTGCCTTCTCCCAGGGTCTTTAATCCTTCATGCAGGTTCATTGCTGCCTCCGTTACGATGGTGTTATCCGGGGGTTCTATATCACAGGTAGAGAGGAGAAGTCATGTCTGCAACTGAAGAGCTGCTGAGATCGTATCTGGCACGTAAAGGAGAAGAGCTTGGCACAGGGGAGTGGCTTGCGATTGATCAGGCCCGTATTGACGCCTTTGCCCAGGCCACCGGCGACCTGCAGTGGATCCATATCGACCCGNNCGGTCGCCCACGGTTTTCTGACCCTTTCGCTGCTGCCGCTGCTTACCCAGGCCAATGCAGCCGGGCAGTTTGAAAAAAATTATCCCGGCATGGGGCTGCGGGTCAACTACGGCCTGAACAANNGCTTTCCGGCGCCGGTCAAGCCGGGTGACCGTATCCGGGCTCGCACCGCCCTGCTGGATGCCCGGCCTGCCGGTAACGGCGTTGAGATCAGCTATCTGTTGACCATCGAGATTGAAGGCCAGGACAAGCCTGCCTGCGTGGCCGAGCAGCTGGTGCGGGTCTACCCCTGATTCGTCGGCTAGAGCCGCCTGAAGGCCGACGCCTTGATGGCTGCCCAGACCGTGCTGCCGGGGGTGATCTGCAGCTCTGCTGCTGCATCCGGTACAATCTCCGCCACCAGTCTGTTGCCGGTACAGTCCAGCTCCACGCCTACCTTGAGGCCTGTCTCAAAAAGTGACCGGATCGTGCAGGGCAGCAGGTTGCGGGCGCTGATGGCATCGGGATGGCGTTTGCAGAGGATGATGTCCTTGGATGAGAGTTCGAACATCCCTGCTTCCGGCCGGTTGCTAGCTGACAAGAGCAGCTCGCCAGTGCCCCAGGGAAAGGCCAACTGCCCGTTTTTCTGCTGCGCTGTTCCCAGCTTCAGCAGGTTGATGTAGCCGGTCCGGCTCTGTCCCATCCGCTGCCGTGCCAGTTCTTCCGGTGCAACCAGGTCGGCCAGTTTTCCCTTGTCCAGTACCGCCACCTGGTCAGCCATCAGCCGCATCTCCACCAGCGAGTGGGAGATGAACACAAACGGAATTCTGAACCGCTCCGACACCAGATTCAGATAGGGGATGATTCGGTAGCGCAGATCATCGTCCAGGGCTGAGAGCGGCTCATCCATCAGCAGCAGTCGCGGCGAGGCCAGGATCGCCCGCCCCAGGGCCACCCGCTGGCTTTGCCCGCCGGACAGCGTCTCCGGCATCTGTTCCAGCAGATCCGTTATTTCCAGGGTCTCAGCCACCTCTGCCAGCTCTATCCTGCGCTCTGTTGCAGGACAACGCTGGTAACCGTACAGCAGGTTCTTGCGTACCGTCAGATGGGGAAACAATGCATGTTGCTGAAAAACCATCGCAATCCTGCGCTGTTCTGTGGCCACATTGACCCCGGCAGTGCTATCAAAGAGAGTCTTTCCGTCCAGCAGGAAGCTGCCGCTGTCCGGCTTGGCAAGACCTGCCAGCAGGTTGACCAGGGTTGATTTGCCGCTGCCGGAAGGACCAAAGATACCGATCCGCTCACCGCTGACCTTCAGATCAAGCTCAAGCAGAAAGTTGCCCTGCTGTTTAGCTACCTGTAGCTGCAGTTCCATCTCAGGCCCCCTTTTTATGCCGCAGTATGGTTTCATGCAGCATCAGTACGGCCAGGGAAAGCAGGATCGAGACCCCACAAAGCAGCAGTGCGGTCCCCTCCCCACGGGGCGAAGAGGCATAGTCATAAATGGCCAGGGGTAGTGTTTGGGTCACCCCCGGCATGTTTCCGGCGATAATGATGGTTGCGCCAAACTCCCCCAGGGAACGGGCGAAAAACAGCGACGAACCGGCTAGAATTCCTCTGCGGGAAAGCGGCAGAATCACGGTTACAATAATATCCAATCGCCCTGCTCCCAGACTGCGGGCTGCCTGCAACAAATGCAGGTCGATCCCCTCCATGGCCAGCCGGATTGAGCGAACCAGCAATGGAAAGCCTACCACCACCGAGGCGATAACCGCTGCCTTCCAGGTAAAGATGATCTTGATCCCCAGTGTATCCAGCAGTTTTCCAAGTAATCCCTGGCTTCCCAACAACAACAGCAGCAGGTAGCCCACCACCACCGGCGGCAGTGTTAACGGCAGATTAAACAACAGCTCCAGTAGCAACTTTCCCTTGAACCGGCCAAAGGCCAGCAGCCATGCCGCCAGAAATCCCAGCGGCAGGGCTACCAGCGTTGCCACGACACCTACTTTGGCTGAAAGCAGAATCGCCTGGATATCTGTCGGAGCAAACTGCATTAACGCACCTCAAACCCATGCTTTGTCAGCACCGCTTTAGCCTCAGCAGATGCCAGGAATTTGATGAAGGCCACTGCCTCAGGTTTTTTTGAGCCTGCCACGGTCAATACCATCGGGTAGGTCACCCGGTCATGCAGATTTTCCGGCACCACATACAGGATCTTGGCATGTTTGGAAAGCAGCAGTGCGTCGGTCTTGTAGACAAAAGCGGCATCCACCTCACCCCGATCAGCATACAGCAGACATTCGCGTACATCCTTGGCCAGTACCAACTTCTTCTCTACCTGCTTATCAATACCTGATTTCTTAAATGCAGCCATGGCATACTCGCCAGCTGGAACACTCTTGGGGCTGCCAATGGCGATCCGGTTTAGCTTAACCAGGTCCTGCATGCTGGCAATCTTTACCCCAGGCTTGCCGGCAACCACCAGTTGGTTATAGGCAAATACCCCGGCGCTTTTTTCATCGGCAAGTTTCTTTTTGATCAGGTAATCCACCCACTCGTTGTTGGCAGCAAAGAACAGATCCACCGGGGCACCAGACTCAATCTGCTTGGCCAGGGCACCTGATGCACCAAAGTTCTTCTTGAAACTGACACCGGGGGTACGCTTCTGGAACAGGTCAGACAGCTCAGTGACCGATTCCCGAAGGCTGGCTGCTACAGACAGGCTGATTTCACCGGCCAGGGCCGGTATTGCAAGGAACACCATCAAAACTGCAGCAACAATGCTACGACTCATCATCTGCATTTTTCATTCTCCTCTCAGACTGGTTTTATACTGCTACGATGGTTGCCCCGATATCGGCAGGTTTGCCGAAATAGACCGATGACAACACCAGGATATCCACACCGGTTGCGGCATATTCAGCTGCGTTCTGTTCGTTGATGCCACCGGCAGCAGAGACCTTGACCGCCGGGTTGATCTGCCTGATCTCTTCCACCAGCGCCTTCAGTTGAACCGGTGCTAGCTTGTCCACCTGCACGATGTCAACACCGCTCCCGGCGATCAGCAGCGCTTCTTCCGGTGAATCAGCCTCCACAATAATCCTGGTCTCCAGTGCCTCGCGCTTCAACGTTTCCAAATGCCGCAAAAACGGCTCCAGCCCGCCCATAAACACAGTATGCTGCCTGAATACCAGCACCGTCTCCGACAGCCCCAGACGGTGGGGCAATGCACCACCGGCACAGATCGCCTTAATGGCAATCTTCTTGGTGCCGGGAAAGGTCTTGCGGGTGGTCAGCACGGCAATACAGGGGTTGATTTCCCGCGCAGCAGTAACAATCCTTGCAGTGCGGGTGGCAATGCCGGAACCGTACTCCAGCAGGTTCACCGCCACCTTCCAACCGGCGTGCAGTGCCTGGGCCGGGCCAATGGCCTTCAGAAAGGTCTCACCTGCCCCTAACAGGGTGCCGCTGGGAGTCTGTTGGGTGATGCTGCAACCGCATTTTTCCAGCAGCCGTGCAGCCTCTTCCGTACAGCAGAGCACGGTTTCATGACGGGTACTGAGGCGGATCTCACCCGCTTGACGCCCGATCCCCAGCAGATGGGTGGTCAGGTCGCCATAGGGGATATCCTCTTCAAGAAACCGCTCTATTTCATAATCCGGCAGGCAGGTAATCATACAGGACTCCGTTTTTCGTTATAGTGCTCAAAATATAACGCTACTGCTGAAAAAAGGGACAGCTGCGTTGATGCCCCTTCAATCTGTCTCTTTCGCTTTCAATCTTTACAAAAGCTGACCAAAAGCCATGACAATAGAACGCGGATGACGCGGATTAAACGGATATACGCAGATTTGAAACATCTTGTTATTAAAACCAGCGCACATCCGCCAAAATCAGATTTGATCCGCGTGCTATTGCCTTTGACTTTTCCTGTTTGGTTCTGACTTTGACGACTTAGGCGTATCCCAATCTCATAGCAAAGAGGTAATCAGCTGACACCAATGATAACGCTGGAAGCCTTAAACAGGGCCGTTGCGCTGCCACCAACCTTCAAGCCCAGCCGCTTGGCACTGCCATCGGTAATCACGGCGCTAATGGTGTTGCCGCCGGGCAGTTCCAGATCAACTTCACAACTAACCGGGCCTTCAACCAGTTTGGTTATGGTTCCGGTCAGCAGATTGCGGGTACTCAGCTTTGCTCCCGCCAGATCTGTACCGATTACTACGGAGCTGGCCTTGACAATCGCGTATGCTGCCATCCCTTCCTTCAGCCCCAGATTATCAATGGCTCCGTTGGTTACCACGGCGGTGATGGTGGTGTCGCCTTTCAGTGCCAGACTTACCTCGGCATTAACTGCCCCTTTGGAAATGGATGCTACGGTGCCGTTGAATACATTACGTGCGCTGACCTTCATGCTGATCCTCCTTAAAAATTGGCACAGACTACCGGCGTCCCCCAGACGCTGGTCCAGGTTCTTCAAAAACTTGCGATGTTCTTCCTGTACAATGCGAAACTGCTCAATCACCTCGCGGCCTGCAGTGGTAAGGCTGGCTCCGCCGCCCCCCTTCCCGCCGGTGGCACGGTCAACCAGTGGTGCGGCAGCCAGATTGTTGATCTGGTTTACCATCTCCCAGGCGGTCTTGTAACTGATCCCCACCGCCTTGGCTGCCTGGGTAATGGAACCAAGTTCATCAACCTTTTCCAGTAGCGCTATACGGTCACCGCCCAGAAACTTGCTCTCTGCCCGGTTAAACCAGAGGCTGCCGTCCAGCTCTACCGTTTGTGTCTTGCCCATGGCTGTTCCCCTCGTGCGTTATGCAGTTATATACATAACGCATGCCAAAATTAAATATTATATAAGTACGGGCACTTAGCTGAAGTATGTTGGCCGGTCTACGCTGATTGGTGTTTGTATACGTGGCTCTGCAGGCGCTGCAGCTTAAATAGTGGGCACTGGAATCACTTTCAGACAGGCTGAGAGAAAATTGCAAAATCTGGACAGGTTGACAGTGTTACTATTCTGAAAGTGCTAACAACAGCCGGGATGCCCCTGATGCAGCACCCGATCTATCCCTCTCTTTAGCAGCTCCGGTGTGAGCTCCTCAAATACCTCGCCGCCGCACTGTACGGTACGACAGCTGGTGATAGAACCGGTCAGGCAGCTGCAGGAGGGACAGTCAGACGCGCCGGTGGTTGCAGCCAGCAGATTCTCCAGCGGTATACCATTGATCAGTATCAGGTTAGACTCACTGATCCGGTCTTGATCTAACAGGGTTTCCTGTAGCTCGATCACCACCCCTTGCGCCGCATACTCAGCTATCACCTGTTTCAGGTTAGCGCCGGTATCACCGCAGCGGTCGCAGGTAGCACCGGCCTTGTCATAGTGCCGCCATTCAATGACTACCGGGACAGCTGCCCGCTCTATCCGGTCCCCAGGTCTGATGATGCCGGGGGTGATCACCTTGGCAAAGATCCCTTCTTTGGGCATCACGCAATCACCGGCCTGATGGAAAATAGCGCAGCGGGTGTGACACTCCTTGCCGATCTGGGTCACCTCCAGCAGGGTCTCACCAATCTGCAGACGGCTGCCGATCAGCAGGGAAACCAGCTCAATACCGCTGGTGGTGAGGTTCTCGGCAAAGTCGCCGGTGGTGACATCCAACCCCAGGGCACGCATTTTATCAATGCTTTCCTGGGCCAGCAGGCTGACCTGCCGGTGCCAGTCCCCGGCATGGGCATCCCCCACGATGCCGTGATCCACCCGCAGTTCCACCTGATCAACCGGCTTCTTGCGCTCACCCTTGTTTTCACTGATGCAGACTGCCACCACCTCTGCCATATCCCTATCCCCCTATCTGGGCCATACTGAAATTCTGATGGTCATAGTCACCGCACCTGATGCTATGTCCTTCCGGCTTGGCAGCCACAATCTGCCGAAGTGTCTCACTGAGCCTCTCCCGGTCCGGTGGACGCAGGAACGGCAGCAGATCGGTCCGGGCATCACTGAACAGACAGCCCTTGGCCTGCCCTCGCGCCGTGACCCGAATCCGGTTACAGGCGGTGCAAAAATGTCCTGACACGGCTGTGATGATGCCGATCGTACCCGGCGCACCGGGAATACGGTAGTCTTGGGATGGCCCACTGAAAGCGCCTTTTTCAACGGTATCAAGGGTGTGGCGTTCACTGATCCGCTGCAGCACCTCATGCCCGGCAAAGCAGAGTCGCTGCCATCCCTCATCCTTGACCACCGGCATATATTCGATAAAGCGTACTGAGCAGCCACGGCTGATGGTCAGCTCAGCAAAATCAAGGATTTCAGCATCATTGATGCCGCGCATGATCACTACGTTGATCTTGGGAGGCGGGAATCCGGCTGCTACGGCTGCATCCAGACCATCCAGCACCTGCCGCAGGTCCCCACCCCTGGTGATCTCCCTGAAGGTGGCTGGATTGAGAGAATCAAGGCTGACGTTCAAGCGCTGTACCCCTGAGCGGTACAGATCGGCGGCCAACTGTTTCAGCAGCAGACCGTTGGTGGTCAGGGCCAGATGCCGCAGACCGGGAATGGCCGAAAGTTCAGCAAGAAAAGGGATCAGCCCGCTCCGCACGGTCGGCTCGCCGCCCGTGATCCTGACCTTCTCAATCCCGAGTCCCACGGCGCATTGGGCGATCAGCAGCAGCTCCTCAAGGCTCAGCACCCCGTGATGGCCCACATCAGTCACCCCTTCCGATGGCATGCAGTAGAAGCAACGCAGGTTGCAACGGTCGGTTACCGACAGGCGCAGGTAGTTGATAGTGCGGTTATAGGTGTCCCGCAGGCCAGGCTGTCTGTTCATGGCGACATCCGTGCGATAATGAAGTCAGCAATCTGTTGCGGATCGTTCAGGTCAAGCAGCGGCACATCAAGTTCAAGGGGGGTGTCACTGGCAACGGCGATCAGGGTCTCGTCATGGCGCTCGCCGCGACAGATCAGGGGGCGTCCCAGGCTGTCCCGGTGCAGTTCAATCTTGGGCAGGTAGCTCTGCTTGAACCCCTCGGTCAGGATGATATCCAGGTCGCTGCCGCACAGCTCCAGCAGCGCCTCGATGGGCGGGGGCTGCTGGTGGCGGCGTACCAGGGCCAGTTTTTCGCCGGAGCAGAGCAGCATACTGTCGGCGCCGGCGGCGGTCAGCCGGTAGCTGTCCTTGCCGGGGTGGTCGATCTCAAAACGGTGGGCATCATGCTTGATAGCTCCCACCCGGTAGCCTTGTTCCTTCAGGACCGGGATCAAACGCTCCAGCAGGGTTGTCTTGCCGGTGCCGGAATGGGCCACAAACGAGATCACCAGCGGACTGCTCATGGCTGCAGCTCCCGGCAGACAGCGTACTCCTCAGGGGTGTTGAGGTTCAGCAGGCAGCGGTCAGCTGGATCAAGCAGGGCAAGTTGATCAGGGCCGACCTCCAGCACCTGCAGCTGTTTCAGGAGTGTCATAATCCGAAAGTCGCCTGCCTCCAGTGCCGCCTGCATCGGTGGCAGGCAGGTACGGTGATAGAGGGCGAACAGCGGTTCCGGTCCTCTGGCGGTAACCGGCACCACCGCATCCGCTCCTTGCTTTTGGTCGCAGAGCAGGCGGATCAGGGATGAGTTGGGAAAGGGGATGTCACAGGAGGTGGCAAAGATCCGGTCAGTAGGGGCCTGGTGCAGGCCGGTGTACAGCCCCCCCAGCGAACTGCCGGGATAGAGGTCGGGCAGTACCGGCAGCCCGTAGGCGTTGAACCGCTCCGGACGGTCCCCCACCAGCAGCAGTTGATCAAAACAGTCCTGCAGGATCTGGATGAGCCGCTCCACCAGCGGCTGTCCGGCAACCTCCAGAAATGCCTTGTCCTGCCCCATGCGGCGGCTGCGCCCCCCCACCAGGATTACGGCGGTTATGTCGTTAAATCGCCTGATCATACAAGCAAAAGGCTTTGCCACAGAGCACACAGAGGAAAGAAAAACAAAACGAACGATTGGCAAAGTTCACAATCTGGCTGATCAGATAAATAAGATTTACCTGACATTTCTCTGTGTTCTCTGTGCCCTCTGTGGCTAATTATTTTTATCAGGTTCATTGTCGGCGTCCGATCCCGGCGCAATCGGCGCTGTCACCCCTGATCTTGGCTACGGCATGGGGTATGGCGGCCCAGATCGCTGTCAGATTCTCAATCGCCCCTTTGGGGCTGCCGGGCAGGTTGATGATCAGGCTCGAGCCCCTGATACCGGCCACAGCACGGGAGAGAATCGCCATAGGGGTGATCTTAAGGCTCTCGGCCCGCATCTGTTCAGCAAAGCCGGGCAGCTGCCGCTCCACTACCTGCAAGGTTGCCTCGGGGGTGACGTCACGGGGGGAGACACCGGTGCCGCCGGTGGTCA
>DKFG01000049.1:0-1003 GCA_002452325.1 Geobacter sp. UBA6802
CCACCATCAGCATCATCACCACCAGTACCAGCCAGAAGCTGATCTTGCCCACCCTTGCCAGCAGGCTGCCGACTACATTAACGGCACCGGTCTTGAACAGGCCGGCTGACAGTACGAACATCGCCCCCACTGTCACCGTGGCCGGGTTGCTGAAGCCGCCAATGGCATCTTCGGCAGTGATCATGCCGGACAGCAGCATGGTACTCATGACGATCATGGCAGTCAGATCAACCGGCAGCTTCTCGGTGGCAAACAGGATCACCGCCGACAGGGTCAGCCCCAGTACCAGGATCATTTCAAGGGTCATGGATACAACTCCGCATCATGCTCCCACCTGCGTTACCCGGATGGCCGGGGGCTGGTAATCGGACGGCAGATAATCAGCCGGTATGGTGGTCATGTTGCCGTCCCGCAGGGTGCTGTAATGGGGCGACATGATCTCCACCCCGGCCTCGTTGAAGCGATCCTGGATGTTCTGATGCAGCTCAGAATAGATTGATCCCATGGCTGACGGTGTGTCGGTGTAGGCATTCAGCTCATAACTGACGTAAAAGTCATCCAGACTGGTCTGCAGCACAAACGGCTTGGGATCAGCCACGATCCGGTCGGTCGACCTTGCCGCCCCGATCAGCAGTTCATGCACCTGACGCCAGGGCACGTCATAGCCAATGGTGACCGTGGTATGCAGGATCAGCTGGGCAGAAGAGCTGTAGTTGATAATATGACTGCCCAGCACCATGGAGTTGGGGATGGTGATGTCGGCGTTCTTGGCCGTGCGGACACGGGTCACCAGCAGGGTCTTCTCGATCACATCTCCCATGGTGTCGGCGATCTTGACCCGGTCTCCCACATTGAAGGCCCGCATGTAGGTAAGGATCACCCCGGCTACCACATTGGCAACGGCTGAAGAGGAGCCCAGGGAGAACAGCACCCCCAGAAAGACCGAGACCCCCCTGAAGGCTGGCGAATCGGAACCGGGCAGGTAGGGGAAGGCCACCACCAC
>DKFG01000049.1:1050-6572 GCA_002452325.1 Geobacter sp. UBA6802
GTTTTTCCACCTCATGGAACAGGAAACGGCTGAAACGGATCACATACCAGGTGCAGACCGTGATCACCAGAATGAAAAACACGTTGGGCAGATAGGCGGTCACCCCCTGCCAGACCTTGACCACCGGCGCCTCAATGTAGCCGAACAGACGGGCCGCCACCCCTTCGGTCATCGGGAAGAAGCTTAAAACCAGCGGAATGTAAAGGTACAACAGGCCCAGCATCAGCACCAACCGGATAAAACGGACACTGGACAGGAGCAAGGCCGTCATCTGGTCTTCATGCAGCAGTTCGATGCTCTGAAAACGGAGGGTACGGATGTAGGTCCCTTTACAGGCGGTGATTTTAGCCTGCAGCCAGGGGAACGCCCGTTTAATACCCAGCAGCAGCAGCACCAGCACTGCCGTAACCCCCAGGGCCTGGGCCAGATCGATCAGCAGGCTTTTGACACTGCGCTCCGAGCGAAACGTGATCAGAGCGTTCCTGATCGCGTCGGCATGTTCACGGGCCAGCTCCTGACGGGACTTGCCGGCTACCTTGGCATCGGCCTCGGTCACGGTCATCAGCACCCGGTCCTGCAGCACGATATCGCTGGTGGTCTCTGCCTCCACCACCGCTATCTTGTCAACCGGCAGCAGGCGATCACGGCTGACCTTGTCAAGTCGACCCGAGATAGCCCTGGCCCGTTCCCGTGGAGTAAAGGAGAGCACCCCGACCGAGACCGTCAGGATCGGCTTGTTGTCCAGCAGCACCGGTTCTTCAGCCAACGGCTGTACTACCGGGGCCGGCTCAGGTGCTGCAGCAGTTTTGGACTTCTTGGGGGCGGCGCTGCTGACAACCGCTGATGTCAGCAGCAGTATGAGGGTGGTTGTCAGTATTCGGCAGATCTGCATGATGCTTCCTTTCCTTGACGGCTCGGTTCAGATCAGCTGCCCCAGACGAAATTTCAGCTTGAGGGTCTCCTGAAATCCCCGCACCCGCTCCAGGGCCACCTGCAGACGGGTCTGCTCCATGGTGTTCAGGCGGTCATGGGCAACCCGGTTATCCGGCGCACGCCCTTCACGCAGGGCCTCCACCTGACTCTTCAACCGGAAAAAGACCAGGGCGTGAAAGGCCGCCAGCAGGTCCTCCCCCTCCCGGTGATCCAGCACCTTGGCCTCCATCAGCCAGTATAGCCGCTCTGCAGTGCCGCCCCCCTGCACCCCTTCATACAGGGCCAGCAGCTTGACCCCCTCGGTAATACTGAAGATACCTGCCTTTTTCAGGTCAAGCTGTCCCTTGTACTCCCCCTTCTCGGTCTGGATTCGGCCAAACCAGCCAAGCGGCACGCGAAACCGCAGCAGGTTGCTGAGCATATGTCCCATATAAGTGTCGTTCTGCTTGAGGCAGCCGGTGATATGGTGACGCAGCTCCTGCTCCAGCGCAGGATCACCGATCAGGGCCCGCAGGTCAGCCACCATCCCCATCTTAAGGATATGCTCCGGGGTGGGGGTGCCTACCCAGCTGTCAAGCGTCTTTTTCCAGCCGGACAGCGGCAGCCGCCAGACCGCATTGTTGGCCATGATACCGCCGTTACAGGGTGGAATACCGATTTCGATGATCGACCGGATCAGCTCCTCGGAAAAGGCGATCAGTTGCTGAATCTCGGTCGGCGTAAGATCGTCGGCATAGACCAGGGCGTTATCCTGGTCGGTGGTCAGGGTCTGCTCTCCCCTCCCCTCGCTGCCCAGCACCAGAAAGGCAAAACGGTCGGTCATACCGCTAAACGGTCCGCTGCGCAGAATCTCGATCAACCGGACCAGGATCTGATCATTCAAATGGGCGATCATACGCACCAGCTCCCGTATCGGCACACCGGTTCCGATCAGGTGCGTTACCAACCGCTGCACCTCCTGGTGCAGCTTCTGCAAATCGGCAACGGTGGCGGCCTCTTCAATCCTGCGCACCAGCCCCTGGGGCGAGTTGGCCTGCAACCGCAAGATATCCGAATCGGTAATGATACCCACCAGACCACAGCCGTTGCCGGTTACCACGATCCGGTGGATGCCGTACCGCGATATCCGGTGCAGGGCCTCAAACAGGAACTCCTGCTCCCCAATCGTGATCAACGGGCTGGTCATAATCGCAGCCACGGTCAGCTGATTGGGATCAGCCCCCTTGGCCACCACCTTGTTGCGCAGGTCACGATCAGTAATGATCCCCACCGGTTTGCCCGCCTCACAGACCACCAGACTGGAGATCCGATGCTCACTCATCTGCCTGGCCGCATCAACCAGCCGCTCCTGCGGACGGCAGGTCGCCACATTACGGCGGCAGTAACGGCCCACCGGCTGAAACAGGTAATTCAGATCGTACATAAAGCACCTCTCTTGACATATGGTTACTGCTCAACGACACCTGCATCGGCTACGTCCCCCTGGGCCAGCAACTGTTTCAGCGGATCAACCTGATCCAGTGTACCCAGCACCAGCAGCTCATCACCGGCAAAGACCTGCTCCTTACCGGAAGGATTGATGATTTTCTGTCCGTTGCGTGCGATTCCTACTACCAGCACCCCGGTATGGTGCGGAATCTGCAGCTCTGCCAGGGTTGCACCGCTGCGGGAACCAAACGGCATCAGCACCGTTTCCAGACGTGCTGCATCAAAATGTACCGCACTTTCCGATTCGTGCAACCTGCCCAGCGCCATCTGCAGCGCCTCGATCTGCTCCCTGGCCCCCACCAGCAGCAGCCGGTCGCCACTATAGAGGGTCGTGGACGGCCGGGGGTTGATGATGGTGTGACCATGACGTCCTAACTCCACCACCGAACAGCCGTAGCGGCTGCGGATGGCCAGTTCGGCAATGCTGCTGCCGGAACAGGCGGCATGCTCCGGAATGACCAGCTCCTGCAGGTTGATGCCCCAGTCAAGGGACCGCTCTTCCCACTGCAGCAGGCGTTGCTGGGCCGGCGGCAGGCTTGCCGTAAAGACATCCTTGAGTGAGTGGTGCCACTTGCTGTGCAGATAGATCAGACGCCGGGAGAATACCAGCAGCACCAGTACCAGCACCACCACGATGACCAGCCAGATACCGTAGGGCAGCGACGCCAGCGGCACGATGCTTGACAGCCAGTAGGCAATCACCACGGCACTGAACAGCCTGAAGCCGTTTTCAACCACAGAACCGGGAAGATTCATCCGGGTGTAGGCCCGCTCGGCAATGATCAGGGCCAGCACCGTGATATTACGCCAGATGGCAAAGAGCGGGATCAGTACCACCAGACCCAGTACCGACCAGAAGAGGATCTGCAGGGTCAGCGGCGTCAGCGCCTCTGCCAGTGCACTCCGCTGCACCAACACCAAAAACGTCTGCGAAAACAGGATCATACCGGTAACAAACAGCGCCTCCAGGGCGATCTGCAGCACCTGTTTCTTGCTGAGCTGCCACCAGAGCTGGTTACTGCCCAGATCGGCAAACTGGGCCAGCCAGTTGTGATACATGGCCAGGCCGCGATTGACCCAGGCCGGTTCGTTCTGCTCAATCCAGACCAGGAAAGGTTCGGCATGGCGATTGATCAGGGGCGACACCAGTACGGTCAGGATCGAGACCCCCACCGCAATCGGGTAGAACTCCGGCGGCAACACCTGCTTACTCACCCCCAGCTGTGCAATCACAAAGGTAAATTCGCCCAGCGGCATCAGCAGCAGACCGGCCCGGCGGGCAACATGGGGCGGTGTCCCCACCAGGATCAGGGCAAAGCCGGTTGCAAGGGAGCGGGCCAGCAGGGTAAACAGTCCCAGGGCCAGGATCCAGGGCCAGACATCCAGCATCAGCTGCACTTCGATCATCATGCCGATGGAGACAAAAAATACACTGCTGAACAGATCCCGCATGCCGCTAAAAGACCTTTCAACCCCGCCTTTCTGCGGCATCTCAGCCACAATGGCCCCCAGCAGATAGGCCCCCAGGGCCAGTGAATACCCGGCTTTGACCGCCAGCAGCGCCATCAGGAACAGCACCCCTGCCACCACGATGGTCTGCAGTTCAGGGTCAGCCCTGGTCTCCATCTTGCGCAGCAGACGCGGAACAAAATGAAGTCCGGTCATCACCAGCAGCACCACAAAGGCGCTCAGACCGGCCAGCAGACCGGCCACTCCGCCGCTGTCGGAACCGCTTTCAAGGCTGTAGCTGCCCAGCACGGTCAACATCACCACCGCCACCACGTCTTCCAGCACCGTAATCGCCAGGGCCGATTGACCAGGGCGCTCCCGTCCCAGCTTCATATCCTGGATCATCTTGGCGATTACCGCAGAACTGGAGACCATGAACAGCCCGGCCACAAAAAGCGTCTTGGTGGGGGCCCACCCCAGCGCCGCACCCAGCAACTGGGTCAGGTTCAGCACAAAGAAGGCGCCCAGGGCAGTGGACAGCAGGGTCGGCACCCCCAGTTTCTGCAGCTTGGTGAGGCTTAACCCCAGACCGATACCAAACATCAGAAACACCAGCCCCAGCTGTGAAAGGGTCTCGATCCGCTGCACATCCAGCACAAAAGAGAAGGGTGGTGTATGGGGACCGATGATGATTCCGGCCACCAGATAGCCCACAATCACCGACAGCCCAAACCGCTTGCAGAGCAGACCGGCAAAACCGGCCACCAGCAGCACAATGGCCAGATCCTGAATCAGGGTGATGCTATCCATGTTTCCCGCCCGGCATAACCGCCGCACTCCGTAGCAGCAGCTGTGCCAGCAGATCGACCATTCGGGTCTGGTCCTGCAGAAAATACCGTGCTGCCGTGCTCCGTCCGGTACCGACACAGACCGACAGTATCCGCGGATCAGCCAGTCGGAAGACATCCTCGTCAGTCTCATCATCCCCCACAAACAGGGCTGTTGCTGCTCCGCTGTGCTCCATCAGCCGCAGCAGCGCATCACCTTTGTGCGGAACCCCAAGGGGCACCAGATTTTCAACATACTTGCCCCCCACGTAGCGCGGTTGCGGCTGCAGCTGGGCAATGGCCTCAAGCAGGGCCTGGTGGGCCGCAGCCGGATCGGCAGCATGGCGATAGTGCAGCGACAGTGACCCGGCCTTCGGCTCAAAGAGCAGTTCCGGGATGATCGATGAAGGCAGCAGTCGGTGCAGTTCGCTGGCCCAATGATCAATCAGCACTCGCAGTTCAGTCAGGTTGACGCTGCTGTCCGGCAACCCTTCAAGGCCGTGGTTACCCACCAGGTAACGCGGCATAAAGCCCAAGCGCTGCCGGGCATCGTCGCAGCCGCGACCGGTGATCACCGCCACCGGCGCCAGGCTGCAGAGCTGCTGCATGGCCTGCCGAACCGCTGCAGGCAGCGCCACGGCAGCCGGATCGTCGATGATCGGCGCCAGGGTGCCGTCCAGATCAAAGGCGCAGAGGGTCTGCGGTGTGATAAAGGAACGCAGAACCGACAGCCCCGGCGGGCTGAGGATGTCGATCATGACGTCCGTCCGATCCGGGCAGCCAGCCGCTCACGCTGACGCACCCTGGCCGCATCCAGCAGCATCC
>DKFG01000001.1 GCA_002452325.1 Geobacter sp. UBA6802
CAGACTGTATAACACCAGCGGTGACCTATATGGCGATGTCGAAACAGCGCCGACATTTTGCAGCCCCCTGGCGGGGGGTAGTTATTGACACAGGTTATTCAACAAGGTTAAATTTTGCCGTTACGATGTCATATTCCAAAGGAGGAGCTCGTGAGGTATTCAATTTGTCTGATTATTTTATTGGTAACATTAACCGGTTGTGGAACTATGGATATTGGTACCGGTCAAAAGTTTAGTGGTATGTTGACAAATCCTGAACCAGATAAATATGCACTGGTATATTTGTACCGGAACGATGGATGGGGGTATGGGGGCAGAGCTAAAAAACCTTTGCTGGTCAGCATCAAAAAGGGTGAAGAGCCTAATATGCCGGTGGCTGTGCTAAACGATCAAATGTATCGCCCATTTTTATTCAGTAACGTCCGGTTAGGTCTTTGCATGCCGTCGTTTCGGTTTTAACTTTCTAATTTTGCTGGAACGTTTCTGCCTTCGGGTCTGTCGTTCTTTCAGTTCTTCTGCTGCTTCATTGGCAATCTGGTTGCGTAATTCCCGTACTCTGGCGATGCTGACCGGCTCGTTGTGCTGCTCCCGACAATAGATGGCAAGCAGCAGATAGGTGATGAGGCCGCCAAGCAGTTGAACCATGAGACCATACTTGCTTCTGGCGATCAGGTGGTACACCTTCAAGTGGCGCTTCCACCAACCGAAGAAGGTTTCTATGCTCCAGCGCAGTTTATATACCTGAGCAACCTCTTCAGCGGTCAGGTCGTATCGGTTGGTAGCTACCCAGTAATCTTTGCCGTCAACACGATACCCGACAAGGCGTAGCTCTTTCTCAGTCTGGTTTACCCCTTTGGTGCCGAGCAGTACAATGTTGTCATAAAATACAATACTGTCAGGGATAACGGCTTTCTCTCTGATGATAGTTGTGTGGGTATTCTCTTTTATCCGGCAGACAAAGAACTTCTCGGCGACCTGCCACTGGTCAAAGTGACCATGTGATTGATAACCACGATCCATGACTCCGGTTTCGCCCTTGTCGATGATTTTATCTACAAACGGGCGTTCACCTTCCTTACCGTCGGTGAGATAGATCTTCCGTGGGATACCCCGGTTGATATCAAAGCCGATATGGGCCTTGGCTTTCTTCGAACCGCTTCGATAATCGGCCCATTCCATGGATAGGACAGCATTTATCAGAGAACCGTCTATGGATACCAAATTGCCAAGATGAGCATATTCAGCAGGGATTGATTTACCTGCCTGCTTGACGAGATGACTGAATACCTCGGTAAGCTGTTCAAGACCGCGAGTATTGATTGCTTCGAAGAAGGAGGCTTTGCTGATCCCCTTGGGTGGAGCAACACACTCCTTAGCAAAGTCATTCTGTTCAAAAGCTTGAAGAAGCTCGGTTCCGGAAGTGAACTCTTCCAGATGATAGAAAATCAGTGCCTTGAACTGGTCATCGAAAGACATCTGCAACGGGCGGTACCCCCTGGATTCGAGTGGATTTTGTAGCTTGAACTTCTCAAAGAACGGGGTAAGAAGCAATTTGAACGCACGTGATTTCCGTCTTTGCTTCAGTCGTTTGAATGGCCGCATGTCATAACTCCCTTAATATTGGATAGTTATGAAATTGCGCCCGCCGAACTTTTTCGAAAAAGTCAAGCAAAAAATAGGGAATCAGCGGATTTATTTGTTTTTTATATTCTCAAAGAACTATGCAAGTACCTAACCGGACAACACTGATTTTTATTCGAACCACAGACAATAAAACTCGTTGGTGGTAGCAGTGAAGATGTGACGTTTACTGCCGGTGAGGTCAGGTGTTTTGAGCAAGGGTGGCGCTGGCGGGGTATTGATATGATTATTTTCAATGAAGTCAAGATGGACGAGTGCAAGGAGGCCTTGCTGAGCAAAGAGCTTGTGCATGCTCTCAATGATATTCGTCGTAAAAATAACGGATCACCATTGGTCCAACAAGGGTTTAAAGAGTTGATACCCCCTAATATCAATGAAATAGCTAAACAGTAATTCTCACCGGAGTAATAGCTTAAACAAAAGTTCCCGAAAGGCTACCTTTCGGGAACTTTTTCTTTTTGTTCCCACGGCTGTTCCCATGAAAAAGAAAAAGGGCTTAGCTTTCTGAGCTAAACCCTTGATTTCTTTGGAGCTGGAAACTGGATTCGAACCCGCGACCTTCAGCTTGGGAATATGTAAATATTAGCTTTATATACATTTCGCGACTTTTCAGCCTTGTAACCTACAAGGCTTTTTTCTTATTTACTATTGATATGTTAGATAATATACTATTTCATGTTATTTCACTTGTTGCCAATATGGTAGAGGTTACACGAGAGGTTACACGCTTTTGCTGTAACCTTAACGCTTCAGCTTTTCAGGCTGAAGGCCACACAGGGGGATAGTATGAAATTCACAGACAGATATATTCTGAGTCTGAAACCCAAAGAGAAGATGTTTCAGGTCAGAGAGGGGGATGGTTTCGGTATTCGGGTACTGCCTTCAGGGTTACGGATTTTCATATTCATCTACACCATCGCTGGCAAGCGTCGTCAGATGAATTTGGGGGAGTATCCTACTGTTACTCTTGCCAAGGCACGGGAGCGGCTTATAGATGTTCGTCAAGTCTATAAAGATGGTAAAGACCCGCAAGAATACGATTTTGAATGGCATTCAAACCCGGAGCGTGATCGCCGTAAAGCAGCAGCGGCTATTGAAGCAGACGAGAAAAACCCTACTGTAAAGGCATTGGCGGCTGAATATATGCTGAGACATGCCAGTGTCAACAAACGTGCCTCCAGTGCGAAAGAAGATCAGAGACTACTCGACAAAGACGTGCTTCCACTGTGGGGGGATCGCAAAGCGCAAGATATTCGTAAGCGTGATGTTGTGAAGCTTCTTGAAAATGCCGCAGAACGCGGCCCTGCACTCTGTCATAATATTTTCAAGCTCATACGCAAGATGTATAACTTTGCTGTATCAAGGGATATCCTGGAAAACACGCCATGTCTCGGCATCAAGATTGATGAAATCGCCACCATTACATCACGAGATAGAGTCCTGAAAGAGCCGAATGACAACAATGGCGTTGATGAGATACTCACCTTTTGGAATGAACTGGAAAAGGCATCAATGAGTGACGATGTTAAACGCATTTTGAAGCTGATACTTGTTACCGGTCAGCGACCCGGTGAAGTTGCCGGGCTCCACTCAAGCGAAATTACCGTAGAAACCAAGGAGCAGAAAGACGACAAAGGAAATGTCATTCGTGAATGGACTGAAACATGGTGGACAATCCCTGTTGCTCGCCGGAAGGTGAAAGAAAAAAGTAAAAATCCGCCACAACCGCACAGGGTATTTTTAACTGAACTTGCAAAGGAGCTTGTTGGAGACTTAGAGGGGTACAAGTTTCCTTCCCCTAAAAATGGGCAGGTAGATGAAAACGGTGTAGTTTACTGTAGTCACATTGATGAAAATGCAGTTGCCTACGCAATCCGCCGTAATCTGAAGGACTATAAGCCACGTAGAGCCATTAAAGGGGATGTGATAAGTATGGTAAAGGTCAAAGAAGACAGGAAAATGGAAATTGAGCATTTCACCCCTCACGACCTGCGCCGTACCTGTTCTACCCGCCTTGCAGAATTGGGCTTCAGGGATGAAGTCAATGACGCCATTCTCGGCCATGCCAAAAAAGGGGTGGTTGGCATCTACAATCGTTACAAATATGATCGTGAAAAACGTGCCGCAATGGAACAGTGGGAACGCAAGCTGTTGTCTATTGTCACACCATCTGAGAAGAAAGATAATGTTGTTTCAATAACCCGTAAAGCCGCATAATACGGGGGCTGGAAAGGTGTCTGCAGTACGGACAGAAAGCTTTAGGCACGATACAGGGGGATAAGGTGGCTTTACCAAGAGACGACTACACAATTGAACAGGCAGCGATAAGACTGACGGAAACCTTTGGAGAAAAAGTTTCTGCTGGTGATGTGCAACGGCTTGTTGAGACAGAACGTATCATTCCTGTATTCAGGCTGGATCGGGTATATGCGATATGCGGCAGACCTCTCATCAATTATATGCCTGGCAAGTTGAGGTATGAAGATGTACGTCCGGTGGCTAATAAAAGCAGGATGCAAATTGAAGGCATGTACTCGCCGTTTAACATTTCTCTTGTTTTTGATACGAAGGGCCAACAGGATATTTGCTATAAAGGGTACCTTATACCTGCTTTATATGAAGTGTATGAGCCAGATAATCCGATGATGGCGGCCACTGAAACGCCTACATATCTGGTGATTGAACCATGTGTAATTTCTGCACAGGATATGCTGATTACCAAGAGGGAACTTGAACGGTTTGAAACTTTCAACGTTTTCTCCAACACATCTGATCAGCAGACAAAAGAAAAAATGACTGATGCTGATATCATCGAATATATAACCTCGCAGCGATCTCAAGGCGTTAGCGACAAGGAGATCGCTAAAGTCCTCTTGAGGAAGAAAACGCCACAAGGTTCCAGGGTCTCAAAAGAAAAAATTGGTTCATTTATGCATAAAAACCCCAGCAGTATCACAAATCGAAGTACATATACAAAATTCGTTACCAAGTTGCTTAAAGCCTGAATCGTCTCTGATATATCTGAGCTTCATCTGAAAAAATAATAGTAAATTTCTGATTTTATTTATTATATTTTTTCAGTAGCTTTTCAGTAGACGTTCAGCTAGCTGACGTAAGCTACTTCTGAAATCATATAAAACGTCAAGTTGGGCGTTGAAATTTCAGGAGGTCATTTATGTCAAGCACAGCAGGCAGAAAACAAGTAACTCTCGTCAATAATCAAGACCGCATCGTAAGACCCGCCGAGCAAGTAATCATCACCGGTCGTTCACTCGCCTCAATTTGGAGAGATCAACAGGCCGGAACCTACCCCCCCAATATTCGCATTGGTCAAAAAGCTGTAGGTGTCCGCTTGTCCGCGCTTATGGCATGGCTTGATTCGCGTGAAACCGTCACTGCCGAAAATGTTGTCCCGGTTGCGCCTGGGGCTGCAAAAGGCCGTAAAAAATCTTCAACAACAAAATAAGGGGGCAGTTCATGGGCACCCCATACCGTGACGCGGCAGGCAAGAAAGCTTTGGAAGCTGGTATTCAAAATGCCTTTATCAAGCAATATGGAAAAAAAGCGGATTGTGACGCCTATGTCTCAAACGGAACTTGGGCCGCTGCATGGGGCGATCCCAAGCCGATTGTCGTCAAGAATCCGGCTCAGGCCACTACTAATTTGGCAACTACGAAAGCCATACCTGTTTCACCTTATGAGCAAATGTTTGAATTTATGTCAGAGCAACCAGTTGTGAGGCCAGTTGAGGACATCACTTCACCTGATGCCGTGTCTGAAAATACAACTGAAAGTTTCACAATGAGATTCAGCACCTTCCCTTATTTATGGGATTCAGCTGCAACGCCAATTGTTTTGAACAAATCTGAATTTATTAGCTTAATGTCTGTACGTCACATCAGACCTGATAAAAATGGAAGATTGTTTTCGCCTGCCATATTTAATGGCAGTAGATCGAATGATAATTTTATTTCAGCTGATGGTATCTGTCTTGATTTTGATCACGGACAGCCAACTGTTGAAGATGTCCTGAAGTTGTTTCCAGGCACACAGGCCGCCTACTATTCCACGCATTCACATACACCAGAAAAACCACGTTTCCGAGTTGTCATACCGCTGGAGCGTTCAGTTAATACAGAAGAACATAACTGGCTTGTCAAGGGGATAAAAAGCATTATTCCGACTGAATTGATGGCGTGTCTTGACGCTGGGTGCTTTGATCGGGCAAGAGCCCATTATCTGCCGTCTTGTCCGAAAGAAAACAAGAAATATGCCTTTGTTGGCTATCAAGACGGTGATCCGTTGAATGTAAAATATTTCATTCGGTTGGGAAGAAAGCCGGAGCCTGCCAAGCCATCAGGCAAAGAAATTCCATCTTCCCTTTTGACTGATGCAGTTCAATCAGTGCCGGAAGCGGTTACACCTCGCACATTTATGTACACTATTCCTGTCAGTGGCAAAATAATCAATCTGGCAGCTTGGGCTGCACAAAACCCTACTTTTGACCTGATTAGCGCCATTGATAAAAAGTATTGGCGAGACAGTGCCAAAGACGGCAAACAGCATATAGTCTGTCCTTTTGAAGATCAGCATACCGATCATGGAGCTGACAAGGCCACATTCATCGCCAATGCTTCTCCACCGCAGTACACCTCTTTTGATATCCATTGTTGCCATACACATTGCGTAGGGCGAGATCGGCTTGAGTTCATTCAGGCGATGCTGGAAAAGGGATGGCTGTCAGCTGATAACCTGAAACTGGACTCATCGCCTATGATTGAAATGAAGCGACCTATTTTTGTGACTTACCAAACAAATGAGATAATGGCAGCTCCAGAGTGGTCAACATTGAAGGCGGATGAAAGACGAATTGCACTTGATATCATGACAATGTGCTGGTCAGAGATTGACGGAATGATTGCTGATGATAACTGGGCCATTGCTAGGCGGCTAGATATACCTGAAAACGAGTGGATCGCATATCGTCAAACGCTTAACCGTACTGGCTGGCTTTTGGAACTAGGCGGACGATTGACTAACCGCATTGCAAAAAAAGAGTTTGATAATGCACAAAACGCATACATGAATTCAATTATTAATGGAAGCAAAGGTGGCAAAATCGCTGCAGAAAACAGGAAAAATCTCAGAATAGCAAAACAGCAAGGGGGGGTATAGGGTGGGTAGTACCCCTTTTATAGTGAGCCTATACCCATGCCTTTACTTGATGTTGACGTTTATTTTGATGGTGATGTTGATGACAATTATGCCTCCGTTCTTTCATGCCCCCATCAGATTGTCCCTGTTACAGTTTTACTTGATGCAAGATAAT
The DNA here is from genome assembly GCA_002452325.1 of Geobacter sp. UBA6802. Lineage (GTDB taxonomy): Bacteria > Desulfobacterota > Desulfuromonadia > Geobacterales > Pseudopelobacteraceae > Trichlorobacter. The sequence continues at coordinate 6,971 of DKFG01000001.1, forward strand.
TGTGTATCAGCAGAGGTACAAGAGTGTCTGTTAAAATAAGACCAAAACCAGCAAAGAAAAAGACCATTTCTGCAAAGTCAAAGACACTTGAGCTGACAGAAAGGGAAGAGCGTTTTTGTCGTGAATACGCATGTGATGCGGGATTAAATGCAACACGGGCTTACCGATCAGCCTTTCCGGCTGTGTCGTACAACGCAGCTAAAACCGAGGCCAGCAAGCTCCTTACAAAACCTTACATTAAGGCAAGAATTTCAGAGATGGAGTTAGAACGGGCTCGGAGGCTTGAAATCACCCCAGAGCGTGTTTTGTCTGAAATTGCGAAACTCGCCTTTTATGATCCGCGCAGCTTTTTCAATGATGATGGACGTCTGAAAAATATATCAGAATTGGAGCCTGACCACGCAGCTGTCATTGGAGGATTGGAAATGCTTCAAAAAAATGCCAGTGATGGTTCAGGCGGAACAACAGTCACCACAAAAATCAAATTACCCGACAAGACCAAAAATCTTCAATTGCTTGCTCGATACCTGAAAATGTTCAGTGAGACAACTCCCGCACCTGAAAACGCTCTTGCTCCTATACTTCAGGCCGTTCTTGACGATCAACTATCGCCACGCGAAGCAGGATACAAAATCAATGCATTGGGGCTTCCGCTCCCTGAAATACTGAAGCTTGAATTACAGAAAGTAGCTACTGAAGCGGAAACAAGTGATGGTGATTATCCTGTTAGCGGAGAGGAGTTAGAGCGTAGGGCAAGAGAACATTTTGCAGCAATAGAAGAACAACGCCGGTATTTTCTGCCGGAACGTCGTCAAGAAGTCCAGAAGTTAAAAGAAGAGTTAAAACAGCATGATTCCTTTGACTCTTAACCAGAAAGATACTTATTGCTGCGGGGGCACAAGCTGAGCTGCCATGCGGACAACGCTGATTACGGTATCCTTGTAAGCCGGGTGTTTGATAGTCCTGAAGCTGGTGAGCAGCTCATGTTCTTCGTCAGATGTGTATGGGTGGGGGGGCTCAATAATCAGCCTATTTTCCGGGTTGAAGAAAAACGTTACCGGCATATCCAGTGCATCTGCAAGGGTTTGGATATTTTCTATGTTCAGTTTGCTGCTGCCACTTTCATAACGCTGTACCTGCTGATATGACACATCAAGCTGTTCTGCCAGCTTTTCCTGAGACATTCCCAACGCCAAGCGACGCTGCTTAATAGCCCGCCCAATCTCTTCACTCGAAATAAATCGTGTTGAATTTCCATTGGTTTTCATGGCACTAACTATATCAGATGGTCAGTGTAGCAACTACCACACCAAATGTATGTGTTGCTTGACCAGTACAATTTTAATGTGTATTAATTTTACCCAATTTCATTTTGATTCATTCAATTCGTATATCACCAATGCTGGGGGCACCATGAAAATGAAAATTCTGATAACTACGACAATCATGCTGCTGACAAGCGTGGTGTGGGCGTTTGACCCATCAGGCAGCTACACGTTTAAAGAAAAGGGAATGTCTGGCAGCATGACAGTCAAAGAAGAACCTGACTTAAAAGGTGGAACGGTTATTAAAGTTAAATTGGATACGATAAACAGCCAGACCAATATGTGTGATGTTGAAGTCGCAGGTGAACGGGTGATTAGCTCTGAGAAAGCCATTGATGCGATATTTATGATTTCGAAGGAGGTTACGTACTACGAACATGATTCCAAATTTGAAATCAGATTTACCCCTAAGGGTGCAACTATAAAAAAGCTGACTGATGATCCTGCTGGTTGCGGGATGAATGCTTATTTCAGCGGCAAGTGGGTAAAGGATATACCCAAGCGCAAAGCAGTTAAAAAATATTAAGGAGGAAAACATGAAACAAATTATAAGGCTAGCCATCGTTGTTGTTGTTCTGATGGTTACTGCAACCAGCTATGCTAGGACAGCAAAGGAAATGCAGAAAGAGATGAATGATGCGGTGAGCACAGTTTTAAAAATATACAAGAATGAAGGAATGTCAGGGCTAATCAACTTTACCTCTCAGTGTTACAATCAAACGAAAAACAATGAATTTGTTTGTGTTTATATTGATCTTGCATCGAGGTATCTTGACCAGATGATGGTTGAGCAAAACAAACTCCCTCCTACAGAATTTTTTGGAGATGAGTTGTTCGGACCTAGAATATTTGGCGTATTTGTCAATAAAAATATGGACGAAGCGAAAAGCAACGAATATCTACGTGCCGCAACACCAACGATAAACAAATTGGTAGATAAAAAGCTGAGGAGTAAAAAGTAGAAGCTGGTAAATTCTAACTTTTGATAAATAGTGGTTAGTGAATAATTCATCACCCTGGGGAAAGAGTGTAAAAATGAAGAAATTAATAATTATAGCCATTATTTTACTAATGGCGGGTCACGCTTTGGCAATAGCTCCGGATGACAAGTTTCTCAATTCTGGGTTGGCTATACATACAATGGTAAGCACTTGGTCATACAAAGAGCTGCCTTTAGCTACCTTTATTTCTGAGGGCTTAGGTTCTGGCAAGTGGAATCAAAACAAAAAACATAAGACATGGGTTTACAGAGTCCAACGTAAAAACGATTCAGGTAGGACTGATAGTTTTGATTTTGAATTTAATCTTCCTGATACAGTAGGAGTGACTATTTATGGTATCTATTTTAACGGCAAGCCAATCCATACCGACGGCATCGTAAACCAAATATACTTAAGCCTTCCTACTTATAAAAATATCATAATGGCTTACTAAATGCTTTAAATGGATTGTATGGTAGTGTCATTAACAGAAATGATGAAGTTGATTATATAAAACAAGCTAAAATAATTGATATGACAGATGATTCTATGTTGTTTAGCCTCAAAACAAGTTATATTGCAAGTAATGATAATAAAAAAACAGAAACCACAATATGTAATTTTGATCAGAAAAAAATTAAGGTCAAAAAACTTGATTATGGCAGTCAATATGAAGCAATTTATGATGATCCTGATAATGATTGTTGGTTAAAAATAACAATTGATGCAAGTACAAGTCAGTATAGAGATATACCAATGTATATAAATTACAGAGGTGAATGTAATACTTATTGCAATAAATCAAAAATACCTAAAAACAGGTCAAGTGAGCTTCTTCCAACCACTGATATGTTTAGTCATCTTGAGAACATAAAAAGGCGGATAGAGATAAAAAGGGCTAAAGAACTACAAAAGAAGGAAACTTGGAAATGATGCTGAACTGAATAACAACCTAGATAAAGAGGAAAGAGATGAAGAAATTGTTTTTATCACTGACAATATTGGCGACACTGGTTTCAACAGCACATGCAAAATGCGTTAAAAAAACTATTTTTGCCTGTACAACTACAAACGGAAAACAAGTTGAGGTTTGTGATAACGGGGATACCCTCGAATATTTTTTTGGGAAACCTGGGAAGCTAGAAAAGAATTTTAAAATTGAGCGTATCAGTGCTTCAACGTACCAATGGAATGGAATGGGACGTTATATGAATTATTCAGTTGAATTGCCTACGGGCGACACAGTGTATAGTGTTTTTACTGGTGCCGATAAAATTGATATGAAATCAGAATCAGGCGTGAACGTGATTGTAAAAGGCAAACATGTTGCGACGGTTAAGTGCAATGAAAAGAAAAAAATGACCGTGGATATAGAGCGTATTGATTTAAAACCCTCAGAATAAGCAGATCGAAAGTCAATATATGAAATTTGGCATAGCAGAAATAGTCAATTTAGCCATTGGTGGAGTGATTTTCTATGGTTTCACGAGACTTCTCAACAAATTTAATGGCACTGACGACAGTGATTCCTCTAAAGATGAATCCAAGCCTAAACAAAAAGGTAGCGCTTCGCTTGATTTTGAAGAGAAGAGAAAAAAAGGTATGACTGGAAGCTATGGAGGGGTAAGAGTTAAGGGGGGTCTGCTGCCAAAGTCAGGTTCAATAGGTGCAGTAGAATTTTTATTTGACGGTAGTTTCCCGTCTAAAAGAGGGAAAAGAGGTAAGGCTGATAAATATTTTACTGACGGCCATATTCAGGTCATTTATAAAGATAAAAAGCAAGCTGAAGAGATATGTTTTCAGGGTAAAACGGTCGATGTTTATTTCAAATAACTTGTAGGAGAAGGCTTTTATGAAATTGCATATCATACTGTTTTTGTTGTTGTCCGTCATTTCAATAACAGGCTGTGACAAGGCAAAGAACCTGATTGACAGTGATGTTTCTCTGGTTAAATCCGGTACTCTCGAATTTGATAAAAGCCTTGCGGTTGGCCAAGCCATAGACAAATACCGCTATTTTAAGAAAACCGATTGGGAGTTGCTGAAAGAGGATAATGGTAGGCGCGTAGTTCAAGCGACTGCTGATATTGATGTCATGAAGCACCCCGATATCAATCCGGCAAAGATTCCTGAGCTTAAATCAGCCTTTTACAAATTTCAGTTTATCATAAATCAAGATAAGACCTTTCAGCTGGGCTGGTGTGGTTTTGGAGCGGAAAAAACTGATGGCAGCAAGATAGAACCTAATAAATCCGTTAATTTGATTCGATGCATAAATACACTGAAAGAAATTTATGCAAATGAAGTAGGAGAGGTTCCTGTAATACCGGCACCCCAACCCAAAGCACCAGAAGCCAGCCAACCATCTGCACCAGTCACAAGTGCAGCACCGTCAGTCTCACAACCAGCGCCTGAAACAACCAAGATTTCTCCCAGCTTTGATTGTGCAAAAGCATCCTCAACGGCAGAACGGATGATCTGTTCCAGTAATGAACTTGCGCAGGCGGATGTCCAGTTGGCTCAAGTCTATAAGGCTGCGCTTGGTAATACAGCAGACAAGGCAGCTTTGAAAAAAGAGCAGGCAGCATGGCTGAAAAATCAACGTAATATCTGCACAGACGCAAACAGTATGCTGAAAGTATATCAAGAGAGAATTTCACAATTAGGCAGATAATAATTTGCATATCAGTAGCTTTGCTTACTGCATGCGGTACCGTTCATGCCGCCGGAACTTCCACCGGCGGCATATTCATTGATCCCGGACACTCTCCCAAATCCCCAGGAACAACAAGCTGTAGCGCCAAACCAGAATACCTTTACAATAACGCGCTGGCAAAAACAGTAGCCGCATTTCTGACCAGCAAAAAGATGACTGTTACGCTGACTCACTCAGAAAATGAAGAGGTGACACTTCTCCAGCGAACACAGAGAGGCATCAACGGCACTCTTTTACTGTCTGTCCATCACGATTCTGTTCAACCTCAATTTCTATCCAGACAATCCAGAAAACACGGCTATTGTTCAAAAAAGGCCAAAGGGTTTTCAATCTTTGTATCTCGTAAAAATCCTTTTTTTGAAGCATCACTCCGCTACGCTAAGGCATTAGGGGCGGCATTGCTGAAAAAAGGGTTTGTTCCGACACTGCATCACGCAGAACCGATTGCCGGAGAAAACCGTGAACTGCTGATACCGGATAAAGGGATATACGTTTTTGATGATCTGGTAGTCTTGAAAACTGCAATGTCACCGGCTCTACTGCTTGAGGCCGCGGTGATCGTTAACCCTGATGATGATGCTCTTGCAAGTACTGATACATTCCGTCTTGCTGTAGCTGAATCTGTCTATGAAATGCTGCAGAATTCCAGATGATAAACAAAAGGGGCATCCGCAAACCGGATACCCCTTTTAATTGATGATTGTCGATTGTTTTACATCGTGCCGTGCAGTGCCTTCATAGCCGTTTCCGGCTCACGGTCAAAGATAGTCAACAGGGCCGCAGCCGCGCCGGTAGGGTTGCGCCGATGCTGTTCCCAATTCTGTACCGTCTTCACCTTCACGCCGATCATTGCCGCAAACATGGCTTGCGACAGCCCTGTCTTTTCCCGTACAAGTTTCACGTCCGGTGCCGCAACAGTAAAAACACGGGATGGCTGCATTTCACCCTTGGCAATGGCTACCGCCTCTTGCAGGCTTTGATGTAATTGGTCGAATAGCTCTTTATCCATGACGTTCCAACTCCTTTACCAGTGCCTTGAGCAGTGCTGTTTGTTCCGGCTCCAGATTTTCTTTCTTGGCCTTGGTGTATGCCAGTAACATGTATGTCTTATCCTTCGATGTTTGCCAGTAGTAGATAAGCCTCGCTCCGCCACGTTTACCCTTGCCAGGCAGCGCAAAGCGAAGTTTACGAATCCCTCCACCCTTTGGTATCAGGTCGCCTGCTTGCGGATTCTTGGCAATATCGTCTTGAAGCAGACGATAATCATCATCTGTCAGCAATTCTGTAATCAGCTTGGTGAATACCGGGGTTTCGATGAATTCCATGATGGTTATATTATCCGCCATTGGCGGATTAGGTCAAGATAAGTTTGTAGATAGAAATTATCTGCCCAATGTCAAGCAACGAAAAAAACCGCTAGCCCATATGTTATCCGCATCAGCGGCATATTTTGATGTGACGGATAACGGCAAGCGCAACACCCCGCCAGGACAAGTGCCGTGCCCAGCAACGACATCTGTTCACGTCACTTGCAAGCGGCGTATTTCGCCCTCAAGCTGTAAGACGCTTCGCAAAACGGATACAGCCCCGTATTGCTCGCAGAGGCAAGGCGGTTATGTGCGCCTGACGCGCACAATCAGGCCGGTCAGTGATGATGATGGAAAACCCGAAAGAGCAGCAGTAGGGAGCACGGCACAGGCTATGCCAACACCCCCCGCCGTCCCTTCCCCCCTCTGGACACCCCCCAACCCCGGCATCCCCCCCGGCAAGTAACTCCCAAAGGGGGTAAGGGCACTCTTGGGGGGAGTTGTTGCTGCGGGCCGTCCCTCCCTTGCTTCGCCTCATTGTGGCATAAGACGCTGGTCGCCATGAATAGAGGCGATTGCTGCCAGCGGCCACAATGGGCTCAGGCATACCCTGTGCTTTTCGTGCTCCCGATTTTTAGTTTTGATTCCCCCGCCCACCCGGCAGTCAGTCACAGACTACGGGCTTTACCCTTCGCGCACTCAGGATGCCGCCCGCGCCTGTGTCTACCTGCCTCCCATCCGCCCCCCTTGGGGCTCCCTGATAAACAAAAAAGCCCGCTAGGCCGGATGATATGCGGGCTGGACAAAGGAATGCCCTGTAAAATGTAGCAAGGGTAATAGAGGTTACACGAGGGGTTACACGTCAGCAGATAAAACAAAAGAGGCTACAGATTTTGTCTGTAACCTCTTGATTTCTTTGGAGCGGGAAACGGNNCTCTACCACTGAGTTATTCCCGCTTAATAAGCTGCAAGCTGTATAGCAGATGGCATCCGATTTTGTCAAATACGCTGTGCGTGCTAAGACCTATCGGCGTCGTTTGGGTTAAGAATCTCCGAACAGCAGCATTTTGCAACGCTTCATGCGGTGGTTAAGCTGCTGGTTGCCTGTTCAGAGATATTCAATCTTGTTACCGATCAAGGCTTTCCAGCAGGCGCAGGTACTCTTTCTGGCTTTCCCATACGCAGCAGGTTATGAAGTTGATGAATGGTCTGTTGTCGCCTTTGTTGGAGGCCTGCAGGGCTGCAATGTAATCGGCACGAATAACGGGCGGTATGATGGTTACAGGGTAGCCGGATTGCAGCAGGGCAAGGTTCATCAGGAGCCGTGCTGTTCTGCCGTTTCCATCTACAAAGGGGTGAATGGTTGCAAGGTTAAGGTGCAGCAGTGCGGCATATTCAACCGGGTGCCGCTGTTGTAGCTGCAGGAACAAGGCCACAAACTCTTGCATGGCAAAGGGCAGCGTTGTTGGTGCTGGCGGGGTAAAGTCGGTGCCGGTGATTATGACGTTGCGGGTGCGGTAGGTTCCGGCTGCTGCTGTGTCTATCCGGTGGTAGAACAGCCGGTGAAGTTCTCGTATGTTTTCTTCAGTAATCTCCTGATTGCCTGCCAGCTGGTACAGCAGGTTGTATGCCTCGCTGTGTCCTGTGACCTCGTAGTGGTCTTTTAACGGCTTGCCCCCTATGGTTATGCCGTCTTCAAGTACAACCTTTGTTTCGCTTTCCGTGAGGCTGTTTCCCTCCAGTGCGTTGCTGGACCAGGTAAAGCCTATCCGGTAGTATTCCCGAAGCTGATTGCGTTCATACCTATCAAGCGGACGGTGTGCGCGTATCTTTTCCTGAAGGGCGCTGTTTTCTGTCAGGCGATTTGGGTGGGGCATGGTTTGTCCTTGTGGTTAGGCTGCAGCCAGACGTGAAAGCACCAGTTGATTGATGGATACCCCTTGTTCTGCTGAAAGCATGGCAAGCTGACGATGAACACCAGGCGGCACCCTTAAGGTGATGTTCCCTTTGTACTGTCTGACTCCCAGCGGTTCAGGAACAACACCCTTTTCCTCTTCAATCCATTTGATGGATTCAGCAACCACCACCTCAATTTCCTTCAGGGCCTTCTCTGGTGTCTTGCCGTGGGTGATCAGTGAAGGAAACTCAAGGCAGCGGGCAAGGTGTGCCTGATCTTCTTCAGACCATTCAATCCGGTAGGTGTATTTTATTACGTCATACTTCATGGCTCTTCTCCAGTTTCTCAATCGGAATATATGGTGACTGCCAACAATCCTTGGTTCACCAAAGTGTTGACGACATACCTTCAGCAGATCATTGAAAGCAACACTGCTGGGTGCAACAAAGTTGATTGAATTCTTTCCCATGGTTAAATGATAGCGTATGTGCTATCTCCTCCGCAAGCGGTTTATTGTTTCGCAATCTGTCTATGCCTTGCCGTCAAGATACTTGTACAAGGTCTGCCGTGTAACCCCTAAATCACTTGTAACCAGTGATTTAGGTACACCAGCAGCTACCCTGCCCTTGCCTCTTGTGCCTGTTCCGGCTGCAGGCATTTTGAACGACCCTTGTAGACGCCTTTCTGTTTGGCAAGCCTGATCCCTTCTGCCTGGCGGGATTTGATCGGGCTGCGCTCAAACTCGGCAAAGCTGACCAGCATGTTCAGCATCAGCACCTTGAACGGAATCACCACTTACTGCATCAAGCCCAACAATACTTACCAAATAAAAACAAGGTCTTGCGTATTCAACCGCAGGGCCTTGTTTATTGCGCATCAGAAAATTGTATACAACACCTAGCCATTTTCTTGAAAAAACGCTCTATATCATATAGTTTAACATATTTAATTTTTATTAGCCTGATCAATGGGAAACTAGAAAACCTTCATGCAACCACAATTATTATTAGACCAAAGCAACACACAGATTATCCCTGAACTGCTGGGGGATACCGGATTTTGTCAGCAACTGGGCATCCGCTACCCGTACCTGGGTGGTTCCATGGCCAAAGGGATCAGCTCGGTTGAGCTGTCCATCAGCCTGGGTAAGGCCGGGATGCTGGGGTTCTTCGGTGCTGCCGGCCTGCCGATTGACACGGTTGAGACAGCCATAGACCAACTGGCAGCCAGCGGCGTGCCGTTTGGCTGCAACCTGATCCACTCCCCCCAGGAGCCTGACCTTGAGGCTGCCCTGGCGGAACTGTACATCCGCAAAGAGGTCAAGCTGGTGGAGGCCTCGGCCTTTCTGGCCCTGACCCTGCCCCTGGTGCGCTACCGCCTGCATGACATCCATCGTGCTGCTGACGGCAGTATTGTTACCCCCAACCGGATCATTGCCAAGGTCTCCCGCGAGGAACTGGCCGAGAAGTTCTTCTCTCCTGCCCCGGAAAAACTGATTATCGCCCTGCTGCAACAGGGGCTGATCACCGCTGAACAGGCCGAGCTGGCTCGTCAGATCCCGATGGCCCAGGATATCACTGCCGAGGCCGATTCCGGCGGCCATACCGATAACCGCCCTGCCCTGACACTGCTGCCCACGATCCAGTCAGTGGCCCAGCGGATGCAGCTGCAACACAACTATCCGATACAGCTACGGGTTGGTCTGGGTGGAGGCATCGGCACCCCGCAGGCAGCAGCGGCCGCCTTCAGCATGGGTGCGGCCTGGATCATGGTCGGCTCAGTACATCAGGCCTGCGTCGAATCCGGCATCTCCGATACCGTACGCACCATGCTGGCTGGAACCCGTCAGGCCGATGTGACCATGGCCCCGGCTGCCGACATGTTTGAAATGGGGGTAACGGTGCAGGTACTGAAACGGGGCACCATGTTTGCCATGCGGGCCGCTAAACTGTATGAGCTGTATCGCAGCCACCCTTCCATGGAAGAGATCCCCCCGGCAGAACGTGAAAAACTGGAGAAGGCCCTGTTCCTGGCCCCGCTGGAGCAGATCTGGCAGGAGACCCGCAGTTTCTTCCTTAAGCGGGATCCACGCCAGGTAGAGCGAGCCGAGCGTGAGCCCAGGCACCGCATGGCTCTGGTATTCCGCTGGTACCTGGGGCAGGCTGCCCACTGGGCCAAGGACGGCACCCCCAACCGGGCCATTGATTACCAGGTCTGGTGCGGCCCGGCCATGGGGGCTTTTAACGAATGGGTCAAAGGCAGCTTTCTGGAACAGCCGGAGAATCGTCGCGCTGCCTGCGTGGCCCGCAACATCCTGGAAGGGGCGGCAACCATCTGTCGCGCCAACCTGTTACGCTTTAGCGGTAGCCATGCCGCATCCCTGCAGATCAAACCGGAGATCAAGGAGTATCCTGCGTGAGACAGTCAGATCAGGACCGCACCCTCAACACTGCCGGAGCACCGCTGGCCATTATCGGCATCGGTTGCCTCTTTCCCAAGTCAGAGGACAAGACCGCCTACTGGGCCACCATTCGTGAAGGGGTGGATGCTATTATTGAGATCCCGGAGACCCATTGGCGTATCGATGATCTGTATGATTCGAACCCCAAGACACCGGATAAGGCATACGGCAAGCGAGGTGGATTTCTCTCGGCCGTGCCGTTTAATCCAATGCAGTACAACATCCCCCCCAACGCCCTGGAGGCGATTGACACCTCACAGTTGCTGGGGTTGGTTGCTGCCGGTCAGGCGTTGCAGGATGCCGGCTATGGTGCTGACAAGCAGTTTGACCGCAGTAAGGTCAGTGTGATTCTGGGAGTTACCGGTGCCCTGGAAATGGTGATTCCGCTGGGGGCCCGGCTGGGACACCCCCGTTGGCGCGAGGCGCTGCAGGATGCCGGCGTGGCCGATGACGTGGCCGAAGATGTAGTACAGCGGATCAGCGATTCCTATGTGGGCTGGCAGGAAAACTCATTCCCCGGCCTTTTGGGCAACGTGGTGGCCGGACGGATCAGCAAGCAGTTTGACCTGGGCGGCACCAACTGCGTGGTGGATGCTGCCTGCGCCAGCTCCTTCAGCGCCCTGCATCTGGCAGCCATGGAACTTACTACTGGAGCAGCCGAGATGGTGGTGACCGGTGGAGTGGACACCTTTAACGACATCTTCATGTACACCTGTTTCAGCAAGACCCCGGCCCTGTCAGCCACCGGCAATGCCAAGCCGTTTGATGCCTCAGCCGACGGCACTATCCTGGGTGAGGGCCTGGGCCTGGTGGTGCTGAAGCGTCTGACAGATGCTGAGCGGGATGGTGACCAGATCTACGCCGTGATCCGCGGCATCGGCTCCTCCAGTGACGGCAAAGGGGAGGCGATCTACACCCCCAGCCCCCAGGGACAGCAGAAGGCAGTCCTGAACGCCTGTGCCAATGCCGGGGTTACCCTTGACAGCATCGGCCTGCTGGAGGCCCACGGCACCGGCACCAGGGTTGGTGATGCCGTTGAGGTTTCGGCAGCGCGTGAGATCTTTGGTGAAGCAGACCAGCCCTGGTGCGCCATTAGTTCAGTCAAATCCCAGATCGGTCATGCCAAGGCTGCAGCAGGAGCTGCCGGTCTGATCAAGGCGGCCCTGGCCCTGCATCACCGGGTGATCCCTCCCACCATCAAGGTCACAGAACCGCTGCCTGAGGTAAGCTCCGGTCGCACGCCGTTCTACATCACCACCCGCAAACGGCCCTGGATCAGCCGCAACAATGCACCCCGTCGTGCCGGTGTCAGTGCCTTTGGCTTTGGTGGCTCAAACTTCCATACCATTCTTGAAGAGTACCGCCCCCTGCAGGAGGCAGCGGACTGGGATGGCAGTGTACAGACTCTGGCCTTCTCTGCCAGTAACGCAGCTGCTATCATCAGCCAGTTAAACAGCGTTTCCTCTGATTTGAGCTGGGCTGACCTGCGTGTGAAGGCCGCTGAACTGCGCAACGGGTTTAATCCGCAGGCTCCCTGTCGTCTGGCTCTGGCGGTTGAACGCAGCTCCAGCCTGTCAGCTACTCTAAACACGGCCCGCACCATGCTTTCAAAACAGCCGGAAAGCAACTGGACCACGCCGGACGGTATCTGCTATGCGACCAATCGCAGCGCTGCCAAGGTTGGCCTGTTATTCCCTGGTCAGGGGGCCCAGTATGTGGGGATGCTGCGGGATCTGGCCTGCGCCTTTCCCCAATTGGTTGACAGCCTGGAACAGGCAGAGGCTGCCACTCCCGGACTGACTAACCTGATCTATCCGGCTGACTGCTTTGGGGCTGATGCTGCTGCACAGCAGGAGACCGCCCTGCGCGCTACCCAGATCGCACAGCCTGCCATTGGCGCGATCAGCCTGGGGGCACTGCGTCTACTGCAGGAATTCGGTCTGACAGCCGATGCCGCAGCCGGCCACAGCTATGGTGAGCTGACCGCACTCTGTGCCGCCGGCGTGCTGGATGAGACATCTTTCCACTCCCTGTCCCGCCTGCGTGGCGACCTGATGGCAGCAGGCAGCGGTGACAAAGGCAGCATGCTGGCGGTCTCCGCACCCCTGGCAGCGGTTGAGCAGATGCTGGCTGAGGAGCAGATTGATCTGATTATTGCCAATCGCAACGCCCCGACCCAAGCGGTCCTGTCCGGTGCGACTGATCAGATCAAACGGGCTGAGGCTGCCTGCAAGAGCCGCACGCTCACCTGTAAACAGTTGCCGGTTGCTGCTGCCTTTCACAGCACTTTGGTGGCTGATGCAGCAGCGCCGCTTCTGACAGCCCTGGCTGATCTTCAGTTGGGCAGTGCCACTATTCCGGTTTATGCCAACAGTAGTGCTACCCCCTACCCGGCTGATACGGCTACAGCCAAGGAACTGCTGGCTGGCCAGCTGGCCCGGCCGGTTGAGTTTGTGGCCCAGATAGAGGCGATGTACGCTGACGGCATCCGCACCTTTGTGGAGATCGGTCCTGGCGCACGCCTGACCGGACTGGTCAAGGCGATCCTGGGTGACCGTGCACACAGCTGCATCACCCTGGACAGCTCCAATGGCAAACGCAACGGACTGATTGACCTTGCACGCTGCCTGAGCCAACTGGCAGTTTTGGGGTACCGTATTAACCTGACCACGTGGGACCAAGGCTTCACCGTTCCTGCTGCCCCAGCAAAAAAACCGTTCTTGGTAGTGCCGCTCTGTGGTGCCAACTATGTTAAGTCCAAGCCCAAACGGCCAGCGGTTGTGAAAGAAAAGAGTCAAGGGTCAGGGGTCAAGGGTCAAGAAACGTCTCAAAATCTTGCTCCTTGCCCCTTGCCCCTTGCCCCTGCCGTTTCCCGTGATGCCCTGGCTGCTGCACTGCAGGTGACCCGTGACGGTATGGCGGTACTGCAACGGATGCAGGAAGAGACCGCCCAACTGCACCGCCGCTTCCTGGAAGGCCAGGAAACCGCTTCCCGAACCATCCAGACCCTGCTGGCCCAGCAGCAACAGTTGCTACAGGATCAAGAAATTCAGGGTCCAGGGTCCAGGAACCAGGGTCCAGGGTCCAGGAACCAGGGTCCAGGGTCCAGGAACCAGGGGCCAGAACTGCAGGAACCGGGAGCCAGGGGCCAGGGGCCGGTAAATGCTTCTCCGGACCCCGGACTCCGGACCCCGGACCCTGTCGTTGAGACCCTGCTTGCTGTTGTCAGTGACAAGACCGGGTATCCGGTTGAGATGCTGGAGCTGACCATGAGCATGGATGCTGATCTGGGGATCGACTCCATCAAGCGGGTGGAGATCCTCTCTAGCCTGCAGGAGCGGCTACCGGATGCACCGGTGGTTGGGCCGGAACAGCTGGGCGTGCTCAACACCCTGGGACAGATCGCAGAATTCCTGGGGCAAGGCACANNAAATTCAGGGTCAAGGGTCAGGGGTCAAGGGTCAGGAAACAGGTTCTTTAAACCTTGCCCCTGTCGTTGAGACCCTGCTTGCTGTTGTCAGTGACAAGACCGGGTATCCGGTTGAAATGCTGGAACTGTCCATGAGCATGGATGCTGATCTGGGGATCGACTCCATCAAGCGGGTGGAGATCCTCTCTAGCCTGCAGGAGCGGCTACCGGATGCACCGGTGGTTGGGCCGGAACAGCTGGGCGTGCTCAACACCCTGGGACAGATCGCAGAATTCCTGGGGCAAGGCACAGAAATTCAGGGTCAAGGGTCAAGGGTCAAGGGTCAGGAAGCAGCTGCTTCAAACCTTGCCCCTTGCCCCTTGCCCCTTGCCCCTGCGATCACCCTGTACCGCAGCAGTATTGTTGCTCAGCCGTTGTCCGCTACTGACCGGCAGATCAGCCTGGCAGAAGGTGGCCTGATTGTGGTGACCGATGATGGTTCGCCCTTTAGTGCAGAACTGTGCAGCTGCCTGACTGCCCGTGGCCATCGGGTGATCATGACCAAGGTTCTTGATATTCTTGAGCTGCTTCCTGTTGATCAGGTTGCTGGTCTGGTACTGATTGCACCGGCTGACGGCACTGGCGACAGTTTCCTTATAAACGGATTCCAACTGCTCAAGCAGGTAGCACCGGGACTTAAACGGGCCGGGCGCGAAGGTGGCGCCCTGTTTGCCACGGTCTCCCGACTGGATGGTGCCTTTGGCTGCATTGCAGGATCACAACTGGTTGATCCGCTTTCAGGCGGGCTGGCCGGCATGACCAAAACCGCTCGCCATGAATGGCCAGAGGTATCGTGTAAAGCCATTGATCTGGGGCATATTCCTGATCAGGCAACTGCAGTCAGAGCAGTTGCAGACGAGCTGTTCCTGAGCGGACCTTCAGAGGCAGGGCTTTCAGAAAACGGGCGAATCAGCCTGTCATTGCAGGATCTGCCTGCCCTGTCCAGTGAAGCAGCCCCGATCAATCCAGGCGACCTGGTCGTGATCACCGGCGGCGGACGCGGGGTTACCGCTGCTGCTGCCGTCTCCCTGGCCAAGGCCTGGCAGCCGCTGTTGGTACTACTGGGCCGCAGCCCCCTGCCTGAACAGGAGCCGGACTGGCTGCAACCCCTGAATGACGAGTCGGCCATCAAGCGTGCCATCATGACCAACAGCAGAGAAAAACTGCACCCCCGTGAGATTGAGGAACGTTACCAGGCCTGTATCACCGGACGGGAACTGCAGGACACCATAGCCCAGATCCGGGCGGTTGGGGGTACGGCACTGTACTACACGGTTGATATCCGTGATGCCCGAGCAGTGGCTGATCTGATGGCTGAACTGCGCAAAAAACATGGCTCGATCCGCGGTATTGTCCATGGCGCCGGTGTACTGGCAGACCGCCTGATCGTAGACAAGACCCGTGAACAGTTCAATCAGGTCTACAGCACCAAGGTGGTCGGCCTGCGCTCTCTGCTGGATGCCACCCGCAGTGATGATCTGCGCTTTATTGCCCTGTTTGGTTCCACCACCGGTCGTCTGGGACGTTCCGGCCAGGTGGACTATGCAGTTGCCAACGAGGCGCTGAACAAGCTGGCGCAAAACGAGGCGCGCAACCGCAGCAGTTGCCGCACTATCTGCGTTAACTGGGGACCTTGGGATGGCGGCATGGTCACCCCGGCCCTGAAAAAGGTCTTTGCTG
This sequence comes from Geobacter sp. UBA6802, assembly GCA_002452325.1. Classification (GTDB taxonomy): domain Bacteria; phylum Desulfobacterota; class Desulfuromonadia; order Geobacterales; family Pseudopelobacteraceae; genus Trichlorobacter. Next base: position 22,806 of record DKFG01000001.1, read on the forward strand.
CCGAGGGTATCGGCCTGATCCCGCTGCAGGAGGGTGCTGACCTGCTGGTGCAGGAGCTTGGCAGCCGACAGGGACCGGTGGAGGTTACGGTACTGGCCGGTGTCAGCGGTGCCAGACTGACCATTGAGCAACCTAAAACAGCAGCTCCGCTTAAGGAGGCGTTGCGCCTGACCTTGAACGTGGATGACTTCCCGTTTATCAGCTCCCATGTCATTGACAACAAGGCGGTGCTGCCAATGGCCATGATCGTCGAGTGGCTGGCCCATGCCGCCCTGCACGGTAACCCCGGCTTCCGTTTCCACGGTTTTAACGACCTGCGGATCTGTAAAGGGGTGATCATTGATCGCACCTCCCCCTGCACCCTGCAGCTGATGGCAGGCAAGAGCAAACGCCAGGATGCCTTTTATCTGGTACCGGTGGAACTGGTCAGTTCCCAATCTAATGGCCGCCCCCAACTGCATGCGCGGGCCGATATCGTGCTGGCCAACCGCCTGCCTGAAGGGCTGCGGACCATAAAAGAGCTGCCCAACAGCCCCTACAGCCAGAGCAGCGCCGTCTATGATCAGCCCTACCTGTTCCACGGCCCGGATCTGCAGGGCATTGAACAGGTGGTTTCATGCTCTGAAAAAGGGATCAGCGCACTGGTCAAGGCAGCGCCCCAACCAGTCGGCTGGATCAAGTCACCGTTGCGCAGCAACTGGCTGACCGATCCGCTGGTGGTGGACAGCGCCTTCCAGATGATGATCCTCTGGAGCTTTGAACGATTCGGCGCCGGGTCGCTCCCCTCTTTTGCTGCCAGATATCGTCAGTTTAGTGAAACCTTCCCCAGGGAAGGGGCACAGGTGCTGATCAGGGTCAGTTCCGCCCAGAACCATGGTGCGGTTGCTGATATCGAGTTTCTGGATCGCAGCAGCGGCAAGCTGATTGCCCGTCTTGAAGGGTACGAGTGCGTGATTGACGGCTTACTGGCCCAGGCTTTTCAGCGCAACCAGCTCTCCCAGTCAGCGGTGACAGGTATGGTAGCTGCCTGATGCAGGACAGCCGCAACAGCGTAGCCATTGTCGGCATCGGCGGCCTGTTTCCTGATGCGCCGGACCTTGAGCAGTACTGGGAGCTGATTCGCAACGCACGCAGTGCGGTTCGGGAGGTTCCGGCAGGTCGTTGGCAGGTGGCTGCTGATCAGGTCTATGATCCTGAAGTGGGTAAGCCTGACCATGTCTACAGCACCAAGGGTTGTTTTCTGACCGAGACACCGTATCTGCCGGAACTGAAAGGGATGGATCCACTCTTTCACCTGTTGGTGACTGCGGGCAGGCGTGCCTTTGATGATGCGCAGACCGCAGGGCTTGACCTGCGGAGGGTCGGTGTCATCATCGGCAATCTGGCCCTGCCGTCTGAGACCTCCACCATCCTGGCCCGTAACTGGCTGGGCCGCAGCTTTGAAGAACAGGTAACCGGTACTGCTTCCGCACCTATCCCCACCTCACCCTTAAACCGTTATGTTGCCGGCCTGCCAGCCGGTATCCTGGCCCAGCAGCTGGGACTGGGTGGTGTCACCAACACCCTGGATGCTGCCTGCGCCTCATCACTCTACGCCATCAAACTGGCCATGGATGAACTGCTCTCCGGCAGGGCTGATGCCATGCTATCCGGCGGTCTGTCCCGGCCTGATCCGCTCTACACCCAGATGGGGTTCTGCCAGTTGCGCGCCCTGTCCAGGCGAGGTATTTCGGCGCCGTTTGACGCCCAGGGGGATGGACTCCTGACCGGCGAAGGGGCCGGTATCTTTGTACTCAAACGCACCTGCGATGCCCTGGCCCAGGGTGATCGAATCTACGGGATCATCCGGGCTGTGGGTCTTTCCAATGATGTGGGCGGCAGTCTGTTGGCCCCCTCATCAGAGGGCCAGGTGCGAGCCATATATGCCGCCTATCAGCAGGCTGGCTGGAAGCCGCAGGATGTGGATCTGATCGAGTGTCACGCCACTGGAACCCCTGTGGGTGATGCGGTTGAGGTGGCCAGTCTCAAGGAACTCTGGCACGGAGTAGAGCAGGATCAGCAGTGCGTGATCGGCTCGGTCAAATCCAACATCGGCCACCTGCTGACCGCAGCAGGCAGCGCTGCCCTGACCAAGGTGCTGCTGGCAATACAGCACCAGACCCTGCCCCCCACTGCCGGTTTCACCAAACCACAGCCGGGCATGCAGCTGGAGCAGAGCCCGTTCCGGGTCCTGACCAAGGCTGAACCGTGGCAGCGCCGGGACAAACATACACCCCGCCGGGCTGCCATCAGTGCCTTTGGTTTCGGCGGCATCAATGCCCACCTGCTGCTGGAGGAATATATACCTTCTGTAGGGGCCTATGGCCATACGCCCCTCCAACCGCCAACAACGTCTGAACCGATTGCCATAGTCGGCCTGGATGCCTCTTTTGGCCCCTGGCAGGGACTGCAGGCTGTGCAGCAGCGGCTGCTGTCAGACCACGATGACCAGATGCCGACGACACCTGCCCATTGGTGGGGTGTGCAGGACTGTCGCTGGTTCAAACAGCAGGGCCTGGACAAAACCAGCTACAGCGGCTGGTACCTGGGCCAGTTGCAGATCAGTCCCAATCGTTTCCGGATCCCCCCTAAAGAAATGGAGGAGATGCAGCCCCAGCAGCTGCTGATGCTGCAGACCGCTGCCAATGCCCTGCAGAATGCAGGTATGGCGCAGCAGGACCATCTGCGTACCGGCACCTTTATCGGCATAGCCTATGATCTGAACAGCACCGGCTTTTCACTGCGCTGGCCCATGCCTCAACAGGCCAGGGGCTGGGCCGTCAGGTTGGGCAAACAGCTCAGTGAATCAGAACGTGCTGACTGGGTTACCAAACTGCGGGACAGCATCTCGCCACCCCTGAACGCCAACCGAACCATGGGCAGCCTGGGCAATATTGTGGCCAGCCGGATTGCCCGTGAATTCAAGATCGGCGGCCCCAGCTTCACTGTCTCAAGCGAAGAGAGTTCCGGTATCCGCGCCCTGGAGATTGCCGTACGGATGCTGCAACAACATGAGCTTGATCAGGCCCTGGCAGGGGCCGTTGATCTGGCAGGTGACCTGCGGGCGGTATTGGGTCAGCAGACAGTGGCTCCCAGCTCCCCGAGCAACAGATCTCTCCCCTTTGACCAACAGGCAGATGGCGTGTTGATCGGTGAAGGCGCCTGCGCTCTCGTGTTGAAGCGGTTGTCTGATGCAGAGCGGGACGGCAACCGGATCTATGGCCTGATCCGTGCCATTGCCTCGGGAAATGGTCCTGTGCAGGAACAGCTGTCACTGGTGCAGCAAGTGGTTAACGAAGCAGCTGTTACGCCGTCATCCATCACGCTGGTCAGTACCGCAGCAACAGGGGTACCGCAACAGGATCAGGCCGAGGCACTCGTCCTGCAACAGTCCTTCAGCACCCCGGCTTTTATCAGCAGCGCTGCTGCACGGCTAGGCCATACCGGCGCAGCCAGCGGCTTGGCATCGCTGCTACACGGCCTGCTCTGCCTGTATCAGGAGATCCTTCCCAAAGGAGGAACCCCTGAAACCAGACTGGCTTCCCTGAGTACCACGCCCCTGCTGCCGACACCCGCTTCACGCTACTGGCTGCGCAATCGTGAGGATGGCCCGCGCCGCGCCCTGGTTGCCTCATATGGTGTGGATGGCTCCTGTTCCCAAGTACTGCTGGAGGGGTGGGACGGTATCCAGCCGCAGCAGGCCGAGACTGAGCGGCGTACCCCGCTGGGTGCCTGCCGGGAGCTGCTGTTTCCCCTGGTAGCAAACACGTCACACGAACTGTCTGCAGAGCTGGATCTGCTGCAACAGCGGCTGCGGGCAGCTGGTCGCAACCTATCCGGGCTGGCAGCAGAGTACTGCTGCAGGATCACCCCTGCAACCACCCAACCGTTTGGTATGGCCCTGATTGCCGGAGATGCAGAGCAGCTTGAGGCCTTGATTGAACAGGCCCGGCTCTGTCTGCATCGCAATGGCGATCTGAGCGACCTGCCGATCAACCTGCGGGAGCGGCTCTTTTTCAGCACCAATCCATTGGCAGAGCAGGGCAAGATCGCCTTTGTCTTCCCCGGCTCCGGCAACCATTACCCTGACATGGCCCGTGAGCTGCTGGCCTGCTGGCCTGCTGTTCTACGACGTCAGGACAACGAGAATCGCAGACTGAAAGATCAGTTTCAGCCTGATCTGTTCTGGGCTGAAACAGCACTTGAACAGCTGAACGATAACCACCGGGCCGTTATTTTCGGTCAGGTGGCAACCGGCTGCGCAATCAGTGACCTGGTACGCAGCTTCGGAGTCAATCCCTCCAGTGTGATCGGCTACAGCCTGGGGGAGTCTGCGGCCCTGTTTTCCACCCGAACCTGGACCGAACGGGATCTGATGTACCAACGGATGCAGGATTCCACCCTGTTCACGCATGATCTGGCCGGTGCATGCAGGTCTGCCCACACCGCCTGGAGACTTGCTGATGACCAGCAGGTCAGCTGGAGCCTGGGGGTAGTGATGGCCCCGATGGACAAGGTGAGACAGGCCATCAAGGAGATGCAGTCAGGTTTTTCCTTGCCCCTTGCCCCTTGCCCCTTGCCCCTGCCTTTCCGGGTCTATCTGCTGATCATCAACACCCCTGATGAGTGTGTGATTGGTGGTGACAGCGTTGCAGTCACAGAGCTGATCAAGCAGCTTGATTGCCATTTCTTCCCGCTGTATGGGGTGACTACGGTGCATTGCGCGGCGGCCCGACCGGTTGCCCAGCCGTACCATGACCTGCACCTGTTTACAACCAATCCGCCCCAGGGTGTGACCTTCTACAGCAATGCCAAAGGGGACCGTTTTGAGCCGACCAGGGAGAGTTGTGCTGCAGCGATCCTGGATCAGGCCTTGCACGGCATTGACTACCCGGCCACCATTGAGGCTGCTTACCGTGATGGCGTACGCCTGTTCCTGGAGATGGGGCCGGGCAACTCCTGCAGCCGTATGATCTCCCGCATCCTGGAAGGTCGCCCCCACCTGGCCCGTTCGGCCTGCTACAGCAGCCAGGATCAGGTATTGAATCTGCTGCGCCTGCTGGGCAGCCTGGTGGCAGAACGGGTGCCGCTGGATCTTTCGCCGCTCTGCATGGATCAACCACTGGCGGACAAATCAGCCGGCAGAGCGGCACCACTGTGCCAGATACTGGGGGGCAAACGGTTTGCAATACCAAAACTTCAGACCAGTCAGACTTATCAGACTGTTCTGACAAAAGAACCTGCCCCTGTTGCAGAGCTGCTGCAACAGTTTTCACAGGCACAGACCGCCAGTATCGCTGCCCACGAGGCATTTCTATCCTTCAGCAACAGCCTGACCCAGTCCATGGCCCAGGCAATGGCGCTGCAGGCAAGCCTGCAGCAGGCGCTGGGTGGTTCGGCTCCGCTCACCAACCCCACTCATACGATTTACAGCACCCGCACCCTGAGCGAAGTCGAAGGGTACCCTGAGCCGAATCGTAACATTGCTCGTAACATTGCCTTTAATCGTGAACTCTGTATGGAGTTTGCCATCGGTTCTGCGGCAAAAATGCTGGGTCCAAGGTTTGCGGAAGTAGACTCCTTCCCCACCCGGGTACGGCTGCCGGATGAGCCGCTGATGCTGGTTGACCGGATTATCAAGCTGGAAGGTGAGCCCTGTTCCATGACCCATGGCCGGGTGGTTACCGAGCACGATATCTTCCCTAACGCCTGGTATCTGGATGGCGGACGGATCCCCACCTGTATTGCAGTGGAGGCCGGCCAGGCCGACCTGTTCCTGTCCGGCTATCTGGGGATCGACTTCATCACCAGGGGGCTGGCGGTCTACCGTCTGCTGGATGCGGTGGTCACCTTCCACCGTGGCCTGCCCGGCCCTGGGGAGACCATCACCTACGATATCAGGATTGAGCGGTTCTTCCGGCAGGGGGACACCTGGCTGTTCCGCTTCTTCTTTGAGGCATCAGTGGGTGGGGAGCCGCTGCTCTCCATGCGTGACGGTTGTGCCGGATTCTTTACCGCACAGGATCTTGAAGCCGGCAAGGGGATTGTTCGTCCGCTGGTTGACCCGCGCCCCACAACCGGCACCAGACCGGCTGACTGGCAGGAACTGGTACCGCTGGCTCGCGAGGGGTACAGCGCTGAACAGCTTGATCGCCTGCGCCAGGGTGATCTGGCTGGCTGTTTTGGCCCCTTGTTCAGCGGTCTGGCCATCAAACAGCCTTTGACCATTCCGGGCAATAGAATGCGGCTGGTACACCGGGTCAATGAGATCATTCCCCATGGCGGGCGCTACGGTCAGGGGATGATCCGGGCTGAGGCAGATATTCACCCTGATGACTGGTTCATCACCTGCCACTTTGTGGATGACCGGGTTATGCCCGGCACCCTGATGTATGAGTGCTGCATGCACACCCTGCGGATTCTGCTGCTGCGGATCGGCTGGGTTGCAGAAACGGGCCGGGCAGCCTGGGAGCCGGTGCCGGGGGTTGCCAGCAAGCTCTGCTGTCGCGGACAGGTGCTGGAAACAACCAGGGTGGTGACCTACGAGGTTACCATCCGCGAAATCGGCTATCGACCGGAACCATACGTGCTGGTGGATGCCCTGATGTATGCCGATGACAAGCCGATTGTAGAGATTTCCAACATGTCCTGCCGCCTCTCCGGCACCACCAGGCAGCAGCTTGAACAACTCTGGCAGGGACGCAAAGTTGAAAAGCTCCCTCTCCCTCAGGGCGAGGGCTGGGGTGAGGGCAACAATTATATCAAGCCAGCGGTGTACACCAAAGAACAGATCCTGGCCTACAGTAACGGCAAGCCTTCTGAGGGTTTCGGCGACCGTTACCAGGTCTTTGATCAGCAGCGCAAGATCGCCCGTCTGCCCGGACCCCCGTTCCAGTTTATGGATCGGGTCACCGCTGTTACGGGTGAGCCGTGGCAGATGAAGGCCGGCGCAGCTGTTGAGGCCCAGTTTGACCTGCAGCCGGATCACTGGTTCTTTGACGTGGAGCGTCAGCCCCGGATGCCGTTCTGTGTGCTGCTGGAGGCTGCCCTGCAGCCCTGCGGCTGGCTGGCAGCATACATTGGCTCGGCCCTGACCACTTCAAACGATATCTCCTTCCGCAACCTGGGGGGTACCGCCATCCAGCACCGCCCGGTCACACCTGACAGCGGTACCCTGACCTGTTCTGCAACCCTGACCAAGGTGGCCACCAGCGGCGGCATGATCATCCAGGAGTTTGACTTCAGCGTGGCTGACCAGCAGGGGATGATCTATGAAGGCCAGACCATGTTCGGCTTTTTTTCCAAAGAAGCGCTGGCGCAGCAAGTCGGCATCCGCGATGCCCAACCCTATCAACCTTCAGCGGCGGAGGCTGAGCGGAGTCGAAGCCTTGACTATCCAACCACCGCCCCGTTCCCGGACAAGCAGTTGCAGATGATCGACCGGATCGAGCTGTACATTGCCGATGGTGGTCCAAACGGTCTGGGCTACCTGCAGGGAATCAAGCAGGTTGATCCTGACGAATGGTTCTTTAAGGCCCACTTCTATGAAGACCCGGTTACCCCCGGTTCACTGGGGCTGGAGTCATTTCAACAGTTGCTGAAATTTGCGGCTGTTGAACGCTGGGGCTGGCAAGCTGGCCGGATTCTGTCCTGCACAGCCCTGAACCAAAAGCATCGCTGGCTGTACCGCGGCCAGGTGGTGCCGACCAACCGGCAGGTAACCGTTACCGCATGGATTACGGCAGTTAATGACCAGCAGCGGCTGCTGACCGCCAGCGGCTTTCTGTCCGTGGACGGCAAGCTGATCTACCAGATGATTGATTTTACAGTACAGATGGAGTTGACCTGATGAAGTTTAACAAGGTGTTTATCGAGGCGCTGGAGTATGAACTGGCGCCGGTGGTGGTTTCAAGCAGTGACCTTGAGGCGCGGCTGGAGCCGCTCTACCGCGAGCTGCGGATTGCGCCGGGGCAGTTGCAGGCCTTGACCGGCATCCGCGAGCGGCGCTGGTGGGAGCCGGGCTATCCGCTTTCCCATGGCGCCATCATGGCAGCCCGCAAGGCGCTGCTGAACAGCGGCGTTGCTGCCTCTGATATCGGCGCCCTGCTCTATACCGGTGTCTGTCGCGAGCAGTTTGAGCCGGCCACTGCCTGCAGGGTTGCGGATGGCCTTGGGATAAGCGGTGATGTGGCGATCTTTGACCTGTCCAACGCCTGCCTGGGGGTGCTGAACGGTATTCTGGATGTGGCAAACCGGATTGAGCTGGGTCAGATCAGGGCAGGGCTGGTGGTCTCCTGTGAGTCCGCCCGCGAGATTAACGAAGTGATGATCGTCAAAATGCTTGAAGAACGCAATATGCAGCATTTTGCCAACTCCCTGGCCACCCTGACCGGCGGTTCCGGCGCTGTGGCAGTGCTGCTGACTGACGGTTCCTTTGGCAAGACCAACCTGCACCGCCTGCTGGGGGGCACCACCAAAGCCGAGCCGCGTCACCACAACCTTTGCCTGTGGGGGGTTGGGCCGGATGGTAAAGGCGGCTACCAGCAGTCCATGGCCACTGACGGGGTCAATGTGATGAACCACGGCGTTGAGCTGGGAAGACGCACCTGGGAATCTTTCCTGCCCAATGTGGGTTGGACCGCCACCATGATCGACCGGGTGATCTGCCACCAGGTCGGTTCGGCCCACCAAAGCATGATCCTCAAGACCCTGGGGATCCCGACTGACAAGGACTTCACCACCTATGAATTCCTGGGCAACATGGGCACCGTCTCCCTGCCGCTGACCGCTGCCCTGGCTGTGGAGCGGGATGTGCTGTTGGCTGGGGATAAGGTGGCCTTTTTGGGGATCGGCAGCGGACTGAACTGCATGATGCTGGCGGTGGAGTGGTAATGCCCCCTGATATTGCAAAAGAGTATCCATTCAAAAGTAACTACCTCGACCTGGATAGTCTCAGGTATCACTATCTGGATGAAGGTACAGGCCCGACTGTGGTGATGCTGCACGGCAACCCCTCCTGGTCGTTTTACTACCGCAATCTGGTGATGGCGCTGCGGGATCGGTTCCGCTGCATTGTGCCGGATCATATTGGCTGCGGTCTTTCTGACAAACCGGGGGATGACCGCTACGACTACACCCTGCCGCAGCGGGTGGCTGACCTGGAGCAGTTATTGGACAGCCTCAACCTGCCCGAGAAAATCACCCTGGTAGTGCATGACTGGGGCGGCATGATCGGCATGACCTGGGCTGTACGCCACCCGGAACGGATTGAGCGGCTGGTGATCCTGAATACCGGCGCTTTTCCGCTACCAAAGAGTAAACCGTTTCCCCTTGGTCTGCGCATCTGTCGCGATACCTGGCTGGGCACCCTGCTGGTGCGGGGCTTTAACGCCTTCAGCCGAGGCGCTGCCTGGGTGGGTTGCAAGGAAAACCCGATGTCATCAGAGCTGCGAGCGCTGTACGAGCTACCATACGACTCCTGGCAGAACCGGATCGCTACCTTACGCTTTGTGCAAGATATCCCGCTCAAACCGGGTGATCGCAACTACGACCTGATCTGCGAGGTGGCAGACCGGATCAATCAGTTTCAGAACGTACCGATGCTGATTCTCTGGGGTGGACTTGATTTTGTGTTTGACCGGCACTTTCTGGCTGAATGGCAGGCGCGTTTTCCCCAGGCAGAGCTGCACTGTTTCCCCAAGGCTGGCCACTATATTCTGGAAGACCGCAAGGATGCGGTGATACCGCTGATCAGCGAGTTTCTGGGTAGGACTCACTAACCGCTTGCACCGTCCTGAATATTGATCTAAATTTAGATCATCAAGACGACCAAGGAGAGAGCTATGCGAACCCTGTCCGTTGCCAACGATATTGTACCGATAGCTGAGTTCAAGACAAACATTGCAAGCTGGTTCAAGAAGTTGCAGCAATCTGATCACCCCCTGATCATCACTCAGAACAGCAAACCTGCCGGGGTACTGCTCTCACCTGCTGAATACGATGCCTTGGTATACCGCAAATCGTTCCTTGATTCAGTGGGTCGGGGCTTGGAAGACCTCTCAGCAGGCAGGCTGAGTTCTACAACAGAACTCAAGCAGGAGCTTGCCCAAAGGCGCAGCATGCAATGATCAGCAGGGTTCTCCTTGTCTGGACTGATGAAGCACGAGAGCGTCTGTGGGAGATTGAGGAGTTTATTGCCAGAGATAGCGCCGAACGCGCTGCCCGGTTTATTGATACTCTGATTGAGTACACTGAAGCAACGCTACCTTCAAATCCACAGGTCGGCAGGATCGTTCCTGAAACTGATAATCCAGCCATCCGGGAGCTGATCTTCAAAGGCTACCGGATTATTTGCCGACTGTACAAAAATCAAATAGCGGTGCTTTCTGTCTTTGAAGGCCACCGCCTACTGCGTCAAAGCGACATATCATCTCTCTGACACTTCTCAAGTTTTCAGGATGCTCATTTTGCTCTTGATTATCCAGCTGGCCACCATCTATATTACTTTGTAATACAATAAAGCGGGAGGTCGCCATGCCACGGAACGCAAGCGTAACCCTCGGTACACACTTTGATTCCTTTGTCGATGCACAGATTCATTCCGGGATGTTCTGCTCGCGCAGCGAGGTGATTCGCGCAGGGTTGGCGCTCCTTGAAGATAGTCAGGCAAAAGTCAACGCCCTCAGGCAAGCAATTACAACAGGCCTGCAAAGCGGTTCTGTTGAGTGCTCGTACGAAGAGTTCATGCATGATCTCTACCGTAACCGCCAGTGAAGCAGCCTTTCAAAATTACACGAGCAGCTTTGAACGATCTCCGCGAAATCGCAAACTATACCTTCAAGACATGGGGCAAAGAGCAAGAAGCGGCATATATCAAAGGTTTGTTCTACTATTTTGAAAAAATTGCCCGGAACGATACCCATAATCGAGAGTTTTCAGCAATCGTACCCGGTTGTTTTTCAACCAGAATCAGTCACCACCTCGTAATTTTTCAGTGGCTGGATGATGGCAGACCTGAAATCATCCGCATTCTGCATGAAAAAATGGATATTCCCAATCGTCTGCTGGAACTAAAACGCTGACTTGACTCTTCCGAGGCCGAATCGCTACAGAAACCATGCTGCGTACGGACACCACCCTTGTCTCGCATGAATTGGATATAAGGATTATGAGGACAAACTGGCAGCATAAATCATGACCCACTCAAGGGCACTGTCAGGTGAATACATATCTCTGCACAAACGTCTGTTACGTGAAAGTGACGTATTTCCCCGATGACTTACTCCGCCATCACCAATATCGCCTCGCACCTGCCCCGGATGGCGCAGCTGCAGCCTGGCACCACGGCAATCATCTTTCCCCAAGGCAATCAACGTCTGACCTTTCAGGAACTGGACCGCCTCTCTGACCGGATCTGTCACGGCCTGGTGGCTCACGGCATCAGCCAAGGCACCCGTACCGTGCTGATGGTTACCCCATCGCCTGAGTTCTTTGCCCTGACCTTTGCCCTGTTTAAGGTTGGTGCTGTACCGGTGCTGGTTGATCCTGGCCTGGGGATCAAAAACCTCAAAAAATGTCTGGCTGAGGCTCAACCAACCGCCTTTATCGGTATTCCCAAGGCGCAGGTTGCCCGTCTGTTGTTCGGCTGGGCAAAGGACAGCCTTAAAACCATCATTACCGTAGGACCACGTCTGTTTTGGGGTGGTACATCACTTGAAAAGCTGATCAAGCAGAGCCCGGATCAACCTTTTGAAATGGCTGCTACCCAGGCAGACGATCAGGCTGCCATCCTGTTTACCAGTGGCAGCACTGGCCCACCCAAGGGGGCGGTGTACAACCATGGCAATTTCACTGCCCAGGTTGATGCTTTGAAAACTGTTTACAAGATCCAGCCAGGCGAGATCGATCTGCCTACCTTCCCGCTGTTTGCCCTGTTTGCGCCTGCACTGGGGATGACCGCCGTGATCCCTGAGATGGACTTTACCCGGCCCGGCTCGGTTGATCCAAACAAGATCATTGGTGCCATTACGAACCACAAGGTCACCACCATGTTCGGCTCCCCGGCCCTGATCAACCGGGTAGGACGCTATGGCGCAGAGCATAACGTCAAACTGCCCACCCTCAAACGGGTGATCTCAGCCGGAGCACCGGTGCCTGCCACGGTGCTGGAGCGGTTCAGCCGGATGCTGCAACCTGATGTGGAGATCTTTACCCCCTACGGCGCCACGGAATCGCTGCCGGTCTGCTCTATCGGCAGCAGCGAGATACTGGGGGAAACCAGTGCCATGACCGATCAGGGCGCCGGGGTCTGTATCGGAAAACCCGTAATGGGGATCAGAGCTGAGATCATCAGGATCACGGATGCGCCAATCACTACATGGGATGACAGCCTGAAGGTGACAGACGGTGAGGTTGGTGAGATCGTAGTGCAGGGTCCCCAGGTAACCAGTGGCTATTTCCAGCGTCCTGAGGCAGACCGGCTCTCCAAGATCATTGATCCGGCAGGTGGATTTTTTCATCGCATGGGTGATCTGGGCAGGCGTGACAGCCAGGGCAGACTATGGTTCTGCGGCCGCAAGTCCCACCGGGTTGAGTCTAGCCAAGGCCCGCTGTTCACCATTCCGGTGGAGGCGGTCTTCAACACTCACCCGCTAGTGTTTCGCAGTGCCCTTGTCGGTATCGGTCCCCAAGGCAACCAGCAGCCGGTGATCTGCATTGAACTGGAAAAAGGGATCACCACCAATCAGGAGCAGCTACGCACTGAACTGCTGGCATTGGCCTCAGAACATCCCCACACCAACAGCATCAGCACCATCCTGTTCCACCGGGCCTTTCCGGTGGATATTCGCCACAATGCCAAGATCTTCCGGGAAAAGCTGGCAATATGGGCTGAGGAGCAGATCCGATGAAAAACATTAACAGATTCAACACAGAGACACAGAGGCACAGAGAAAATCTTATTAAGGGTATTTTTTTCTCATTCGAGCATTGCTCCGTGTCTCCGTGCCTCCGTGTTACAGAAAGGCTTTCTGCATGAAGGCTCTGGTCACCGGCGGCGGCGGATTTCTTGGCGGCGTCATTGTCCGGATGCTGCGTGAACAGGGGGATCAGGTGGTCAGTCTCTCCCGCAGCAGGTATGCAGCGCTTGACCGGCTGGGGGTTGAGCAGGTGCAGGGGGATCTTGCGGATTTGTCCGTTGTGCTGAAGGCGGCCCAGGGGTGCACTATTATCTATCACGTAGCTGCCAAGGCTGGTATCTGGGGCAGCTATGACTCATTCTTTCAGGCCAATGTAATTGGTACTCAGAACATACTGGCAGCCTGCAAGGAGCTGGGCATCAACAAACTGGTCTACACCAGCTCTCCCAGTGTGGTGTTTGACGGTACGGATGTTGAGGGAGGTGGCGAAACCCTGCCCTACCCTGATCACTATGAGGCCTTTTATCCCCAGACCAAGGCCATGGCCGAACAGTTGGTGCTGGCGGCAAACAGCCAGCAACTGGCAACGGTTTCGTTACGACCACACCTGATCTGGGGGCCTGGCGATAACCACTTAGCACCGCGAATCATTGCCAAAGGAAAGAGTGGCAGACTGCGCCGGATCGGCACCAAGCCCTGTCTGGTAGACACGGTCTATGTTGACAATGCTGCCAGAGCCCACCTGCAGGCAGCAGTAAAACTTGCACCAGACAACAGCCCGGTGGCCGGCAAGGCCTACTTCATCAGTAATGGTGAGCCGATTGAGCTGTGGGAAATGGTGAACCGGATACTTGCAGCTGCAGGTGTCGGACCGGTGAACAAACATATCTCACCTGAAGCTGCCTACACTATAGGAGCGATCTGCGAAAAAATCTGGGGATGGTTCAGATTACCAGGGGAGCCGCCCATGACTCGTTTTGTGGCCAAAGAGCTGGCAACGGCCCACTGGTTTGACATCTCTGCAGCCCGAAATGATTTTGGCTATCAGCCGGAGGTATGTATTGAAGAAGGGTTGCAACGGCTTGCAGGTTGGTTGCAAAAATCCGCGTAAATCTGTTCTATCCGCGTCATCCGCGCTCTATTCAAGCACCGGTTTCTTCCGGTTCAGCCAGACCAGCAGAATGCCGCCCGCCAGGAAAAGCGGCAGACTCAACAACTGCCCCATAGAAAAGAATCCCCAGAACAGTCCCAGTTGGTTATCCGGTTGACGGAACAGTTCCACAACAAACCGGAACAGACCGTAGCCACTCAGAAATGCAGCCATGGCCGTACCAGGGGTGGTAAAACGCCGGGCCAGCAACCGCACCACAAAGAACAGCACCAAACCCTCCAGAAACGCCTCATACAACTGGGACGGGTGGCGCGGCAACGGTCCGCCGTCAGGAAAGACCATCCCCCACGGCATGGTGGTGGGACGGCCAAACAGTTCACCATTGATAAAATTGCCGATCCTGCCCAGACCCAGACCAACCGGCGTTGCCAACGCCGCCAGATCAGCCAGCTGCAGGTACGGCACCTCAAAACGTCGGGCATACCACAGACCGGCCACAGCCACACCAAGCAGACCGCCGTGAAACGACATTCCCCCCTGCCAGATGGCAAATATTTTAAGAGGCTGGGCCAGGTACGCTGCAAGATCGTAAAACAGCACATAGCCTAACCGTCCGCCAACCACCACCCCGATGGCCAGACAAAAGATCAGATCAGCAACCGCCTCGTTATCGAGATTCAGACTTCTGCGACGCGCCTCGTTTTTGATGAGGAAATAGCTAGTAAGAAAACCGATGACATACATCAGACCATACCATCTGAACTGCAACGGCCCCAGATGCAGAAAGACAGGATCGATTGCGGGAAACTGCATGTATCGTAACTCCTATGGATAGACTGATTGAAAGTACGGCAAAAAAACATCCATTTTTTACAATCAGTATGGTATACTAATCACTATATACGGAGGTGAGTATGAAAGACATCTTGTTGCTCTTGGCTATTGTAGTTATCTGGTTTGTGGTAAATAAATACATCTTGCCCAAAATGGGCTTTTCAACCTGAATGTCTGACAGTTGCAGTCTCCCGGGTCGGGATGACAAAAAAAAGGAAAAGAACCAGTAGTCAAATCATAAGGCCGGTTGTCTGCTAGAGGCGACCGGCCTTAATGCGTCGTTCAGACGGCTCCTCCAGTACCACCAGATACCCATCCGGATCAA
>DKFG01000237.1 GCA_002452325.1 Geobacter sp. UBA6802
TCACCTTTGCCTCGGACCGTACCAACCACTTCCCGCTCAAGAACGCCAAAGAGATTCTGGCCCACTACAAGCAGCTTGATTTCTTTGACTTCAAGCATGCAATAACCGGTGCCCGTCTGATCAAGTTGCAGCACCCCGAGGCAGAGACCTATGCCGGTTCCGTGCATGACAAGGCCGGTGTGCAGTGCCATCAATGCCATATGCCCAAGCTGAAGGGCAAAGACGGCAAGCCGTACTCGACCCACGGTGTGGTCAAGCCGATCAATATGGCCAAGGAGTCCTGCATCAGCTGTCATAAGGACTTCAGTGTTGAGAAGGCCAAGTGGCAGATTGACACCATTCGCAACTACACCAAAGGCAAGATGCGCAAGGCCGAGTACTGGCTGGGCCAGCTGATTGATACCTATCTGGTGGCTTCCCGTGCCGGTGTCGCCCCTGCCGTACTGGATCAGGCCCGGGCCAAGCATGAAGAGGCCCATGTACTGTGGGAATACTGGACCGCTGAGAACTCAGATGGTTTCCATAACCCTACGCTGGCCCGTGAAACCCTGACCGGCTCAATTGCTGCCTCCAAGGCCGGGGTCAAGATCCTGAATGATGCCATCGCTGTTGCAAGCAAGAAAGAAGAGCCCAAGAAGTAAACAGCGGTTATCGTATTGGCTGTGCAAGCGGGCCATCCTTAAGGGTGGCCCGCTTCTGTACTGGGGGAAGCTCCGGGCTTGGTTCGCTGGTCTTGATTGGTTGACATTCCTCTCTTCAAGTGCAAGATTGGCACTCATTCGAGTCAGAGCCACAGCAGTCTGCACGTGGTTTGACTGTCAGGTATGGGAACGGTATGAGCAAAGAGTTCGGAAAAAAAATAATGCGGCAGTGGCTGATCTTGGCAGTAATACTGCTCCTGATCGGCGGCGCCGTGGCCCACAACATCTACAAAATGCATCAGGACCTGACGCAGGGGGAGCAGCAGCGCCTGCTGACCCAGTCACGGGTGGTGGCCAAGAATCTGGAAGGGCAATTCGAGGCGGTGGAACGGGTTATCAGGCTGATCACCGAGGAACTGCATGGCCGCAGCGCTGCAGAGTGGGGCAGCCGGGTGCCGGAAAAACGGATTGCCATGCTGGCGGAGGCGATGCCGGCCTTCCGGGTTCTCAATGTGCTGGATGCCGACGGCAGGGTGCGGCTCTCCAATCTGCCGGAACTGGTGGGGGTTGATCTTGGCCAGCGTGACTACTTTCTGCATGCCCGCAGTCAACAGCAGCGGGATGGCTTCATTCTTTCTGAACCGTTCAAAACCAAACTGAATGTCTGGGGGATGAACCTGATACGGGTGATCAACGGGCCTGGCGCCGGTTTTGGTGGAATCGTCAGCGCCACCCTTAACCCGGATTATTTCAGTGGGTTCCTGGGGGCGGTCAACTACAGTGATGACATGCTGACGGCAATCGTCCACGGGGATGGTCTGGTGTATGCCATGGCGCCGTTGCGTGAAGAGATCAGCGGCAAGAACCTCAATAAACCGGACACGCTTTTTTCCCGACACCGTGACAGCGGCAGACTGGAGAGTATTTTCAGTGAAATCCTGTATGCCACAAACGATGAACGGATGGTGGTGTTCAGAACGTTTCAGCCCGAGCATCTGCAGCTGGACAAACCGATTCAGATACTGGCAAGCCGCAGTCTGGCTGCCGTTACCGCTGACTGGCGCAGACACGCCCGCTACCAGACCATTACCTTTATCGGCATCAGTCTGCTCTCGGCTCTGGTGCTGCTGGTCTATCAGCAACGTCTGCACCGTCAGCTGGTGGAGGCCGAGCTGGTGGAGGCCCATCTGCGCAAGCTGACCCTGGGGGTGGAAAACAGTGCCAACGGGGTGCTGATCACCGATCTTAACGGCACCATTGAGTATGTAAACCGTAAGTTCAGCCAGATTACCGGCTTCAGCGCCCGGGAGGCCATCGGCAACAAGCCCAGCATCCTTAAGTCGGAAGTAACCCCCCGCGAGGTGTTTGAAGAGCTCTGGACAACGATCCTGCGTGGTAATGAGTGGCATGGCGAGCTGATGAACCGGCGCAAGAACGGCGAGGTCTACTGGTCATTTTCATCCATCAGCCCGTTGCGTAATGAGCAGGGCGTTATCACCCATTTCATTGCCAATGTGGAGGATATCAACGAGCGCAAGAACGCCGAGGCCACTATTCAGCACCTGGCCTACTTTGACCCGTTGACTGATCTGCCCAACCGCCGGATGCTGCAGGACCGCCTTGAACAGGCGCTTAAGCGCAGCCGTCGGCAAGATGCCGGTATGGCGCTCATGTACATTGATCTGGACAGCTTCAAGCATGTCAACGACAGCCTGGGACACCCGGCTGGTGACAGCCTGCTGCGGAAGCTCTCCCGCAGACTGGTTGCGGCACTGCGGGATGATGACGTGGTCTGTCGGCTGGGCGGGGATGAGTTTGCCGTGATCCTGCACGATATCTATCATGATGAGGATGTGGTGCCGGTGGCCAACAAACTGCTGCGGGCCATTGAAAAACCGGTGCATCTTGAAGAAGGGGAGCTGCTGGTCTCTGCCAGCATCGGGATAGCGCTGTTCCCCAAAGACGGTGAAGACAGCAAGACCCTTGAAAAGAATGCCGACCTGGCCTTGTACCATGCCAAAGAACAGGGAAAAAACACCTTCAGGTTTTTCTCGGAAGAGCTGAACCGGAGTCTGCAGGATCGGATCGCCCTGGATCAGGGGTTGCGTTTCATCCTGGAACGGAACGAGCTGGAACTGCACTACCAGCCCAAGGTGGCGTCGACATCGGGCACTGCGGTCGGTGTGGAAGCCCTGGTACGTTGGAACAGCCCTGAATTCGGTCTGGTTTCACCGCTGCGCTTTATCCCGCTGGCAGAGGAGAACCGGCAGATCATCCCGATTGGTGAGTGGGTGCTGCGGACCGCCTGTCGTCAGCAGGTGGCCTGGCTGCAGCAGGGGCTGCCGCTGGTCATGGCGGTGAACCTGTCGGCAGTTCAGTTCAAAGCAGCGGATCTGATTGAGCGTATCTCAGCCATCATCACCGAAACCGGCATTGACCCGGCTTATCTGGAGCTGGAACTGACCGAGAGCGCGCTGGTGGAACATCCGAGTGAGGTGGTGCGGGTGTTGGAGCGGCTGCGGGGTCTGGGCTGCGGTATCTCCATTGATGACTTTGGCACCGGTTACTCGTCCCTCAGTTATCTGAAGAACTTCCCGGTCACCATTCTCAAGATCGATCGCTCCTTTGTGCGGGATCTGGCCCACGACAGCGGTGATCGGGCCATTGCCCGCTCAGTGGTGGATCTGGCCAAAAACTTGCGGATGCAGACCGTGGCCGAGGGGGTTGAGACGGCTGATCAGCTGGCGATCCTGCAGGAGATCGGCTGCACCTTTATTCAGGGCTACTACTACTCCCGGCCGGTACCGGCGGACCAGCTTCCTGAGACGATCCGCTTATTAAACGAAAAGCAGGCCTCCTTACCGCTGCCGCAGGCTACTTGAGCGGATACTCCCCCAACCTGACAAACCTGAACCCTTTTTGACGCAGCTCCGGTACGGCAGCCATGATCCCCGGGCCGGTGCCTGCCTCAGGGTGGTTGATATGGGCGATGATGATATCTCCCGGCCTTGAGGTCAGCAGGGCGGCCTTGACCTGCTCGGCACGGTAGGTGGCCCCCGCATCCCCCAACACACTGAACCCGATCACCTCATGCCCCAGGGCCTGCGCGACCTGCACGGCATACTCATCATAATAGGCGGTGCCTGAGCGGTACCAGCTGGTCCGCTTGCCGGTAATCCCCTCAATCTTGCGGGCGTTCAGCTCAATCTCCTGTACCAGTTCCGCCACATCTTTGGTCCCGTCGATCCCGTAGATACTGCGCCCGTTGATTGAGGCCGGCTTGTGCCACATACCGTGGTTGGCGANNATCTCGAACAGCGGGTTGGCAGCCAGTTGCCTGAACAGCTCAGGGTTGGCGTCAATCCAGCGGGCATTGATAAACAGGGTTGCCGGTACCTGCTGCTGCACCAGAAAATCGACCAGCTGCTGATCAACCCCGCTGCCTTTGAGAGAACCGCAGGCATCCAGGGTCAGGGCCAG
>DKFG01000142.1:0-2175 GCA_002452325.1 Geobacter sp. UBA6802
GATGCAGAAGCCGGTCGGTTTTGTGCTGCGTAACGGACGGGCCGAAATGACCGACTTTCTGGCAATCGTAGCCAACCCTTACGCATTGATCAAGTTTCTGCATACGCTTACCTCCGGGTATGTGGTTGCCGGTTTTTTTGTAATGGGGATCGCTGCCTGGCACCTGCTGAAGAAAAATGAGATCGATTTCTTTACCCGCTCCTTCAAAACCGCCGCAGTGTTTTCGTTTGTTGCAAGCTTGGTTGTTGCCCTGACCGGTGACTTCCACGCCGTGGAGATCGCCAAGGTGCAGCCCAGCAAGTTTGCTGCCATGGAATCAGTCTGGGAGACCCAGCGTAACGCCCCGATGCACCTGCTGCTCTGGCCTGATGCGGCCAACGAGCGCAATGCCGTGGCCACTGCCTCGGTGCCCGGTGCCCTCAGTTTTCTGGCGTTTCACGACACCAACGGTGAGGTAAAGGGCCTGAAGGAGTTCCCCAAAGAGGAACGCCCGCCGGTGCTGCCGGTATATTTAAGCTTCCGCATCATGGCCGGTCTTGGCGCGCTGATTGCTGGTCTGGCATTCCTGGCAATGATCATGCCCCGCTGGAAGCGGTTCGTTGATTTTAAGATATTCCTCGGCATTATGGTTCTGGCTATTCCGCTTCCCTATATAGCTGCTCAGCTGGGCTGGCTGGTGGCTGAGCTGGGGCGTCAGCCCTGGGCAGTCTACGGAGTGCTCAAGACTGCCGACAGCGTGTCAAAATCGGTTTCTCTGACGCAGGTGGCTGGTTCACTGATCGGCTTTACGGCTCTTTACGGCCTGTTGGGCGCTATTGATATCTATCTGCTGGCAAAGTACGCCAGAAAAGGGCCTGAACCGGAAACCTCAGGCATGATCCCGGCCAAGGAGGTGGCGTAATATGGAAATGCTTCAGATTACTTGGTTTGTCCTGTGGGCAGTGTTGTGGGCGGTTTACTTTATGCTGGACGGCTTTGTCTTTGGTGTCGGCTTCATGTCCGGCATCATTGCCAAGAACGATACTGAGAAGCGCCTTTTGATCAACAGCGTCGGTCCGGTCTGGGATGGTAACGAGGTTTGGCTGCTGACCGCCGGAGGCGCCACCTTTGCCGCCTTTCCTACCACCTACGCCCTGATGTTCAGTTACCTTTATACGGCGTTGCTGCTGCTGCTGTTTTCTCTGATTGTGCGCGGTGTTTCCTTTGAATTCCGGGGTAAGATCGACCGTCCTGAGTGGAAAAAAGGCTGGGATATCGCCATGATCGTATCCAGCTTTCTACCGGCGCTGCTGTTTGGCGTGGCCTTTGGCAACATCTTCATGGGGCTGCCGATGGATGCAGCCGGTTACCACGGCGGCCTGCTGTCGTTGTTGAACCCTTACGGCATCATAACCGGCCTGCTGTTTGTACTGCTGTTTGCGGTGCATGGCTCGTTGTATGCGACGGTCAAGACCACCGGCGAGCTTTCGGCCCGTGCCTTTGCCATGGCCAAGCTGCTCTGGATCCCGCTGCTGCTGATTGCGGTGGTGTTCCTGGGGCACACCGCCTACGCCACCAAGCTGTATGACAACTACGTCAAGGCGCCGGTGCTGTTTATTGTTCCGCTGATTGCGGTGTTAGCCCTTGTTGCGGTTCAATACTTCATGATCAAGCAGCAGGCACTGAGGGCCTTTACCGCCTCCTGCATTACGATCGTTTTTGTAGTGTCAACCGGCGTGACCGGCCTGTTCCCTAACCTGATCCCCTCAACTCTGGATCCGGCTTACAGTCTGACCATCTTCAACTCATCCTCAAGCCAGTACACCCTGACCATCATGACCGTGGTTGCCTTTATCTTTGTACCAACGGTCATACTGTACAAGATCTGGGCCTACCGCCTGTTCCGCGATCCGGTTACAGAAAAGGACCTGCTGGAGAACAAAGAGGCGTACTGATCAAGATCATCTGCATTGGTTACACAACAAAAGCCGCCCCCGATTCGGGAGGCGGCTTTTGTATTCAGAGGATAGTCGATTTTCTGTGGTTACGCCCCGGCCTGCACCGCCGTGATCGCTACGACGTTGACAATGTCATCTACCGAACAGCCGCGGGAGAGGTCGTTGACCGGCTTGGCCAGGCCCTGGATGATCGGCCCCACTGCCTCGGCGCCGGCCACCCGCTCCACCAGCTTGTAGG
>DKFG01000142.1:2220-2430 GCA_002452325.1 Geobacter sp. UBA6802
GCAGGGCCGCATCGGCCTGCAGCTCACCATCGATCTGGATGTCAGGCTTGATGGTCTTGGCTATCTCAACCGCCTTGGTAACCTTGTCCACATCGGCATGGCTGGCGCTGCCTTTGGTGGAGAAGGAGAGCATACCGACCCGGGCATCCACATCCAAAAACGCCTTGCAGTTACCAGCCGTGGCAACGGCGATCTCGGCCAGGGCCTGGG
>DKFG01000142.1:2534-8318 GCA_002452325.1 Geobacter sp. UBA6802
TTGCCGGTGGTGCCGGTGGCACCGGCAACTTCACCGCCTGCATCACCGCTTCTGACCATCATGCCGGCGTAGTAGAGGTTGTCTTCTGCAGTCAGCAGTTTCTTGGCTTCTTCCGGGGTCATGCCTTTGGATTTGCGTAGCTCTACAAAGTCGGCAACATACTGATCAAGCTTGGGGGAGTCGGTCGGGTTAAGCAGCTCAACTCCGGTAAGGTTGATCCCTTTAGCAGTGGCTTCAGCCTGAATCTTGGCCGGATCTCCCAGGATTACCAGCTTGGCCAGTCCTTCCTTAACGATCTTTTCTGCAGCGTACAGCATTCGCTCATCGTAGCTTTCAGGCAGTACCACGGTCTGCTGATTCTTCTTTGCCTTTTCCTTGATCTGGTCAACAAGATGCATCGTCTAACCTCCCTGTAAAAAATAAAACGAGTTTTTGCTAGATACCTGATCAGGGCGGCAGCGTCAATAAAAAAAGCCGCAAAAACGCGGCTTTTAGTGATGCTAAACAGTGTGCTGAATGATCAGGCGTTGAGTGCTGTCACCACTTCCTGCAGGGCTTCTTCAACCCGCTCGTTGTCTACTTGGCAGGTTCCCACCTGGAAGTGGCCGCCGCCGCCGTTTTTCAGCATCAGTGAACCGACATTGACCTTTGAGCTGCGGTTGATGATGCTGTGACCCACGGCAAAGACGGTGTTCTGTTTGTTCAGGCCCCATAAAATCCGTACCGAGGTGACAACATCAGGGTAGAGGCTGTACTCCACAAAGCGGTTCCCGGTGACGATTTCATCAACATTGCGCAGATCGATGATCAGTACCTTGCTGTCAACGCGTGAGTTTGCCAAAATCATCTGCTTGTAGAGCGCCTCCTGCTGGTTGTAGCGCAGCACACGTTCCTGGACATCAGGATTTTTCAGGATCTCCTCAATCTTCATGGTACGGCACATCTCAATCAGCTCTTCCATCAGCTGGTAGTTGCTGATCCGGTAGTCCTTATAACGTCCCAGGCCGGTGCGGGGGTCCATCATAAAGGAGAGCAGGATCCAGCCTTGAGGATTTAGAACCTCATCCACGGTCAGGTCGCCGGAATCGGTCTTGTCCACGGCGATCATCATCTCCTCAATGCCGGGAAACTTTTCGGCACCGCCGTAGTAGTCGTAGATCACCCGGGCGCAGCTCTTTTCCCAGCGGCTCTCCCCCTTGAAGTCATACATGAACTTGAGCCGTTCATCCTCGCTCATATGGTGGTCAAACCAGAGACCGCAACCCGGGATGTAGGGGATGTTGGCCAGTACATCATTTTCTGTGGCCTCAACTTTGCCGTCCTGCACATCCTTGGGGTGGACGAACTTGTAAGAGTCGATAATTCCGGCTTCCTTCAATAGTACGGCACAGACCAGTCCATCAAAATCAGAGCGGGTCAACAGTCGCATACAGACCTCCTGGGTGGGGTTGAGTGAGAAGCAGTATATCAGAACTTTACGCCCAGCGCATCTGCAACGGTGTGAATATCTTTGTCGCCCCGGCCAGAGAGGCAGACTACAATGGTCTGGTCCTTGGGCATGGTGGGGGCCAGCTTGAGGGTATGGGCAATGGCATGGGACGATTCCAGGGCAGGCATGATCCCCTCTTCACGGGTCAGGCGCTGGAAGGCGGCAAGCGCCTCATCATCGGTGATCGAGACATACTCTGCCCGGCCAGTATCTTTCAGCCAGGCATGCTCCGGTCCCACGCCGGGGTAATCAAGGCCAGCCGAGATGGAGTGGGCGTTGGCCACCTGACCGTGCTCGTCCTGCAGCAGATAGCTGCGCTGGCCATGTAAAATTCCGGGCTTGCCGGCACAGAGCGGTGCAGCATGGGCACCGGTCTCGATGCCGTGACCGGCTGCCTCCACACCGATCAGCCTTACTCCTGTGTCATTCAGAAAGGGGTAGAACAGGCCCATGGCGTTACTCCCGCCGCCGACACAGGCCACCAGCGCGTCAGGCAGGCGTCCTTCAACCTTCTTGTGCTGCCTCTTTGCCTCAGTACCGATGACGGACTGGAAGTCGCGCACCATCATCGGGTAGGGATGCGGTCCGGCCACGGTGCCGATCACGTAGAAGGTGGTGCGGATATTGGTGACCCAGTCCCGCAGCGCCTCATTCATGGCATCCTTCAGGGTGGCGGTCCCGGCAGTAACCGGTGTCACACCGGCCCCCAGCAGCTTCATCCGGAAGACGTTCAGGGCCTGACGACGGATATCCTCTTCACCCATGAAAACTTCACAGGACATGCCGAACAGGGCCGCAATGGTGGCAGTGGCCACGCCGTGCTGACCGGCGCCGGTCTCGGCAATCACCCGCTGCTTGCCCATACGGCGGGCCAGTAAGCCCTGGCCAATGGTGTTGTTGACCTTGTGGGCACCGGTATGGTTCAGATCTTCCCGCTTCAGGTAGATCTTTGCCCCGCCCAGCTGTCGGGTCAATTTCTCGGCAAAGTAGAGCGGCGAGGGGCGGCCCACATATTCACGCAGGTAGTACGCAAACTCCTGCTTGAACTCCCGGTCGTGTTTGTAGTGAGCGTAGGCCTCTTCCAGTTCTTTCAGGGCCGGCATCAGGGTTTCCGGCACATACCGGCCGCCGTGAATACCAAAGTGGCCGCGTTTATCAGGTTGTTTCATGGTGTATTGATTTCCTTTGCATTGCGTATAAACGCCCGTACCTTCTCCGCATCCTTTTTCCCCGGTGCCGACTCCACTCCGCTGGAGACATCTACCCCGTAAGGTTGTACCTGACGGATCGCTTCGGCCACGTTGTCCGGGGTAAGCCCCCCTGCCAGTACAATCTTGTGGCTCCGTCGTACCGCCTCGCGGGCGATCTCCCAATTGAAGCTGGTGCCGGTGCCGCCGTAGAAGGAGGGCGAATAGGCGTCCAGCAGGCAGGCTGCCGGATGAAAGCCGGTGATCGGGTCAAGGCAGGTCAGGGTGCGAACCCGAAAGGCCTTCATCACCCGCTGTTCAATTGTGCGGCAGTAGTCGGGCGTCTCATCACCGTGCAGCTGTACCAGGCCTAGTCGGCAGTCACGACTAATCTGATTCACGGTTTCCGGTGTCTCGTTTACGAACAGTCCCACTGCCTGCACGAATGGCGGCAACAGGTTGATGATCCGGGCTGCTTCTTCCGGAAAGATATGGCGGGGGGATTCCTGGTAAAAGACAAACCCCAAGGCGTCCGCTCCCGCTTCAACAGCAATCAGGGCGTCCTCGGGGCTGGTTATGCCGCAAATCTTGATTTTAACCATCTCGTTTTAACACGGAGACACAGAGGCACAGAGAAAATCAAAAGTCATTTCTGTTAAAAAACTCCGTGTCTCCGTGCCTCCGTGTTTCGTGGATTGTTTTACAGGTTCACCTTTGGCAGGTGTTTGAGCGACTCCTGCACCAGTTCTGCCGGATACTCGTAATCCTCCAGCTTGCCGGAGAGATAATCGTCGTAGGCGGTCATATCCATGAAGCCGTGACCGGAGAGGTTGAACAGGATGGTCTTTTCCTCCTTGGGATCCTTCATGGCCTCGATGATCGCCCCGCGGATGGCGTGGTTGCTCTCGGGCGCCGGGATGATGCCCTCGGTGCGGGCAAAGAGGATGCCGGCCTCGAAGCACTCCATCTGGTGGACCGACTTGGGCTGGACAATGCCTTCGCGCACCAGCGCGGAGACGATGGGTGCCATGCCATGGTAGCGCAACCCCCCGGCGTGAATGCCCGGCGGCACGAAATCGTGGCCGAGGGTGTACATGTACAACAGCGGCGTCATCATGGCCACGTCGCCGGAATCGTAGGCGAGTTTGCCGGCGGTCATGGATGGGCAGGAGGCCGGCTCGTAGCCGTGAAACTCGATCTTTTTGCCTTCGAGGTAATCGGGCACGAACGGCGCCACCAGGCCGGCGAAGTTGGAACCGCCGCCGCAGCAGCCGATGACCACGTCCGGGTACTCGCCGGCGATTTCCAGCTGCTTCTTGGCCTCCAGGCCGACGATGGTCTGGTGCAGGACCACATGGTTGAGCACCGAACCCAGGGCATAGTTGGTGTCGTCGCGGCTGCTGGCATCCTCAAGCGCCTCGGAGATGGCCATCCCGAGCGAGCCGGGGGTATCGGGAAACTCGGCCAGCAGGGCGCGGCCGGTTTTGGTGTCCTGGCTCGGGCTGGCGACCACCTCGCCGCCGTAGGCCTGCATAATGAACTTGCGGTAGGGTTTCTGGTCGTAGGAGACCCGCACCATGAACACCTTGCACTCCAGGCCGAACTTGGAGGTGGCGAGCGCCAGGGCCGAGCCCCACTGGCCGGCACCGGTCTCGGTGGCGATACGCTCCTTGCCTTCCTTCATGTTGTAGTACGCCTGTGCTACGGCTGTATTCGGTTTGTGGCTCCCGGGGGGGCTTACCCCTTCGTACTTGTAATAGATCCGTGCTGGCGTCTTGAGGAACTTTTCCAGGCGGTTTGCCCGGTAGAGAGGACTTGGTCTCCAGAGGCGGAGAACATCTCTCACGTCTTCGGGGATATCGATGAAACGCTCGGGGCTCATCTCCTGGCGGATGAGATCCATCGGAAAGATGGCTGAAAGGTCGTCAGGAACGACCGGTTTACCGGTCTGTGGATGGAGGGGTGGATCAAGTGGCGAGGGGAGGTCTGCCATGATGTTATACCATCTTCGCGGAATCTCTTCCTCGTCCAGAAGGATCTTGGTCTTCATGAGATCCATGTATGTGTTGTATAAATATATACATTATTGTACATACATGTCGGTTTTATTCCGCAGAACCGGCCGTATGGAAGAGAAGAGAGAGAATTGTGACGGGTTTAAAAACTCGATTGTGCATCGCCGATATCTGCACAGATCGTGAACAGACGTGAAAAACCTGTCATTTCAAAGACTTCCCGGACGTGCGGCTGCAGGGAGGAGAGCCGCATCTCTCCGCCAACCGATCTCATTTTTTTGAGCGCTGACAGGAGAACACGAAGTCCTGCACTGCTCATGTACTCCACTGCTTCGAGATCGATGATCATTGCCCGTGTACCTTCTTCTATTCCGGAAGATAGTTCTTCCTCCATTCCAGGCGCCGTCGTGGCATCGATGCGCCCTGATAACCGGATGATCCGGGGGGTTTTCTCCATGCACAGTCACATCTATGATATTTCTCCTGCATCCGCATTATTCATACTCCCGGTCTCGCCGACAGGGTATGTTAATTCGATGCAGAATTCATCTCCGCTTGACCGGTGTTTGAACCTGCCCCCGGAGAGCTCTATGGAATTCCTGGCAAAGAGCTCTGCCTGCGTGTCAAGGGGCCCCCAACTTGTGGCCACCCCTTTCAGTGACATTGTCACACCGTCCCTGTTCTCCCCCGAAGAGATGTTGATGCATGGTACTCCGGCAACGGAGAGCTTCTCCAGAATAAACATCACCGTATCTTCAAAACGTTCGTTATCCATGAGAACGAGAGGCAGAGAGAGTCCTGGAGAGTATTCGAACTTCATCTTCTCGAACAGGTTGACCCATGCTATTCGAAGCGCGAGAGCCCGTGCAAAAGACTCGTCATCCGGTGCGAGAATGATATCCTCGTCGTGGTATGGCGGACGAACTGCATTGACAACGATCTCACCCATCGAGATGGTGATATCGGTGCATTCAATCCGGGCCAGGGGACGAAAGCCCCGGAATGTCACGTTGTAATCCTCGAGGTGCCTCTCGATACGGCGGAGCAGTGAAAGGTCAAGGACCGTGGCCAGCAGGTCTTTCCGGAAGAGCCG
>DKFG01000216.1:0-4897 GCA_002452325.1 Geobacter sp. UBA6802
CCGATCTCGTCCAGAAAGATCGTGCCGTGGTTAGCTGCCTCAAATTTGCCCACCTTGTCACGCATTGCACCAGTAAAGGCTCCTTTGGCATGGCCAAACAGCTCACTCTCCAGCAGGGTTTCCGGAATGGCGCCGCAGTTAACCGCCACAAAGGGATGGGACTTACGCCGACCATTATAGTGCAGGGCCCGGGCAACCAGCTCTTTGCCAGTGCCTGAATCCCCCAAGATCAGCACGGTGGAGTCGGTTTTGATAATCCGTTGCATCCGCTCAAAAACCCGCTGCATGGCAGGGGATCCGCCAATGATGTTTTTGAACTCAAAACGGGTCTGCAGCTGCTTGCGCAGGTAGACGTTTTCCAAAGTCAGGCGCTGCTTTTCGCGGGCCTTGGCAATTACAATCTTCAGCTCTTCGAAGTTCACCGGCTTGGTGATGTAATCAAAGGCCCCTTCCTTCATCGCCTGCACCGCTGTTTCAGCCGAGGCGTGGCCGGTAATCACCACCACCTCCAACTCCGGAGCTACCTGGCGGATCTCCCGCAGGATCTCAATGCCATTGCGGTCCGGCAAAAACAGGTCCACCAGCACCAGATCGGCACGCCCTTCCCTGACCAGCGCTATACCACTGGCGCCATCACCTGCCGACAGGGGGGCATAACCGGCCTTTTTCAGCAATAGCTCCATTACCTGCCGACCTGGTTCGTCGTCATCAATAACCAGTATCCGTATCTGTTCGTTCATGGCACTCATCCGACTGCATCAGGAATGGGTGCGACTATCGCACAGGGCAACTGCCGCTGCAATGATTTCATACCGTTTCAGGGTAATTCTGTGCTAGGCTGCAACAGCTTACACACTTTGGAGCAGCCATGAATAATCAAAGCACGCCAAAAGCAGAAGCCAAACAGGACGGCCAGCGCTTTTATCATGCACAAAGCGGCTGGCAGCTGATCCTGAGCCTCTCCGCCGATGAGATGGAGTGCCTGGCGCACCTGGATATCAAACCAGAAGGCACCGCACCGGGGATCGATGAGATCAAGGGACTGCTGGCCGGTGACGGCATCTGCGTAGGTATTGACGAGGCTGGAATTGAACGCCTGCTGGCCGAGATCCGGTCCGGCAAAAACGCCACCGGCACTGTTGCCTGCGGTCTGCCAGCCCAGCCGGGTGAGAATGGTCGGCTGGTCTACGGAAATGAAGCTGCAACCGACTCAACGGCCAACAACGAACAGACTGATCAAAGCCCCTCAGAACACTCGATTGATTTCCGCAATATCCAGCAGTTCATCAATGTTGAACCGGATCAGGAGATCGGCAGGATTCTCCCCCCCACCTCCGGAACGCCGGGAAGGACCGTACGCAACAAGCCGGTACCGGCAGAACCGGGCAAGCCGCTGCAGCTTAAACCGGGACAAAACGTCCGGGCAGGCGGCGAAAACGGCGAGCTGCTGTTTGCCGAGCTGCACGGCAGGGTCAAGCTTGAGGGGGATACCATACAGGTGGTTGAGGAGTATGTGGTCGACGGTGATGTTGATTTCAGTATCGGCAACATTCGCTTCAACGGCTTTGTGGAGATACGGGGTGATGTGCTGGACGGTTTTCAGGTCAGCGCCAGTAAAGGGCTTAAGATCACCGGCAATATCGGGGCCTGTCGTCTGATTTCTCACGGCAACATTGAGTTCTGCGGCATGGACGCCCAGGGCAAAGGCAGCATCCTCTGCGGCGGCTCCCTCAGCGCCCAGTTCATCCATGACTGCAGTGTCGAGTGCTGGGGTACCCTGCAGGTGGCGGTGGAACTGCGTAACTGCACCATCCATTGCCGAGCAGCCATCATCGGCGGTCAGCTGGCAGGGGGGGAGTATGTAGCCCTGTCCGGTATCGAAGCCAAACGTCTGGGGGCGCCGTCAGCGATCAAGACCCGCCTGCACAGCGGTGTTGACTACCACGACCTTGACCGGATGCAGGTCTTGCTGAAACAACTGGAAGAACTTCAGGAAAAGATCGGTCGCACCAAAGAGCTAACCGCCCTTAACCAGCTGGGGACTGAAAAGCAGCGCCTGATGGCGGCCATTGTAGAGGTGCGCAACCGCCGTCCGTCCGGTTCAAATGCCAAGATCAACATCAAGGACCGCATCCACGAAGGGGTAACCATCTGTCTGGGCTCAGCAGTAGAGGAGTTCTCACACGCGGAGGAAGGGCCAATCAGCCTGATAGAAAACAGCAGCGAGGGAGGGCTGCGGCGACTGAGTCTCAGCAGCCTGGAGGTAGCAGCCCAAGATCTGGAACAAGCCTGGCTGACCCGCCAGGAGCAGGAGCGCCAGGAGCAGGAAGCGGCTGCCCTGGTGCAGCAGACAGAAGAAGGCCCGACGGAAGAGTTGCCAGAGGGTTAGTCGGTTACCACCTCAATTGCCTGTTCAAGCCCTTCCATCAACAGATCAAGCTCCTGACCGGTAATGGCCAAAGGCGGAAATACCACCATTGTATTGCCCAGCGGTCGCGAAAAGACGCCGTGTTTGCGTGCCTCCAGACAAACCCTGATACCGCGCTTCTCCTCCCACGGGTACGGTTCTTTGGTTGCCTTGTCCCGCACCAGCTCAATACCTGCAGCCAGACCGCACTGACGCACCTCACCCACC
Organism: Geobacter sp. UBA6802; assembly: GCA_002452325.1. Classification (GTDB taxonomy): domain Bacteria; phylum Desulfobacterota; class Desulfuromonadia; order Geobacterales; family Pseudopelobacteraceae; genus Trichlorobacter. Next base: position 2,636 of record DKFG01000216.1, read on the forward strand.
TGCGGATGGGCTGCCAGTTTCTCCAACCATGCGGCCAACTGTCCGCTGCGCTCCTGAACTGACTCCAGCAGCCGGTTCTGCTCAAAAAGTTCCAGACTCTTCAGGGCAACGGCACAGGCCAGGGGGTTGCCGGTAAAGGTGTGGCCGTGGAAAAAGGTCTTCAACTCGGTATAGTTACCCAGAAAAGCCTGATAGATCGCTTCAGTGGCCAGGGTGGCGGCAAGCGGCAAGTACCCGGCACACAGCCCCTTTGAGATGGCCATGATATCCGGTGTCACCCCTTCATGCTCGCAGGCAAACATCCTGCCGGTCCGCCCGAACCCGGTGGCTACCTCATCGGCAATCAACAGCACCCCGTAGCGGCTGCACAGCTCGCGCACACCGCGCAGGTACCCTTCCGGATGCGCCAGCATGCCGCCGGCACCCTGTAAAAGCGGCTCAATCACCATACCGGCCAGATGCTCGCTCTGCTGTGCCATCAGCTGCTCAAGGGCACCCAGACAGGCCAGACCACAGGTTGACGGATCATTTTTGCCCAGCGGACAACGGTAGCAGTAGGGGGCTGGTGCCTCGACCGTTGAAAACAACAGCGGTCGGAAGGTTTCGTGATAAATGGCAACACCGCCAACGCTCATGGAGCCGATGGTGTCGCCATGATAGGCATGCTGCAGCCGGATGAACCGGCTGCGCTGCGGCTCACCCTTGTGGCAGTGGTACTGGTAGGCCATCTTCAGCCCCACCTCCACCGCCGTTGATCCGTTGTCGGAATAAAACACCTTGGTCAGACCCGGAGGGGCAATCCCGATCAGGCGTCTGGCCAGCAGGACCGACTGCTCACCGGCCAGCCCCAGCAGCGTAGCATGCTCAAGCCGGGCTGCCTGGTCAGCCAGCGCCTGGTTCAGCTCGGGGTGACAATGGCCATGCACGTTGGTCCACATGGAGGCAACACCATCAAGATAGCGGTTGCCGTCCGAATCCACCAGCCAGCACCCCTCACCACGCACAATCACCAGCGGCTCATCAGCCAGCCAGTCCTGCATCTGGGTAAAGGGATGCCAGACATACTGCTTATCCCAGGTACGCAGCTGGGCAGTGGTAAAAGAGGACATAACGTCTCCTTCAAGAGGAAAGAGTTTATAATCAAAAAAGGTGAGGTGACGGATAGTTTACTAAAAAAGCCTCTGATTGCTCAGAGGCTTTTTTGTACGGATGCAATCCGTCTGTTTTTTATGGTGGAGCTAAGCGGGATCGAACCGCTGACCTCTTGAATGCCATTCAAGCGCTCTCCCAGCTGAGCTATAGCCCCGATTGTTGCTGCGTGCCGCTTCAGGATGGGCTGAAACAGTCCGCATGGTATACAACAGGATTTAGCCACTGGTCAACAACTTTTTTACAGGGCACTGCCCGCCAGGGACAGTCCCAACACCCGTCCCAGCTCCTCCAACAACAACGGCTTGGCAAACAGAACACCAGATTGAGGTTATTGACGACGCTATCTAATTGTAATCAAACATAGGGGGCCAAAAACTCCTTAATCGCCTGTTTCAACCTTTGAACCGTTTATTCTGCTCGCTGCTCAAACGCCCCATCAGCTCCTGCACCGCCGCAACCCAGGCCGGGTCAAACCCGCGCGGATCGACCAGCCAGGAGAGCACATCGATAATCCCTGCCGACTGATCACAACAGACCGAAATCGCCAGGATACCGAACGATTGTAAGTTTGTCGCTACAGAACAGCCCTGATTGCCAGCAACTCTTGACGGACGTGCCGAAGCAGCGCTTGTGCATTATCTGGGCAGGTCAGTGCAGTGGCAGATGATGGTGAGGATGAACGGGGTGCCAGCTTCTTTCGCACCCCTTCGATGGTGTATTTGTCCTGATACAGCAGCTGTTTGATCTGCTGTACCAGGGCAATATCCTGCTTGGTGTAGAGCCGTTGGCCGGTGGAGCTTTTTTCTGGGGAGAGAAACGGAAACTCCGTTTCCCAGAATCTGAGAACCGAGGTTTTTACTGCAGTGTAACGGGCGACCTCACCGATCTTGAAGTAGGTCTTGTCCGGGATACCGGGTAAAAGCATACCAGGACTTTCGGGGGTGCCGACTACTCTTCGCCGTTAATGCTGTTTTTAAGGACCTGACTGGGCTTGAAGGTCAGGATGCGACGGGCGGTGATGGTGATGGCCTCACCAGTCTGGGGGTTACGCCCACGACGGTCTGCCTTCTGCTTGACCACAAAGTTACCGAAACCGGCGATCTTGATCTT
>DKFG01000216.1:4938-5428 GCA_002452325.1 Geobacter sp. UBA6802
TCTTGGAGAGACCTATCTTCTGATGTATCCGTTCAACTATATCTGCTTTTGTCATAAAATCCCTCTTATATAGAAGAGTTATACTCTGCCAGCACTATGCAACGAGGAAAGGTTTATACCATAAGGGGTGATTGGGCTGCAACCATTTTTTAGGCTAATTATCTGATATCCTGTTGCATCTTATAACCGCACCGCAGGGCGGGTACTACGGCAGTCCCAACCGCCAGAAGACCGTGTCTGCAACAGAGATGATCGACAGCAAGAAGCCCCTGTCAGGACAGGCCTGAACAGGGGCTTCCGACACAGCTGTTCAATCGTGGTTACTTGTAGCCTTCCATCTCATCAAACTGCAGGTAACGATAGATTTTATCCTTATTAGGAGCAACCTTCTCGTTGTAGATGGCCAGGAACTCTGCCGGTGTAGGCAGCTTGCCCATCTTGGCAGCAACGGCGCCCAGTTCAGCAGAGCCCAGGAATACCTTGGCGCCAT
>DKFG01000268.1:0-2823 GCA_002452325.1 Geobacter sp. UBA6802
CAACCGCCTCGTAGCTGAAGCCGGGTGCCACCAGGATGCCGTCTACCCCCATCTCCTCCAGTTGGGAGAACAGCATCTCGATCTCCACCAGATCGGTGTCGGTGAAGATAGTAGTGTTGGTGCAGACTCTGAACCCCTTAGCCTTGGCAGCCTTGATGGCGGCCATGCCGGTCTTGAAGCAGCCTTTACGTTCCAGAATCCGGTCATGGGTCTCTTCAAGCCCGTCCATGTGGACGTTGAAGGTCAGGTTGGGGTGCAATGGCATCTTGTCAAGGGTCTGCTCCATCAGCACCGCGTTGGTGCAGAACATGATGTGACGCCCGCGATCAAGCACCCCTTTAACCAGCTCAAAGATGTGGGGGTAGAGTAACGGCTCGCCACCGGTGATGGTGACCACCGGCGCCGGGCACTCATCAACCGACTTGAGGCAGTCCTCCAGCGACATCATATCGCTGATAGTATCGGCATACTCGCGAATCCTGCCGCAGCCGGAGCAGGCCAGGTTGCAGAGGTGGGTCGGCTCCAGCATCAACACCAGCGGAAACCGCTCAATCTTCTGAATGTTGTTCTTGATGATGTATTTAGTCAGGTCGTAATTGAGACGCCAGGGAAAACGCATTGGGTTAGTCCTTTCAGTTCTTCAGAAACGCTTCTACAGCAGCAGCAATACCTTCAGCATCAATGCCCACATCGTGACGCAACTGAGACTGAGTACCCTGCTCAACAAACTGGTCCTGGATACCGAGCCGTTTGACCGGTATCTGGTACAGGCCACTGTCCTGCAGCAGTTCCAGCACCGCACTGCCGAAGCCGCCCTGCAGTACGTTCTCTTCTACCGTGATGATCCGGCCGGTCTTCTTGGCCTGATCCAGTATCAGTGACTTGTCCAGCGGCTTGATGAAACGGGCGTTGACCACGGCTGCATTGATACCGGCGCCAGCCAGCCGTTCAGCAGCCTGTACTGCCGGCATGACGGTTGAGCCGATAGCAATGATGGTGAGATCAGTGCCTTCCCGCAGCAGTTCTCCTTTGCCGATCGGCAGGGACTGGAGCTTGTTGTCCAGCGGCACGCCGTAGCCGGCGCCGCGCGGATAACGCAGTGCCACCGGCTTGCGCAGCTCCAGTGCGGTCTTGAGCATGTGACGCAGCTCGTTCTCGTCCTTTGGCGCCATAAAGGTCAGGTTCGGCAGGTGGCGCATGAAAGAAAGGTCAAACACGCCGTGGTGAGTGGGGCCGTCATCCCCTACCAGACCTCCGCGGTCCATGGCGATCACCACCGGCAGATCCTGCAGGCAGACGTCATGAAAGACCTGATCGTATGCCCGCTGCATAAAGGATGAGTAGATGGCAGCCACCGGCTTGAATCCGTCGGCAGCCAGTCCGGCGGCAAAGCAGATGCCGTGCTGCTCGGCGATCCCCACATCAAAAAACCGCTCCGGCAGGGCTTCGGCAAAGTAGTTGAGACCGGTGCCGTCCGGCATGGCAGCCGTGATGGCAACCACCTTGGGATCTTCCTGGGCCAGTTCCAGCAGAGTGCGGCCAAATACTTCGGTGTAGGAGAGGGAGGCAGCCTTGGCCGGGGCCTTGCCGGTGGAAAGGTCAAAGGCCCCTACGCCGTGGAATTTATCCGGCATGGATTCGGCCGGATGATAGCCCTTGCCCTTGGTGGTCATGACATGGATCAGCAGCGGCCCTTCAAATTCACGTGCATTGTTGAAGATCTCAATCAGATTAGGCAGGTCGTGACCGTCGATCGGACCGATATAGTCAAACCCCAACGCCTCGAACAGGGCGCCCGGCGTCAGGAACCCTTTCAGCGAGTTTTCCGCCCGGCGGGCAAACTTGAGGATATCCTTGCCAAAGGCCGGGATATTGGTCAGCAGTTCCTTCATCTCCCGTTTCAGCTCGCGGAAATGACGGGTGGTCATCTTGCGTGAGACAAAGGCGCTAAAAGCCCCCACGTTCTTTGAGATGGACATCTCGTTGTCGTTCAGGACGACAATCAGGTTTTTCTTCAGGTGCCCCGCCTGGTTGAGGGCCTCGTACGCCATGCCGCCGGTCAGCGACCCGTCGCCGATCACTGCGATCGCCTTGTTCTTCTGCTTGTCAAGGTCATCGGCTACTGCCATGCCCAGTCCGGCTGAGATGGAGGTGGAGGCGTGTCCCACCCCAAAGGCGTCATGCTCAGATTCGCTGCGCTTAGGAAAACCTGAAATCCCCTTGTACTGGCGCTGTGTATGAAACTGTTCCCGTCTGCCGGTCAGAATCTTGTGGGTATAGGCCTGATGCCCCACATCCCAGACGATCTTGTCCATGGGGGTGGTGAAGCAGTAGTGCAGGGCCAGCGTGAGTTCCACTGCACCGAGGTTGGAGCCCAGGTGACCGCCGGTTTCTGAGACCGTGGCCAGTAGAAACTCGCGGACCTCGTCTGCCAGGGCAGGGAGCTGGTCCACGGAAAGCTTTTTTAAGTCAGCAGGGCTCTGTATCTCTTCAAGTAACATGGGTATACCTCGTTATGATGCGTAGCCGTTGGCACGAAACCAGGCAATCGCCCGTTCCAGGGCCTGTTCTACCGACGTCTGGGGCAAGCCAAGCTGCTGTACCGCCTTGGTCGCATCAAAAAACATGAATTTTCTGGCCATCTGCACGCCGGCCAGGGGGATCAGCGGTTCCTTGCCGGTCAGCCGGGAGAGTCCTTCATTGAGGTAGGCTGCCAGCAGAATCGGGGTGTATGGCAGCCTGAGCTTTGGTGCCGACAGGCCGGTCAGCTGTGCCAGGATGCTGAAGATCTCCTGCAGGGTCAGGTTGCGGTTGCCCAGGATG
>DKFG01000268.1:2954-5183 GCA_002452325.1 Geobacter sp. UBA6802
ACCGGTGTGGAGGGGTTGACTATAATCAGGCCCAAGCCCTTGTCAATGAATTTTTCAGCTTCCTGCTCGGCCAGAAACTTGCTTTTTTTGTAGTGTCCCACCATGTCGCTAAAGCTGACCGGTGTTGTTTCAGTACCGGGTCTGCCGTCGCCGGGGTTGCCCAGGGTGCCGACGNNCGACGCTGCTGGTGTAGACCACCCGGCTGACTCCTGCATCCAGTGCAGCCTGCAGCAGGGTGCGGGTGCCATCAACATTGGCGTGGTACATGGCCTGGGGATCGGGACACCAGAGCCGATAATCGGCTGCAACGTGAAAGACCCGCTCGCAGCCGATCATGGCTGTTGTCAGCTGCTGCTGCTCGTGCAGACTGCCCCGGACGACCGATACCGGCAGTCCGGCCAGGTTGGCAACGGTGGAATCGGGGCGCACCAGGACGGTAACGGCATGGCCGTCCTTCAGCAGTTCCCGTACTATGCTGGCCCCGATAAAACCGGTAGCGCCGGTGACAAAACAGTGCATTTCTTCAATTCTCCGGCATTGGAAAAGCCCCGACTGGTCAAGCGGGGCTCTCCGTGCTTTTCAGCAGAGCGGATTGCGCGATCAGGCCGCCGTTGCTGCCGTCAATCTGCGGTACCTGCCCAGGGCAGACAGCGGGAAACAGTTGCGGTAAATATGGTACTTGATCATAAAAAACTTGGGGAAGCCGGTGCCGGTGAAGGCATCCTCATCCCAAGTGCCGTCGGGGTTCTGGGTGGTCAGCAGATATTGTACCCCGCGCTCTGCTGCCTGACAGCCCACTTCTCCGGCAGCCATCAGGGCCATCAAGGCCCAGGCGGTCTGGGAGGCGGTGCTGGGACCACATCCCATCAGATTGCGGTCCCAGTATGAATCGCAGACCTCACCCCAGCCGCCGTCAGGATTTTGCTTGGACTTGATCCAGTTGACCGCCTTCTTTATGTACAGTTGGTTCATATCCTCGCCGATCGCCTCAAGGCCGATCAGCACATACCAGGTGCNNCGAACCAGGGACCTTCCGGTTCCTGCTCCTTCTTGATGAACGTCAGGGCCGATACTGCTTGGGGATGATCTTTGGTGTAGCCGAAGTTGCCCATCAGCTCCAGCATCCGTCCGGTCAGGTCGGCGGTGGGAGGGTNNGGTCGGCAAAGGGGATCTTGTTCAGAAAGTGCTTGGTGTTGTCCTTGTCAAAGGCACCCCACCCGCCGTTGGCGCTCTGCATGCCCAGACACCAGTCAATGCCGCGTCTGATGGCATCCTGCCGGGCCTTGGTGTTCTTGACCTTGATATCCTTGATGGCGATCATCACCGCTGCCGAGTCATCCACATCAGGGTACCAGTCATTCTGGAACTCAAAGGCCCAGCCGCCCGGTTCCAGATCAGGTGATTTTATCTTCCAGTCACCCCTGATTCTGACCTCACGATCTAAAAGCCATTGGGATGCCTTGATCAGAGCCGGATGATCCTTGGGGATGCCGGCTTCCTGCATGGCCAGCAGCACCAGTGCGGTATCCCAGACCGGTGAGACGCAGGACTGCAGCACCAGGGTGTCGTCATCTTCAATACTGAAGTTGGCCAGGGCCTCCAGCCCTTTTGCCACGGCCGGATGGTCGTTGGCATAGCCCAGGCAGTGCAGGGCCAGGATGGCGTTCAGCATGGCCGGCTGGATGCCGCCCCAGTCACCGGTCTTTTCCTCATGTTCAAGGATCCACTGCTCCACCTTTTCAGTGGCCAGCTTCTTGAAAGGGCGGATCGGACTGGATTCGTAGATCTTCAGCAGGTGATCGATGCCGATGAAGAAGTTCTTCACCGAGAAGATACCGTCTTCCTTGGTAAAGGTGTAGTCAATGGGGCGGGGCGGACGGACGAACAGCTCCTGCACCCGCGCCTGGGGCGGCAGTTTGTAGACCGGACGGTTGGCCATCAGCACCGACAGCGGGATAACCGTGGCCCGGGCCCAGCTGGAGAACTCGTAGACATTCAGGTAGGCCCAGTCAGGCAGCAGCATCAGTTCGATCGGCATCGAGGGGACCCCCAGCCAGGAGAATTCGCCGAACATGGCCAGAAAAATCTTGGTGAAGACCCGGGATTTGAGGATGCCGCCATTGGCCAGGATAAACTCCCGTGCCTTCTGCATGGCCGGGTGATCGGCCGGATAACCGGCCAGCTTCAGGGCAAAATAGGCCTCTATGGTGGTGGAGAGATCGCCGGGGC
>DKFG01000268.1:5269-5615 GCA_002452325.1 Geobacter sp. UBA6802
CCGTAATGGTGACGTTGGATTCAAGCTCAGCCCACCAGTATCCCTCCGGCAGCTGCTCACGGAAAAAGAAGTCGCGGGTCAGTTCAATACTTTTGTCCAGTGGGTTACCGGAGCGCCCCTCCATCTTCTTCCAGATGCTGGTGGGCAGGTGGTGAATTTTGGCGGACGCCTTGGCAGTGGTGTCTGTGGTCGGCGGCTCATGCGGTGTGGCTGTTGCAGTGTTAAATGACGTTAAGGCAAAGGAGATCGGAAATTTGCTCGACTTCATGCAGTAACCTTTTTCGTGTCTTGTATTGCTTGCAGTCTGTGACCGGTAACCGGCTTATCAGACAGCAAAGTTATAGTA
>DKFG01000067.1 GCA_002452325.1 Geobacter sp. UBA6802
CGCCTCAAGGCCGGCAGTCAGGCCCTTGCCATGGATCCTGATTCCCCCTATTTCATGTCCCGCGATCAGCGGGTGCTGATCATGATTGCCGAGCCTGCCCAGCCGGTACAGCAGATGGTCTTTGCCCGCAAGCTGGTGGCAGGCATCAATCAGGCCCGCGAGGGTGCATCGGTGCGGATCTCCTGTGCAGGAGCCCATATCAGTGCCGTGATTGACGAGGCGGCCATGAAGGCCAATATCCTGGCCTGCATCGGCTCATCTCTGCTGGTGGTGACCGGCATCTTTTTTGCCATGTACCGCCACCTCTGGCCAACCCTGATGATCCCGCTCTTTGTGTCGCTGGGGGTGGTCTGTGCCCTGGGCAGCGCGGGATTACTGGTCAGCAGCATCCATATCATCTCCTTTGCCTTTATGGCTCTGCTGATTGGTCTGGGGGCCGATTACTCCATTCATCTCTATGACCGGTTTCACTGGGAACGGACCCGGGGCGTTGCAACTGATCAGGCCATAAGTCTGGCCGTTGCCGATACGGGTCAGGGGTTGTTCATTGCCGCGGCCAGCACTGCCTTGCCGTTTCTGGCCCTGGCCGGGGCTGAGGTGCGTGCCTTGTCTGAACTGGGTCTGCTGGTGGGGTTGGGGGTGATCTTTACCCTGTATGCCAACCTGTTCCTGATGCCGCTGCTGCTGCGGCGGATTGATGCAGGCCGGCGCAGTTATCATCCGCTGCCTTCCCTGGGATTGGCAGCGCTCTGGCGGTTTTGCGGCAGACACGCACGGATGCTGCTGTGCTGTGCAGCGCTGCTGGTGCTGCTGTTTGGCCTGTTTGCCCGCAACTCTTCTTTTGATGTTGAACTTAAGAACCTGCAACCCCAACACTCCGAGGCGTTTCGTGCCCAGGAGCTGGTGGAAGAACATCTGAACCTGGCCCCCAAGAGTATGCTGGTGGCAGTGGACGGCACAAGCCAGGCCGAGGTGCTGCAGCGCAATCAGGCCGTAGGGGCGCTGGTGGGTGCAATGGCTGCCAGGGGGGAGCTGCAGGCCTGGTCCAGTCTGGGGCAGACCATGAACAGCCGTTCAGACCAGCAGGCTATGGTGGCGCAGTTGCCTCCTTCAGCACTTGTGGCTGACCAACTCCAGCAACAACTGCACGCCAAAGGGTTCAGCAGTGCTGCCTTTGAGCCATACCTGCAGCAGCTGCAGGCCGGAAGCCTGGGGCAGGTGCTGGATGATGGGGCCATCATCAAACAGCTGACCGCTTCACCGTTGCGCAGTGTGGTTGAACGCCACCTGGTACAGGACCAAAACGGCTGGCATGCTCTGACGTACCTCTACTTCAAACCGGGTCAGCTGCGGCCTGATGATGTTGTGCGGGATCTGGGCACAGCCCTGCCTGCAGCACGGGTAACCGGCACCGATCTGGTAAGCAGGGAGCTGCTGGATGCCGTGCGTAGCAGTGCCATTAACGGAATCGGGCTGGGCAGCCTGTTGGTACTGCTGCTGCTGATGGTGCAGTTGCGGAGCCCGGCAGGTATCGGTGTGGCCCTGGGGCCGGTGCTGTTTGGCATAGTGGCCATGTTGGGCACTATGGTCATGGTGGGGATGAAGTTTAACTTTATGAACATTATGGTGCTGGTGACCATTGTGGGTATGGGCTGCGATTACGGTATGCATGTGCGACATCGCTGCCATGAGGTTGGTGCTGATCAGCAGGGGGAGGCCTTTGTGCAGGCCGGTCGTTCCATTCTGCTGTCGGCGGTGACCACCATAGCCGGTTTCGGCTCACTGGCCCTGACTGATTACGGTGCCATGGCATCCATTGGCTGGGCAGCCAATTTTGGCATCTTTTTCACGGCCCTGGCAGCGCTGGTCCTGGTTCCGGCTGCCCTGCATGTCGTTGCTCTGCGGAGGTGAATCATGATGATACGTTATGCAGGAATCGTTTTGCTGCTCGTTGTTTGTCTGGCAGCACCGGCCCAGGCTGCCCAGGTGGTTGAAGAGGTAAAACAGGCAGGCCGGGAAACCAAGCAGGCGTTTAAACAGGCAGGCAAGACCATCAAAGAGGATACAAAGAAAGCTGGCAAGGAAACCAAAGAGGCGTTCAAACAGACCGGTCGCGAGGTGCGTGACAACAGCAAACAGTTTGGGCGTGAAGTTAAAAAAGGGGCGCAAAAGACGGGGCGAGAGATCAAGGAGACCTTGTCTCGTTAACCTTGCCGGAGTTCTGTTGTCAGCGCAGCCAGCTTATGCCCAGTAGTAGTTTGCTGGAGTTTAGCGGTTCATTGGGGCTGGCGGTTCCGGCGTTGGAAATATGATGGTAGCGGTACTCAAGATTCAGCATGGTGGCTTTTGCTATCGGTATCTGCAGGCCGGTACCCCCCTGATAACTGAAGTTGAGCTTTGCCCCCATGCTGGGAAGCCCCAGGTCAACATATACCGGTCCTCCACCGGCGAAGATGTAGGGTTTCAGATGGGGCAGGCCGGTGAACTTCCAGCTTCCCAGCAGGTATCCGCCTACCATTGACCGTCCGCCATGATCAAGTGCCAGATGGTACGGCAGTTCAACCAGTAGTTGATGTCTGCCCTGAAACCAGCTGCCTTTGCCGATCTCATCAGACAGAAACCAGCCCAGTCGCGGGATGATGTCAAAGGTCTGTACCTGGGTGCGGGTCTCGCCAAAGCCGCGATGGCTAATGCCGTAGCCGGAAAGCAGGGTCAGTTCGAAGCGGGCATCTGCCGTGGTTTTACCAAGGTTCTCAGCAAGAACAGAACTGCTGCAGATGACAACAAGAACTACTGCCAGCATGGTTTTTACCACTTTTGTTTCCTTTCAAAGCGGAGAATAGCCGGCAGGTTTTTCAGGAAATCAAGCACACTGTGGGGCGATCTCCAGAGCATGGCAGTGTAGCCCCAGTGGATGCGGGTGC
>DKFG01000233.1 GCA_002452325.1 Geobacter sp. UBA6802
TCCCACACATCCCCGCCAAGCTAGATGCCTACTTTCCGATAGCCGAGATACTCTCCTTTGATACTCCTGATGCCATGCAGACAGCCGTGGCCCGTGGTGCCGCCCTGAATGCCCTGTCTCTGGCTGTCTGTCAGCGGCCGATCATCCAGCCGATCTGCCAGGAGACGATTGCCCTGGTGACCGCCACCGGCCCCTTTGAGTTGATCCAGCGCGGCACCCCGCTCCCCTGGCCACCCCATGGCGATTTTGAAGAAGTGACCACACTGGCCGTACCTGAAGACTCACTGCTTGATCCGGTCTCCATGCGGGTGGAAGTTGTAGCCTGCGAAGAGTTGGGGCACCGTCCTCTTATGTCCAACATCTGGGAAATCCCGGCACCGGTTGCTGCCGGAGAGCGGATCAGATTGGAATACCGGTATGATGAAAATCAGGTATTGGAAATACGCATCAGCCATGCCGAGCGGGAAGATGTGAACGAGTTGCATGCCGTGCGTGAACACCCCCTGACCCACATCGTCAACCCTCAGGCAGTCAAGCTGCGGATTGCCGAGACCGAGGAGAAGCTGCGGAGCGGCGAAGTCCATCCCGCGCATCGGGAACAGGCCATCAAGTCCATTGCTTACGACTGTGCCGAGCTTCGTCAGTACGAAAAGGCTATCGCTACCCTGCAGACGCTGCTACGGGTCAAGAACGAACCGGATGCCTCGATCATCAACCTGATCGGCCTCTATAGCGGCTATATGGGCAACCGTGAGCGTGAGGAGAAACTCTATGCTGAGGCGATCAAGGCTGATCCCTCCTGGGGCACCCCGTGGTTTAACCTCGCCCTGCTGCTCCAGAAAGAGGGACGGCTAGAGGAGGCCAAGGAAGCCGTTGAAAAGGCTATCCGGCTAATGCCCAAGAACGCCCCCTATTACGTGTTGCAGGCCGAGATTGTCGAGAAGACCGGTAAGGCATTCGCCGTAAAAGAGTTCCTTGAGATGGCGGTCAAGCTGTTCAAGCCGCTGGATGAACTGTCCGACTGGGAGCTGCATTGGTACCGTAGATGTGCCGACATGCAGGGCGAAAAGGAGGCTTTGTCAGCGGCGGTTGAAGAAAGGAAACGCCGTGACACGCTTGGCGACGGCGAGTATGTGCTTGAACAGTATGGCACACTGCCGGTGCTGGCAGCATAGGAGCGACTGGGGGCCAGGGCAAGCGATAAGGGAAAATGTAATGAGACGTTTTGCCATAGGAGACATACACGGCGGCCTGCAGACCTTCCTGGCGCTGATCCGCCGTATCAATCCGAGAGACAATGACCGCATCTATCTGCTGGGCGATTACATCGACCGTGGCCCGGATAGCAAAGGGGTGCTGGAGACGATCATCAGCATGCAGGAAGCCGGTTGCGACATCCGGCCAATCCGGGGCAACCATGAAGATATGTTGATCAGGAACCTGTCGGGCGACCACGATCTGTACTCATGGGCCTGGGTAGAGAATTGGGGCCAGAAGACCCTTTTCAGCTTTGGGGTCAAGCACCCTGGAGACTTACCGGTGCGTTACCGAAAATTTCTGGCCGGGCTCCCTTATTATCTTGAAGAAGAGGATTTTATCATTGTCCATGCCGGGCTTAATCTGGGCCTTGATGATCCTGTCTGCGATACACCCGCAGAGCAGATGGTTTGGGAACGATCCTATATTCCTGAATCGCGACCAGCTTTCATGCAGAGGGTGGTATGCGGCCACCGGGTTTGCACTCTTGATGCTGCCCGCCAATCTCTTCATGAGCAGGTAATACAGATCGATAACGGTGCTTTTACCAACCAGCAGCCTGAGCACGGTAACCTGCTGGCATTAAACCTGGATACCATGCAACTTTTCGTTCAACCATGGATCGACCGCAAGGCGGTCTGGTAAAAAAGGAGATAGCCACCATGTCAACTGACTCAATTCGCTATCATTGTACCGGCTGTGAGTATGAGTATCTGGAACATTTTCAGCCGATAACACTCAAGTGCAAGATCGGTGATGAGGTGGCCACCTATCACCGCACAACAGCGTGGTGCAATCAGTGTGACACGATTCGTTACGTTGAGCACATACCCACGCTTGATGAATTGCAGGAAGATTACGATGAGTTTGAAGCGCCGTTCATTGAGCCGCCTGCGACCGGCATACGCAAATTCATCTCGCTGATCTTTAGGGGAGGCCGACCTTCAGCGAGCGACATCAGGCGTAGTGAAAGCATCAAGAAGCTGAATACTCAGATTGCCTGGCGGCAGGCGCGCACAGCTCCGCCCCATTGCCTTACCTGCGGGTCAACGGATTTAACCCCGATAGATTTTGAACAGGTTGATGAACATACGACAACAACCAAGAATTTTCGCCATTCATGCGGCGGGCAGCTGGTGCAAGATCACAATGACGACCCTGGCATCCGCTTTCATTTCCGGGCTAGGATAATCTGGATGGATATTGAAGGGAACAAGGTTGATGTCAGTTAAGCCTGTACGCCCTTGAAGGGAGCAGCGATGATGTGTCGCTGCCCCTGGTGGTGGCCAAAATACTAGGAAGTGTAATTACACCATCCTCTCAAACATCTTCTCCAGGTAGGCCGTCTGCTTTTCCGGCCCCATGAACAACAGATGACGGTCTTCCAACTCCTGCTCCGTGCAGGTCACGTTGATAAGATCCGTGATAGGTGTTGCCGACAGCACAAAGGCGTTCAACACCAGCTTGGGATCAGCAAGTTTTTCCTGCAACACCTTCACTTCCCTATACAGGCCAAACTTGGGATCATTCAGGCCCATCTGACGGATGCCTTTTGGATCGACAAGACTCAGCCACTGCTTGCCGCTGGCGTCATCCACCAACCAGAGCAGAAAATCGGGATAGAAATTGCCTGCCAGGGCAAAGCCCAGCCCTTTGGCCTTGGTGTCGGCATTACGCAGCAGATAGAGGCTGCGTCCGGCAACGGCAGCCTGGCCCTTGGGTGATGTATAAAATGCCTCAAGATCCTGCACAAAACGGATTTCGCTCGGCGCATCAAAGGCCAGCGGACGCATCTTCAGTGGCACGTCTCCCTGTATCGACATCAGCGGATAGTACAGATGCCGGTCAAAGCAGATGGCAACCATCTGACTGCCGCCGTTCCAGGAACGTACTTCACCCAGTGTTCCGGAGGCCACCAGCTTCTTCAGCTCTTCCAGCCGCTCCAGATAGATCTTGCCGTCTTCTGTATCCTGAATATCGAAGTGGTAGACCTTCAGCATGGTGTCGTCATCATGCCGCACCGTTACCACTTCATAGAACTGGCCTTCATAGGCGTTTTTCAGGGCCTTGTAGAAACGCTCCGTGTAATCCTGCAGCAGTCGGATCAGGATATCTTCCAGCTTGCGTATATCTGCGACCCGGTTGATGACAAGCTCCGCCTCGGGGATGTAGAGGGTGTACCAGCCATTGCCTGTTGTGCAGAAGCCTTCCAAGCCGGCACGATCCAGCCGCAGATTGGTCATGCTGCGCTGCAGTTTGAAATCCTGCACTGCCAGGTAGATACGGTCAAAATCAAACATCGCCATTGCTGCTGTCGGCAGCTTGCCCTTGTACCGTACATTCGCGGTGGTGGCCTCGCTACCCTTGTTCTGTGTACTCAGCGCTTCCAGACGGGGGTACAGATCAAGGTCAACATGCGGCGGCTTGATCTTACCGGCAAATTCAGCGGGTATCTCGTACAGTACCGGGTAGCAGTTCCGCTTGAAGCCGTTTTTCTGGTTATCCTTGTAGCCGTCCTTCAGCGACAGCGTTTTCAGCTTGTCCTTGGGTAGATTGGGCCGGGTCTCAAAATCCAGCTCAATAATCTCATCGCTGGGGGTAATGCCCTCTTCCTGCAGATATTCCTTGAATTTGGCCATATATCCGGCCCGAACACCGAAGATGTTGAGGGTCTCCAGCCTTTCCAGGTGCAGACCCTTGGGCCGTTGCCCCGGTGTGCTTCGCTTCAATGAGTAATTCTGGCCTTTCAGCCGAACTCCCCGGCCAAAGAGCTGGATGATCTGGGAGCCTTCCCCTTGCCCCATGTTAAGCAGCCCCATGGTGGATACGCGCCAACTGCTCCAGCCCTCGGTGAATTTTCGTGAGCCGATCAGGATATGCAGGCGGCTGTCCCTGCGGTTGATGGTGCCGAACAGTGAAGATGCAAACTCATCAGTCTCGGTATCGAAGTCGGTCTGTTCCTCGCAGAGCTTGTAGAAGGCCGCGTCATCGCCAATATTGATCAGGCCGAACGGTTCATCGCCAACCCGTAGCGCAAGCTCACCGCTGCAGCCCTTCATATTGACCAGCTTCAACCGCTGACGTGAGTCGCTGTTGAACAGCTTTTTAAGGATGTCGGCATAGACTGCATCGGGGCTTTGCCCAAGCAGCGGCAGGAAGCGGTCTTTGAAAATATCCCTATCTTTGGTGTCCAGCAGCCGTGCCCGGTTGTCGATCAGATCCTTGATCCATTCCTTTGTCCGGCTGTCGTTGTTCAGGAAACCGGCCAGAAAGCGGACTACATCCAACACATCGGAATCTTCATCATTCACCTTGTTGCCCACAAATACCCAGAGCGGCTTTTCAAGGTTGTAGTCGGCCAGCTTCTCAGCGTTGCGCTCCCACAGGTGCTGCTGCTGGTAAAAGGAGAGCAGGCAGGCGGTGAAGTACAGATCCCGCCTTTCAGTATCGTCATCATTGGCAAGGTTCAGGATCAATGACTCCTTGCCGTATCCGTCGTCATAGAAAAACTTGTAGGAGTAGTCGAACAGGATGCACTTGGCATACACCTCCCGCGTGGCCAGGGTGCGTGCCTTACGGATTTCATCGCTGGTCAGGGCCAACTGCTGGAGCTGATCAGCATCCAACCTGCGTAGGGCCGTGGTGCCGAACAGCAGCTTGGCCTTTTTCTTTCTGGCATCCTCCTCGGCCTTCTCTACGGTAAACCCTTTGGCAACGGCCTGCCCAAAGGTGGCGGAATACTCAAAGGCAAATCCACCCCGGCAGAGCACCTCGCGGCGACTCATCCAGGCCCCGGCAGCGGTGCCGGTCCCCCGGTGCCCTTCATCCACCAGCACCAGGTTGTTACCTTCAAACGCCTCCACCGCAACGGTCTTATCACCCATCTCATCGCTCAGCTTGTTGATGTCGATGACCTCGATGGTGCCCTGGAAGGCGTTGCTGTTCTTGTCAAATAGCCGGAAGAAATCGAAGCCGGACAGATCCAGCTCGCTCAGGTGCTGGACCGACAACCCTTCATTGGGCGTCAGCAGGATGATCTTGTCCGGGTGTTTACCTGGGTAACGCTGCTGGAAATAGTGCAGATACTGCAGGATGTTGACATGCAGCAGCAGGGTCTTGCCGGAGCCGGTTGCGTTCCAGAAGGCCAGCTTGTTCAGCTCGTCACCATCAAAGGGGCGAAAGCGATGCTCTTCTGTGTTTTGGGCGTTGTACGCTGCCAACTCATCATTTAAGCCCGCCAGCAGATCATCCTGGCGGTTGAAATACCAGTCCAGATAGATCTCGGTGAACAGCAGCGACAGATACTGGAAGTACTTCATCTGCAGTTCGGTCTCTTCCAGCCGGTTGCGCCTGCGGGTAATCTGCTGCCAGTGGGCAACGATATTCAGATCGTAGCGGCGCAAGTCATCAACGCCTATCAAGTCAACTTCAAACAGGTTGCGGGTCAGTTCATGGAAAAAGAGGGTCTGGCCGTCTTCGTCAATCCCTTCGTGACGGTCATCGCCCAGCCGTTCCTTGACGGTCTGCAGGCTGCCACCCTTAAAGAAGCGATACATCCAGCGGTTCAGTACCAGCTCCTTGTGAAAGCTGCGGCGTTGGGTAGGCGGCATCGCTTACACCTCCCCGTCAAACATGCTGCTTAAAAATTCCGGCTCAATCTGGCGGATCTTCAAGGTCTTGGTGATGCCACCTTCCTGCTCGGTGCCGGTGATGATTGAAGGGATATTGTGGTCGCCGTTGATGTAGACCACGTCGAACTCGCTATCACGCGGGTTGATGGCGTACTTGTCGCAGACACGCTCCAGCTCGTCATACCCCACCTGTTCGCAATCGCGCCACAGCACCAGGGCCTTCTCGCCGGTGGGTAGCGTGCCGGTAACGGCAACAAAGCCACGATCAAAATGGGCGTCTATCTGCTTTACCCGCAGGCCGATCAGGTAATTGAAGGTCTCCACCAGATCAATGGTGCGTTCTTCACAGGCACCGGCGGAATCAACCGCCACCTTGAGGGTGCAGTTGAACGGCTTGTGGAAGGAATCCACCGATAGGATCGAACCCTGGGATTCGATGTTGAGCAGGTAGCGCAGCAGGTAGTCGTCCTGGGCATCAGGTGAAAGGGTATCCAGCAGGCTTTGCTGGGCCTCGCTGCGATTGAGCTGCAGATTGTTGAGGGTGTCTTCGTAGCTCTCGATCTTGAGAACCTTGAAGGCATGGGAGATGCCGGTCTCCGGGGCGGTGGCCTTGCCGTTTTGCCAGTCGGCGGAATAGACCACCTTCATAACTCTAGCCTTTAGAACAGAATTAAAATATCCACCTTGTTCAATAAGTATGTATTTGCGATTTGTTTTATCTTCGCGGTTGCATGTTATTACAGCGTGCGCTGTAGTGCCTGAACCACCAAAATAATCGAGTACCATTCCGGAATTATCAGGGCATCCAATACGAATACTATCTGCCACAGCATCTACTGCTTTGGGGAAGTCAAATTCAACATCTGCTGTAAAAAGATCTCTTAACGTTCTGGTTCCATTATCGCGGGCTGAGTATTGTGTTTTATCCCACCAAGTTCGTGGCAGCACTCCAGCAATATTCAAGTATTTTCTGCCGTATATCTCAATTCTGTCACCTACCTGTTTTGCAAGCAATGTATGCAACTGTTGTGAAGTCCGTTCTATTCCCCATCTCCAGACCTTCTCATTATTTCCAGAATCAATCGGCCAAACTACTTTCTCAAAGGGATCATGCATATCAATGACATCATATCTGTTTAAAGATTCGCGCCACACAAGACCAGGCATTCTAATTTTCATTGTAGTTTCATTTACATACAGTGGGAAATGTTGTTTTGGTCTGCTTAGCCTATCAGAACCAGCACTGCTTTTTCTGAAATTCTCCCATTCATAAGCTCCATGCTCATCCTCTAAATCATAACGGTTTCTTTGCGCATCACTATGCTGTAAACGGCCAACCTGCGGAGATTTAGAGCTAGCACTATAGAAAAGTCCAAACTCATGATTTACTGAAAATCCTTTTACCGTTGAACGGCCTGAAGGATTGTTTCTTATGACAACCGTAGCAAGATGATTTTCCTCGCCAAACTCAGAGTCAAGCAACTTCCTTACGTGTGAATGCTCATAATCATCAATGGTTAAAATATGGACACCATCATCACGCAAAAGCCGCTTTCCAAGTGGAAGTCTTGATTTAATAAGCGTAACCCATGAGGAATCTCTATAACCATTCTTATAAGCGATGACGGTCGCGTCAGTGTTGTAGGGGGGGTCAATATAGATGCTATTTGCTTTTTCCCGATACCGATCCTGCAGCAGGTTCAAGGCCTGAAAGTTATCCCCATGAATCAGCAGGCCGTCCAGTGACTCATCCAGATTGTCAATCGCCCCCAGCAGCTTGTGCTTGAAGCCCAGGTCAAACAACGCTGTATCCACCATCAAAAATTGGTGCGCCTGCAGGTGGTCGGCGGTGCGGCTCACCCCCTCCGTCAGCATCCCCAGCTTGTCCCACTGCTCCCACTGCCTTTCATTGGCAACTATCACATTCAGCAGTTCCGGGGCATTGGCAATCACCCGATCCAGGGTGATGCAGTAGTGGGTTGCCACCACAAACTTCTTCTTCAACCAGAGCTTTTTCTGAAAATCCTCCAGTTGGGCCAGGAAGGTAATCAGGTCCAGGGCAATAGCCCGCAGGCACTGAATCATCCGCAGGTTCTTCTCGATGTCGGCAAATTTTTCCGCATGCTGGACATCATCCAGGTGCATGACTTCGTTCTTGATGTAGAAATCCAGCTCGCCCCGCAGGAAACGGCCCAGATCCTTGTGAATGAAATAGTCTGCCGTGTTGCGCTGGGTGTAGGTGGTCAGGTGCTTTTCCAGCAGGGTGCGCTGCGGGTTCTTCTCGGTCGGTTCACGGCGTGAGAGTTCCGGCCAGCGTGCTGTCACTGCCGGTTCCTCCAGCACTGCCTGTACCGCCTTGCTCACCAGGGCATCCTGCTTGGTCCCCTTGGGCATGGGACGGTACTCAAAACGGATCAGCAGCTCGCCAGGCTGCTCCTCCACCGGCAGCAGCTCTTCTTCGTACTCCTCACCATCCTCATCAACCAGCAGGCGGGTCTGCTGTTCCAGCAGCACAAAGCAGCGTTCCTTGTCGTTGTCCTTGCGGTTGTCCTTGGCAGTGTCGGCGGTTACCAGACGGAAATTGACGGTGCGACCATCGGCCAGCCTGAAGCTGTAGTTGGCAAAGGTTTCACCGCTCTTGGTGTAGTACTGGTCCTTGTTGGCCCAGTGCAGCACCACCTCTTCACCGGCGTAGGGGATGGCGTAGGTGTCCCCCTTGTAGCGACGCTGGCTAATGAAGTCGCCCTTGTCGTAGTAGCGGGAAAAGAAGGTCAGCAGGTGGGAAAAGACGGCATTTTCATGCTCTGCTGCCCCCGTACCCTGTTCAGCGATCCGTTGCCGCAGTTCCTGCACCTTGGGGACATTATCTGCTGGCACTCCAAGTGCTTCAGCTCCCTTGATTGCATCGGCCAGTTCTTTCTTGAGTTGCGCAAGGCCGGCAGTGCCTGCCTGGGCAAGGGATTCCTGCACCCGTGCCTTGAGGCGCTTGTCCAGATAGTCGTTTATCTCGCCTGCCCGTGCTCCGATGATGCGATAAATACCAAAATCCAGTTCTGGACGGTCGATCTGGAATATCTCCCGCAGCTTGGCGGTCAGGTCGTCATATTTGCTCATACTCTCAAGCTCCTCCGGTTAGACCACTGTCCAGCCAATGGTGAACAGCCGTTCCCGTGTTGTTTTCTGTGTCATCTGTTGTTCCAGCCGGGCAATCAGGGCATCACGCCTTTCGATGATCTGGTCCTCGACATCGAAGATCCGTTGCCGCTGCTTGCGCTGTTTCTTTTCCAACTCCACAATCTGCTTCTGCAGCTCCACCTGCTCGGTGGTGGTTGCCGCCTGCCGTGCCTGACGGTTCAACAGCTTCAGCCTGGCCTTGGTCTCTTTCAGCTCCTTTTCAGAGGCAAGCACCAGGTCATCGGCCCATTTTTCCAGCTTTTCCCGCTCTTCCTGGAAATGCCGGTTACTGGTCTCCAGCGCCCTGGCAATGGTTGCCGCTGCATGGCGATCGGTTTCAGCGGCAAGCCGCTGGGTGGTGGCCTTCAGATCGGTTGGCTGGCTGATCTCTGCCCTGCACTGGAACAGCTTCTCGCACTGCTCATGGTCAAGGGGGGTGCCGTCAGCACGGAATGCGCTGAACAGCAGATGTTCTTCAGTGTCAAAGGAGGTGATGGTGAGCCGCTCCAACGCCAGGACGCCGGTCTGCCCCTTGAGCGCCTCTACCATCGCAATCTTGGTGGGGTGGCTGCTGATGTCAAAACAAAGCTCAGCTTGCGGGGTTGCCTGCTGTAAGGCGCTGTCCAGCACATATTCGCCCAGCGGGTGGGAGAGGCGGTAGAGGAAGGCACCTTCAATGTTGTGGCGGCTTTTGCTGATAAGATGATAGCGGCCCTGCGGAACGGCTGTCGGAGGAGTCTTCAGGTCGAACAGCAGCTCTTCATCATCAAAAAGGGCCTGCTGATTGAGCACTATTTTTGTGACAGCCCAGAATAACCTGCTGAAGCGGTCGAGCTGATGACGGGTCTGGTCCAGCCGCACCTTTAAGCGGGAGTGGACATCCTCATCAAAATGCTCCAGCAGGGTTTGCCGGGTTTCGCTCATGCGGTTGGCAATGGCCTGTTCCATCTCGGCCTGCAGTGCGGCAAAGGCCGCCTCAATCTCTCCGGTGCTGCGGCACTTCTGGTAGATGCTCAGGATACGACGTTCAAAATCAACGCCGGTCTCGATGCTGCCCAAAACCTCGTCCGATGCGCCAAAGACACCGGAGAACAGGTTGAACTTTTCGGTCAGTAGCTCGTAGACCCGACGGTCGGCATCGTTGCGCTCATTGAGGAAGTTGATCACCACCACGTCATGCTTCTGGCCGTAACGGTGACAACGTCCGATCCGCTGCTCGATCCGTTGCGGGTTCCAGGGCAGGTCGTAGTTAATGACCAGGGAGCAGAATTGCAGGTTGACACCCTCTGCTGCCGCTTCGGTGGCCAGCATGATCTCGGCTTTGTCACGGAAATGCTCAATCAGGGCAGTCCGGCGGTCGGCAGTTCTGGAGCCGCTGACCCGTCCGGTATCCGCATTATCTTTGAGCCACTGTTCAAGGATGGCGTTACTGTCAGGATCAGTGTTGCTGCCGTTGAAGAGCACGATCCGTCCGGCAAAACCGTTGGCCTCAAGGAAGGTCTTCAGGTAGTCCTGTGTGCGCCGGCTTTCAGTGAAGATCAGCGCCTTGCGGCACGCCCCCATCTTCTCCATCTCATCAAAGCCGATCTCAAGCGCGGTGCAGAGGGTACGGGTCTTGGTATCGACACCGATCTGTCGTGCCTGGGCGATGAAACCGTCCAGCTCGGCGATTTCAACATCAAGCTGCGTGCGGTCGATGGCCTGCTGCTGTGGCTCTTCCTGGAGGCTGTCTTCAGTGTCTGCTGTCTCGACTTCCTGTTCCTCTTCCAGAAAATCATCCCCCAGCTCATCCCCCTCAACCAGCTTCTCAAGCAGATTTTCCGGTTCGGGCAGCCCGGCACGCAGCGTCTCAAGGCGCTGTTTGATGGTTTCCAAGGTGCCCGCTACGGCTTGTGTAGAGGAGGCCAGCAGCTTGCGTGCAATCAGGGTGGTAAGGGTACGCTGACGATCGGGGATGGCGTAGGTGTCGGCGCGTTGCAGGAAATTCGATATGGCTTCGTAGAGAGACTGTTCCTGGTCCGACGGTCGGAATGGGCGAGTAATGGCACGACGTTCAGTGTAGCGGATGTATTCCAACACCTGAGAGCGCAGGGTGCGTTTGGCAAAACCGGCCAGCCGCCGTTTGAGCGCATCCAGGTCGGCACTACTGCCGGTGTACTGCTCACGGAATGATGGCAGATCGCCAAAGATCTGCTCATCAATCAAGGTGGACAGTCCGTATAGCTCCAGCAGCGAGTTCTGCAGCGGCGTGGCGGTGAGCAGCAGCTTCTTGCGATCCTCCAGCGCCCAGCGGATACCTTGCCCCATACGGTTGCTGGGGCGGTAGGCATTACGCAGCTTGTGTGCTTCGTCAATTACCGCCAGATCCCAGGGGATCAACTTCACCAGCTCTTTCTGCTGGGTGGCAAAGTTAAGCGACGTGATGACGATGCTGTCGGCACTGAACGGGTTGTCGCTCCCGCCCCGCAGTGCCTCTTTGAACGACTTGGCCTCAAGGATCACCGACGGCAGGTTGAATTTTTCCGCCAGCTCCAGACTCCACTGCTTACGCAAGGCCGCCGGGCAGATGACGATCAGACGCCGACGCCGTTCCGCCCAATACTGGCAGAGCACCAGCCCGGCTTCGATGGTCTTGCCGAGGCCGACTTCATCAGCCAGCAGGACCCCTTTGGATAATGGCGAACGGCAGGCAAACAGCGCAGCCTCGATCTGGTGTGGATTCAGATCAACCGAGGCATCGAACAGCGACATAGAGAGCTGATCTATGTCACCTGAGCCGGAGCGTCGCCGCAACTCGGCAGCGAAATATTTGGCATGGTAGGGGGTGGACAACGGGCAGTTACCGCCGGACTTGATATCAATTTTTAAGCCGTCGGTACTATAAGAAATACTTGATTTTAAGTAAAGCAATGCTTGGTGTCGGCGCTCTCCGGTTATCGTTACTCTACGATCCATCGGAGTGTGACATGGGAACCATCTTGACCAGCAAACAAATTGGTTGGAAGCTGAGGAAACTTCGCCAGCAGGCAGGCTGGACGCAGGAGTATTTGGCAGAAAAAATCGGGGTGAGCACCCAGCAGATTCAAAACTATGAATCCGGCTCCAACAAGCTGAATACTGATCGCCTGCAGCAACTTGCACAGACGCTTGATGTGCCGGTACAGGCCTTCTTTACTGACGAGGCCGAACCCTACCCATTGGCTGTCTCTGAAAAACTGCTGCTAGATTCTTATCGCGCCATCCCGAACCGTGATATCCAGGAATCGATTCTCAAAATTACGGCTAATGCGACCAAGAACAGCTAAACAGAGGCAGCAGGGAAGGTAATCAGTCCTGATGGATGAGCTGAAAACACAATAGTTGTTCAAGTAAATCTATTCTGCTATCCTCCCCAAATCATCTATTCACCTGCCTTTTGTGACTGAGGTGGTCGGGTTAGTGAGGCAGAACAAAAAATGGATACACCCCCCCCAAAAAAATCGATTCTCTTCACCGGCATTCTCCCCGTACTCAAAGAGCAGAGCGCCTACTTTTCCCTCGCTGCCGTCAAGCGAGCCCTGACTGACGCAGAAATTGACCTTGCCGACAATACTCTCCGGGAGTACATGAGCGAGGCAATGGCATCCGGAATTGTATCTGATGCCGGACGTGGCTGGTACAGCCGCCACACAAAGCCGGTGAGCCTCGACCCCAAGCCGGTAGCAAAGATAATCCGGGTAGTGAAGAAAGCTTTTCCGCTTCTTGATTTCTGTTGCTGGTCCACGGTTCAATTCAATTCCTTTGCCCTCCACCTTATCGCTCAGCCGACCATTTTCCTTTACGCTGAGAGCGATGCGTTGGAAACGGTGGCCGGATTTTTCAAGAAGGAAGGGTGGGACGCATGGAGCAATCCCGGTAAAAGTATTGCCGAGCGCTTTGTTCATCCCGGAGACCGGACGGTCGTTCTTCGTCCTGCCATTGTCAAGCAACCGGAAACCAAAGATCATGTTGCACCTATCGAAAAAGCCCTGGTCGATCTTGTGATTGAAGCACAGAAGCTGAAGCTGCTGGACACCCCCGAAGTTCAGCGAATCATTGATACTGCTCTCGGAGCTGGCCTGCTGCAACTTGCTGTTTTGCTTGCGTATGCGGAGGAAAAGCGGGAAAAACTTGATAGCCTGGAGGTAACCCATTAACTCCGCACTTTTTAAAAATGCGGAGTTAATGGGTTGAAAATATGATCTCAGAAATTTGCTTTACTGCCGACTGGCTTGAGAAAAAACGGAAAGAGTTGGGGAATGTCGATCCAATCCTGCTGGAACGGGCGCTGCATGCCTTCGCCCTCCTGGGACATCTGGCGGAAAGCGGTCTGGAATTCGTCTTCAAGGGAGGCACCAGCCTCCTGCTCCATATTCCGGAGTTCCGTAGGCTCTCCATTGATATCGATATTATCTGTTCTTCTCCTGCGGAAGAATTGGACCGGGTTCTACAACAGATTTCGAACGTTGCCCCATTCATCGATTATAAGGACGATGAACGAGATTCCGGGCGGTTGCCGAAACGTCGTCATTTCAAGTTTTACTTCGAGTCCAAGGTTCCAGGCAACCAGGCGCCATTTGTGCTCCTCGATGTCGTAGAGGAGTCCCGCATTCCTCATGTGGTGATCCAGAAGCCTATTACCCCCCAGTTGTTGGAAATACAACGAGTGA
This sequence comes from Geobacter sp. UBA6802, assembly GCA_002452325.1. Taxonomy (GTDB): domain Bacteria; phylum Desulfobacterota; class Desulfuromonadia; order Geobacterales; family Pseudopelobacteraceae; genus Trichlorobacter. The sequence goes on from DKFG01000233.1 coordinate 13,751, forward strand.
TCCCCGTCAATATCCCAACCATAGAAAGCCTGCTGGCCGACAAACTGACCGCTTTTGCTCCGCGAACGACCGGCGTTCCGTTTGAGCCACCGGAAGGGAAAAAACCGGAACTGCAACAGATCGTAAAGCAGTTGTTCGATGTCGGGGAGCTGTTCATGCTGGCGGAAAATATCGACGAAATCAGGAGCGTCTATCAAAAAGCTTTCAAACTGGAAAACGAATACCGGGGCAGCGGTTTCCAGATGAGAGACGCGCTTGAAGATACGTATGCCACTTCGATGGCGTATTGTCTGCACGGGCTGAAAAAAGTACCGCAACATCCGGATGCCCTGCAGCTTGAAAAGGGGAGAAAAAGCCTCGAATCTCACTTGGTAAACCATACGTTCGACTTGCCAGCCGCCAAGGTTGCGGCCGCAAGAGCCGCCTTGCTCACCAGGCTCATTGCCAGAGAGGATGCAAACCCATCATTAGCGCCTTGGCGGACTATGCCGGGTTTGGAAGTTTTTCCCACCTTGGAGATCACCGGTGAATGGAGCCGGCTCAACAGTTTGAGATCAAGTTTGCCGGAAGCATTCTGGTATTGGTATCAGGCGAGCAGGCTGGTGTAAATGTGATTGCATTTACGAGACAAGGAAAATATTTAAAGAAAAATGACGTTATAACCGCCTTGATGATGTCTCAGGCTATGTGAGGACAAAGGGGTTTGACAAGATACAGCAATACCAGATGGTGCTCTCAGCATTGGATGCTAAAAAAGGCAAACGGATCACACGGGAAGATGTTGCTGAGCTGTGTAAGGTCACCCCTGCCCAGGCATACCACCTGTTAAAAAAGATGACTAAGGATGGCAAGTTAGAGCTTCATGGTAATGGACGGGGCTCATATTACACTGCTAAAACGCACGGCTAAACGCACGTAATAATCGCCAAACGCACGGTCGTGTGTTTATGTGTGATTACTTCATAAATACAAGTAAATGCAGCTGGTTGATGAGCTGCTAAAGGCAAGGGAGCGAATCGTTGAGAGTTGAAAAGCGTTGATCCGGGTCTGCTGGAAAAGGCGCTGCATGCCCTTGCTTTGCTGCGGCATTTGACAGAGAGTGGGTTGCATTTGCGTTCAAGGGCACCAGCCCGGAGGCGCACTGGTGCTGGTATCAGGCGAGTGAGGATTAAAGGCTGATGAAAAAGATAGAAACCGAGGGGATCGATTTACCTGAACAGGTAATCGAGCAGGCCAGAATTGCCAACATAAAGATTGGCGAAATGGAGATGCTTTCCGCCAAATCTGGTAAGCCAATTTCAAGCAGCCAGTACGTATTCACCCTTGCTGAACTTGCTACGCTGTTGGAAATTTCACAGGATCAAGCTTTCAACCTGACAAAACCCCGAATTGATGAGAAAACCGGCGAACGGAATGCTGATTGCATTTGGCCGTCAGTAATATTTAATGATTCTGTTCCAGTGCAACGCATTCAAACTGTTGTTAAAAATTCTGATGATGGTAATTGGCCCAGAGCAAAAGAGATTACGGTATTTAACGGGGAGATTACTGGACTCTGTGATGTTGATGCTTATCGTGGTTTGCAATGGAATGACTTAAATCAGGCTGTTGTTGAAATGTTGTGGCAGGGAGAGCACTACTATACCCCCCAATTTCCGCCGAGAATTGATAAGTGCGAACTTGTTTTCACGTATGAAAATATTAAACATTACCTTGAGTCAACAAGATCACTTCGTAAGATTAAGTTGCTTGAAGAAGAAGTAAGTCAGCGGGAAACATTGTTGCAAAGTGTTGATACAGAATCAGCAAAATTTATGGACTCACAAAATCATTTCAAAGATACAGAACAAATTAAACCGGTAGTACAAAATCTCTACGACTACAATGAATATGGATTTATTAGGCTCTTTCAGTGTCTTGGTTCAAGCAGTTGCGATCCTAAAATATTGCCGGGGTTCTTAATCAAATCTGATGGTATTTGGTTAGATGTTTTGTCAGAAGATGACATTGAACATTCGCATCCAAATGAACTGGCTGCACTCTACTCGCCATTTGAGAGCTATGACACATCTAAGCCTGTATTGCCACTTCCCTGCACTGGAAATGCGCTAAAGCACTTTTTGGAAGTGACAGGTTTTTATACTGGCGAAGAGGATATTGTGGTTTCTGAAGAATCGGCACCGGCAGAACTAACAGAGATTTTCAGTGGTGTTCCATATAGCATTTCCGATGTTGCCCGCGAATTAGATATTGATTGCTACGATGTTGAAGAGCACATCATAAAAGGGCGCTTGCAGTCTGTAATTAAGCTGTTTAATGAGTGGTATCACATACGGCACTACGGGAAAATTGCATGGAATATTAACTTTTCGCCGATGACTGCTGGCCTAAAACCAGATGATGCAGGACTTCGACTGATAAAAAACGGCATTGTTGAACAAGTTGTTCCATTACGTTTTATCCTGAATGATGCGACATTCCCTATCAACAAGAATGACATAATGATTACCTCTGAGAGCATGGAAGCTTTACGAGTAAGCATTCTAGCTAGACAGCAGGCCGTAGAGCAGATGGAAGAATCTCCTGCTGTGAGCGAAGCGGCGAGAGAACTGAAGAAAAAACAGACCGAAGAGATCGACGCCAAAATTGATGAGATTTGCAGAACTATTCGGGCGGCGGCGGAACAACACCTGATTAAAAGAGGCAACGAGCGGATTATTCATCATGCCCGGTTTGTAGATGAGGCCGGTCTTACGGCTACTGGCAAGGACAGGACAAGAGCGCTCAGTCTCGTAAAGGAGTACATCACCGGTGACGAAGCTGGACTCAAATTTCATGGTTTCAAGCCTGCAAATATTCCGGTACAGCGCAACAGGTCATATTTTCTAACTGAAAAAGAAGGATATAAGTTCAAAAATAGATAAGCCCCCCAAGCACAAAGGGTAAGCCCCCTTTATCGAAAGATACCCCTTAACTCTTTGAGTTTTGGGGCTTTTTTATGTCGTTTCATTTTACAGGACACAATTTCATGGGTAGCCTCAAGACACCATTTGCGCAAATGGATTCCCGTTCAAAGGAGTTCAAAATGGATGTTCGTATGATGACCAGAAAAGAAGTTTGCTCGACCTTAGGCACAAGCAGCGCCGGGTTACATCGAGGCATGATTGACGGTAGGTTTCCAAAGCCGTACCGGACCGGCGAAAATTCCGTTCGCTGGAAAAGTAACGAGATCCAGGATTGTATAGACCAACTAGAGGTTGCGGTACCAGTTGAAGTCTGCCCTGGCATCCGAAAGGGGCGTCTTCGCAAGCAGCGCCAAGCCGAGGTGTAGCCATGGCCAGACCCGAAAAAATCACTACATCTGATATTGAACTGGCGGCAGCACTCATGACCGCTACCAATAACAAACCGGTCAGCATCCACCTAGGCAAAGCGCTTGTTGAGTTCACCTTCCCGGTCAATGAGATTACAGAGGCCGTCATGATGAAATATGCAAGTAGCACCCTATGTCAGGAAGTAAGGCGGTTAGCGAACAACCGTACTTGGCTTTACCGGCAATGTAGAAGCGTAGCCAACTCAGGCGTGGGGGTGACTTATGAATAGCGATCTCCACACGGCTGCAATAAACGCCTGCAATGAGATCAGTGTGATGTTCCGTACTGTCCCCACAGACGGCAAGTTTCATCAGCTTGATGTCGTTGGTAAAACAACCCGCAATGGCGCAGGTAGGATCAGGTTATTTCCCGATGGTGAGGGGGGGCAGGTTTGGAACCATATCACCGACGACACCCGTCTATTTTGGGCAACAAGTGACCAGCCACTTACTCCAGCCGAGACAGAAGAACGCAAGCGTAGGGCAAAAGAGGAGCGCGAGAAAGCTGAACGTGCGCTTGACGATGCACGGCAGAAGGCCGCAGCACTTGCCGTTGAAGTATGGAAAGTTTCAGCACCGCCGGTTGCCTCGCTGTATTGGCAACGGAAGCAGGTAGAGCCGACTGACACCATCCGCGAGATTCCACTTGATACACTTGTGGAGCTTGTTGGTTACCACCCGAAGGCTAAGGGAAAGCAGTTCTCCGGAGGTATGGTTCAGATTATCCCGGTACGTGGTGACAAGGGCATCAGCAGCATTGAGATGATTGACGAGACCGGCCTCAAAGCCGGTCTCGCTGATGGCCAAAAGCGCGGATGTTTTTGGGCTACTGGTAAGTTGCCAGACGGAGATGGTGGTGGCCTTACCTTTGGTATTGGGGAAGGTGCTGCAACAATGCTGGCCTACAGCATGGCAACCGGCAACGTGGGGATTGCAGCATTATCCTGCAGTAACATTAAGGCCGTGGCGGAGCTGATCCATCAGAAGCATCCCAAAGCCAGAATCATGATTGTCTCTGATATTGGCAACGGAGAACAGGCGGCCCTGGAGGCGGCACGTTCTGTCAATGCCTTGCTTTTCAAGCCGTCACTTCCAGACGGTAGTGCCGGGAGCGACGCCAACGATCTCCATTGTGAGTTGGGCATTGCAGAAGTTAGGCGTCAGATAGAGACGGCAATCTCGCGGACTGGTGCTTTATCAGGTGCTGCCGATCTCTGGCCCCAGCCTGTGCTGTTTGGTGAAACGCAAACTCCGGATATTCCAACGTCACTGCTACCTGTATGGCTCGGTGATTATGCCGGGGCGGTAGCCGCCAACACCCAAACACCACCAGCCATGTCAGTGATGATGGCCCTGTCTACCATAGCGGCATGTGTCCAGAAGCGTTTTCAGGTGGCCAGGACGCCGGAGCATGTCGAACCGTTGGCACTGTGGACTGCCACGGCGTTACCGCCAGCAAGTCGTAAAACAGCCGTGGTCAATGCCTTTACCGGACCGCTTTCAGCATGGGAAAAGGAGCAAGCGGATCTTGGCAAAGGAGAGCGGTCACGGGTGGCGGTGGCCCGTTCGATACTAGAGGATCGTATAAAGTTGCTGCAGTCGAAAGCCGCGAAAACCGACAGCGCAAATGATCGTATCGCCCTGATCGAAGAAGCGGCACGGCTTCAGGAGGAGTTGCCTGACATACTATGCGCCCCCCGTGTGTTCACGGCAGACGTGACACCGGAGCGCCTGCAGGACCTGATGATGGAGCAGGGTGAACGCATGGCGCTGTTTGCTGATGAGGGGGGTATCTTCTCCATCATGGCCGGTCTCTACAGTGGCGGTAAGGCCAACATCGACATTTTTCTCAAAGGGCATGCCGGAAGCGCCGTCCGAGTTGACCGTCAAGGTCGAATGGCCTACCTGGATGAACCGGCCCTGACCTTTGGCCTTTGTATTCAGCCGGACATTATTCGTAGCCTGTCCGAAACCTCCTTCCGGGGCAATGGATGTCTGGCGCGATTTCTTTTCTGTCTGCCTGCCTCAAACATTGGTACTCGAACGGCTGGATCGATACCGATCCCTCAGACGGTTAAGTCCGCCTACCAGGAGGGTATACGTGGTTTGTTGAATATACCGTCACTCTTGAATGATCAGGGTAAGCAGAGCGCCCGGACGATCACCCTTGATGCTGGTGCCATGCAGGCGTGGGAAGGCTTCTTTGCGTTTTTGGAGGCCCGAATGGGTGACGGAAAGGATTTGGAGCCGATTCAGGACTGGGCTGGCAAGCTGGCTGGTGCGGCATTGCGTGTTGCAGGACTTATGGCCGTGGTTGAGCTGGGTGAGGTAGCCACCACCATCAACGAAATGACCATGCGTAAGGCGATTGAGCTGTCTGAATTGCTGATTCCCCATGCAAAGGCGGCCTTTGATCTGATCGATGGCGGTACTTCACAGAACGACGCCAAACATGTGTATCGCTGGATTCTGGAAAAGGGTGCATTAACCTTTAGACGTCGGGATGCTCAGCAGGAGTTGACCCGTTTTCGTGAAGTTGACCGGTTGGAAAAAGCGCTTGGCTCTCTAGCTAAACGCTACATCGTGTCAGAACCTGAAAAAATCAGGTCCGCATCCGGGAAGGGGATGGCCTCTGTGGTCTATCATGTGAATCCAGCAGTATTTGAGCATTAGCGATGGTACAACAGTTACAACACTTACAACACTATAGGCTTTCGTGGTCTCATTCTGTTGTAAGTGTTGTAACTGTTGCAGAACATTATTATCAATGAAATGGCATGCACGGGAGGGGGAGTCCACCGGATAACTTGCAGATAATTCTCCTTTTTTCTTCCTTTTTTCATAGCATAGCCGTTGCTATCCATTGCTAATATGTCAGCATTTGTCACCATTTTTCAGGCTCGCCCTGACGCCTTAACGGAGCTTAACAGTAAGCGCTGGAATGTTAGTAAAAGTTAGGTGTTTTGAGCTTGGACCTGCGTATTCATGGCGAAGTCATTTTAGGAAAAGTCAGCAGTTTTTGGGGGACGGTAGCAAGCGGCAAAAGTACAACTAAAGTACAACTATTTTAGAAATAAAGAAAAAGCACCTGCAGCCAATTTGCTGTAGGTGCTTGTTTTAATTGGCGTCCCCGAGACGATTCGAANNCGTCCGACCCCTTCCTTAGGAGGGAGCCTGATTGATATAATTATTGCGTTTTTTGGTGTTTTTGTATGCTCTTTGGCCAGCCCATAAAAATGTTGACACATCAGTATATTAGGGGCAAATTAAGCAATAAAAAAACCACTTGAAGCATTAAAAGCAATAGACTAAAAAAGTATGAATGTTGCATGAATGTGAAGCAAAAGTATGAATAAAGCACATAACGAGGTAAAGAATGAGACGGAGCCTTGATACAGATGCAACCATCAGGAGCCTGACCCCGGGGAGCAAGCAATACTACTGCATGTCCGACAAGCCGTCTGAGCGTGGCTTTGGTCTCATTGTTTACCCGTCAGGCGCCAGAACATTCGTTTACCGGTATAAGGTTGATGGACAGCAGCGCTTGTTCCTCCTTGGCGATTATCCAGCCACAACACTTAAAGCGGCGCGAGAGTTGTATTTTCTTGAGGCATCAAAAGTGAAGGCGCTGCGCAGAGGAAGTAAAGACGGGGCCGATCCAGCGCAAGAAAAAGCGCTTAAGCGTGAGGCTAGGCTGATTGAAGACCATGAACGCAAAAAAACGCCCACCGTTGAAGAGTTGGTAAGGGATTACATCCCTCGGCACGCCTCTCTTAAAAAGCGGAACTGGAAAGAGGACGAACGAGTACTGAATAAGGAGGTTGTTTCTCGCTGGGGCAAGGTAAAGGCCAACAAGCTGACCCGTGCTGATATTATACGCATGGTTGACGAGATAGGGGTGAATACGCCGGCTGCAGCAGCCCAGGTGCTAAAATATACAAGGAAGATGTTTAATTTCTCCATTGAAAAAGCAATCCTTGATAGTAACCCCTGTATCGGTGTCAAGGCAGAACCGGACAAAAAGCGAGAACGGGCACTGTCCGAAAAAGAGATAGTTGTCTTCTGGAAAAAATTGGAATCCCTGCCTTTGTCAGGCGAAGTGCAGCGTGCATTGAAGCTGATTTTGATAACAGCACAG
>DKFG01000036.1:0-10442 GCA_002452325.1 Geobacter sp. UBA6802
AGCGCAAGCCGTTTTCCTTTATCTGTGCCGATCTCTCTGAAGTTTCCCGCTTTGCGCGTCTGAGCAACCATGCCTTCAAGATCATGAAACGGTATCTGCCGGGGCCCTATACCTTTGTGCTGCATGCCAGCCGTGAGGTGCCGGATCTGCTGACCACCAGGCAGAAGACGGTGGGGATCAGAATTCCGGATAATCCGATCTGTCTGGCCCTGGTGCAGGGACTGGGGGCGCCCCTGGTGACCACCAGTGCCAATCTGTCCGGCGAGGAGCCGGTGGGTGATCCCTATCTTATTAACGACCAGTTTGGGCATGCCTTGGAGATGGTGATTGACGGGGGGCTTTTGACCACGGATGTCAGCTCAGTGATCAGTTTGCTTGATAACGGTATTGAACTGTTGCGCGAAGGGGCCGGTGACCTTTCGTGGCTGGCGGGGGAACAGCAATGATGCTGCAGCAGATGAGTGACACTGATCGGACTGTTGAACTGCTGGCCCGCAGAAATGCTGAGCTTGCCTCATTGCTGGAGATCGGCAAGACCCTGATCTCGTCTCTTGAACTGCGGGAGGTGCTGCAGTCGATCATGCTGCAGGTGGAGCGGTTGCTGCAGCCCAAGACCTGGTCGTTGCTGCTGATCGAGGAGGATACCGGCGAACTCTGCTTTGAAATTGCCGTTTCACCGGTGGCCCAGGAGTTGAAAGGGATCCGGCTTAAGGTGGGGGAGGGGATTGCCGGCTGGGTGGCTCAGACCGGAACCTCGCTGCTAATCCCGGATGTGAGCCAGGATCCCCGCTTTGCCCGTCGTGTGGCTGATGAGGTGGCCTATCCGGTCAGTTCAATTCTCTGTGTGCCGCTCAGGATCAGAAACCGTGTCCTGGGGGTGATCGAGCTGATCAACAGCAGTGGTGAGCGGACCTTTAACGAGGATGATCTGCCGCTGCTTGAGGCAGTGGCAGATTTTGCCGCCATTGCCATTGATAATGCCCGCAACTACCGGCGGGTCTCTGAACTGGTGGTGACTGATGACCTGACCGGTCTGTACAATGCCCGTCATTTCCATGAGCTGCTGGAATATGAGATAGACCGGAGCCGGCGCTACCGCAGCCAGGTTTCGCTCTTGTTCTTTGATCTGGATCATTTCAAGTCGGTTAACGACCGCCACGGCCATCTGGTGGGTAGTCGGATGATCAGTGAGGTAGGCCGACTGGTGCAACGGCACATCCGTTCCTCTGATCGTGCCGCCCGTTACGGCGGTGATGAATATGTCATTATCCTGCCTAACACCGGAAAAGAAGGGGCGGTGTCCGTGGCTAACAACCTGCTGAACCGGTTACGCAGCTACCCGTTCCTGACCGACAGTGACGAGCAGTTCGCCATCACTGCCAGCTTTGGCGCAGCCACCTTTCCTGATGATGCCCTTGATCGCACTGAACTGATCAGGGCTGCTGATTCTGCCATGTATATGGCCAAGGAAGCCGGTCGAAACAGGGTTTGTCACTACTCGGACCACGCCACCAAACGGATGGCCTGATTGACCACTGCTGAAAGGAGCATTAATGTATCGCCTTACCATCAAGACCGGCTTTGCTGCAGCCCATAACCTGATTAATTACCAGGGGGACTGTGAAAACCTCCATGGCCACAACTGGAAGGTAGAAGTGACGGTCACAGCCCGGGAGCTGGATCGGGCCGGACTTGCCATTGACTTCAAGGTGCTGAAAAAAAAGACCAATGCCGTGCTGGACGAACTGGATCACAAGTATGTAAATCAGCACCACTTTTTTCTCGATCTCTCGCCATCATCGGAAAATATCGCCCGCTACCTCTACCTGGAGCTGTCCAAACTGCTCAATGACGGCAATGTGAAGGTAGAGCGGGTCGGGGTATGGGAGTCAGACAATGCCTGTGCGGAATACTATGATGCATGACGCCACACCGCTGATTGAGGTGTTTTCCTCGTTGCAGGGAGAAGGGGTGCTGGCTGGCTGTCGCCAGATCTTTATCCGTTTTCCTGGATGCAACCTTGACTGCGCCTATTGTGATACCCGGATTGAGGCGCCACCGGTCTGCAGGATTGAGACAAAGCCCGGCAGCGGAATCTTCAGTGATCACCCCCAGCCGATCAGCCTTGTCACCGTGCTGGATCTGGTACACCGCTGGTGTGGGAGCCTGCCTGATGCCCACCATTCCATCAGCATCACCGGCGGTGAGCCGATGCTGCATGCTGACCTGCTGGCCCACTGGCTGCCGGAACTGAATATCCTGCTGCCCGTGTATCTGGAGACCAACGGCACCATGCCGGAATATCTGCCCCGGTTGATAGAGCATCTGGATTATATCTCCATGGATATCAAGCTGCCCACCTCAGCAGCCACTCCGGCATTCTGGCATGAGCATCGCCGTTTTCTTGAGATTGCGGTGGAGCGTGAGGTATCGGTCAAGGTGATTATTGGTGAGCTGACCAGCCTGCAGGACCTGATCAAGGCCGCTGACCTGGTGGCCGAGGTTGATGATGAGATCCCGTTCATTATCCAGCCGGTGACCGGTCGGGACGGGCGGGTGGCTGTGCCGCCGGAGCGGCTGTTGGCCTTTCAGGCTGCTGTAGCCGGTAAACTGACTAATGTGCGGGTGCTGCCCCAGATGCATCACTTGCTTGAGGTGCCCTAGGCAATGCTGCTGGAAGAGATGACCACCCCCCAGGTTGAGGCAGCGCTGGCAGGCGGATGCAGCACGGTTTTCATCCCCTTTGGCGCCCTTGAAGAACATGGCCCCCATCTGCCCCTCTCAACCGACACCATCCAGGCCTACCAGGTCGGCAAGCGGGCAGCTCAGCTGATCCCGCTCTTTGTGGCGCCTCCTCTTCCATACGGTAACTGCCGTTCCACCAGCTGTCATCCCGGCACGGTCTCCATCTCCACCACCACCCTGCGGGGGCTGCTGAAAGACCTGGTGCATTCCTTTTGTCGTCAGGGGATGCGGACAGTGGTGGTGCTGACCGGCCATGCCGGCGGTGCCCATCGTCTGGCCCTGCAGGATGCCGGTGAAGAGCTGCTGCTTGAGCTGCCGGAACTGCGGATCGCAGTAGTGACGGAGTATGAGCTGGCCAAGGATGAGGGGAGAATGATTATTGAAACTCCCGGCGATGCCCATGCCGGTGAGATCGAGACCTCCCGCATTATGCACAGCCACCCTCATCTGGTCCAGGGGACAGCACCGGAAGAGTATCCCAGCTTTCCTGCCGGTATCCTGGTGCGTGACAAGCGACGCTACTGGCCGGGCGGGGTCTGGGGTAACCCGGCCAAGGCAACGGCAGAAAAAGGGGCACAGATCGAAGAGCTGGTGGCCCGCAAGGTGGTGGAGCTGGTTCAGGCGCTGGAGTCAGGGCTGTATGTCTGATTCGCAGGTTGTACAGACCATACCCCTTGCCAACGGCCTGAAGGTAACCATTATCGATGTGAGCCGACACTACTTTGGCGGTTACTGGCGGTTGAGTCTTGAAGCCCGTTGTCTGGTGCCGTTGTCTGCTGCAGGTATGGATGATCCTGTGCGTCTTGAGGAGATGCGGAGTCAGCTGGGGGATCAGGTGCCGTTTGTGAGCACCATAGAGCAGATGGCTGTGCCGCCGGAACAGGTTGACGAGACCCGCAACGCCCTACAGCAGCGACTGTTGGATCAGGTGATCCCGTTGTTGGAGCATCCTGATTTTGCAGCCCGTTTTATTGCCAAAACATACCAGCAAAAGCTTAAACGTACCCTGCGCGGTATACCCTGTCTGAGATGAACCTGCATGAGCTGACCATTGAACGTCTGGCCCTGGGAGGGAACGGGGTAGGGCGACTGAACGGCAAGGTCTGTTTTGTGCCGTTTGCTGCGCCGGGAGATTGCTTGAAGGTGCGGGTGGTGCGGGAGCATCGTTCCTACTCTGAGGCAGAGCTGGTGGAGCTCTGCCAGGCCTCGCCCCTGCGAACGACCCCACGCTGTCCGGTCTTTGGACAATGTGGCGGCTGTGACCTGCAACATATCAGCTACGATGTGCAGTACCGTGCCAAACAGCAGCAGCTGCAGGAGACCCTGCAGCGGATAGCCGGTATGAGCGATCCGCCCGTTACTCCGACAGTGGCGGCAGCTGATCCGTATGGGTATCGTGCCCGGGCCCAGTTCAAGCTGCACAGTACTCCCCAGGGGCTGGCGGTGGGTTTTTTTCGTCGGGGCTCGCGATATGTGATTGATCTGCCCCAGGGATGTCCGGTGGTTACCCCGGCAGTCAACCAGGCCATGGCCCGTCTGCGTACGGTCTTGCAGCTGATGCCGGATCTTCATCGTATCCCGCAGATCAGCCTTGAAGAGGGGATTGACGGGGTGGTTGCCATCATACACTACATCGGCGCCAACAGATCGGCGCTTGTGGAGCGGCTGTTGTCAGCCCGTGAACAGCTGGTGTTGGCTGGTCTGTTTATCCAGGCAGGCCGCAAGGACAGCCTGCAGCAGGTTTACGGTAACGGCGTACTGCAGTATGCAGTGCCGGCCTGCGGTGCAGTTGGCACCGATCTTCAGCTGCAGTACGGGATCGGTGGTTTTTCACAGGTAAACCGTCAGCAGAACCGCAGTATGGTCAATCTGGTCTGCAGCGCGGCCCAGCCTGCTGTGCATCATCGTCTGCTGGATCTGTTCTGCGGCAACGGTAATCTCTCACTGCCGATGGCCTCGCAACTGCAGCACCTGTACGGGGTGGAGGGGTTTGCGCCATCACTTGCATCGGCAGTTGACAATGCCGGTCAACTTCGTGTAAACAATAGCACTTTCAAATGCCTTGCCGCTGAAGCTGCTGTTGCCGAGCTGCTGCAGGCCAGGGCACGGTTTGATACCGTGGTGCTGGACCCGCCCCGTGCCGGTGCAGTGGAGCTGATGCGCCTGCTGCCCCGATTGGCAGCCAACCGGATCATCTACGTTTCCTGTGATCCTGCTACCCTGGCTCGGGATTTGAAAATCCTCTGCGGCGGCACCGGCTACCAGTTGGTGCAGGCTACGCCGTTGGATATGTTCCCCCAGACCGGTCACCTTGAAACAGTGGCCCTCCTGACTCAAGTCTGATAACCAACCCTGTCTACCAGAGCAAGACAGACATACAAGGAGTGTGTAATGAACAAGTCCGAACTGATCGAAACCTTTGCTGTTCAGCGTGAAATCTCTCACAAGCGGGCTGAAGAGGTGGTGAACATGATCTTCAACTCCATGAGCGACGCGATGATTGCAGGAGAGCGGATTGAAATCCGCGGTCTGGGAAGCTTTGTGGTCAAGGAGTACGGCGCCTATACCGGCCGTAACCCCAAGACCGGCGAGCCGATTGAGGTTAGACCGAAGAAGCTGCCGTTCTTCAAAGTGGGTAAAGAGCTGAAGGAGCGTATACTGGACGGCGAGTAGGAGCATGTCTCGCCGTATTGCTGCAGTTGATCTGGGCACCAATACCGCCCGTCTGTTGATAGCCGACCTGTTTGATGACGGCAGTTTTGAGCAGCGGGTGCTGCAACGCTCGATCGTACGTCTTGGCGGCGGGTTCTGTCGGGAACGAGGGTTGGCAGACGATGCTGTGCAGCGTGCAACAGACTGTCTGAAGCAGTTCAGCGAGACCATCCGGCAGCAGCAGGTGGATCAGGTTCGTGCGGTTGCCACCAGTGCCGTGCGGGATGCAGCCAACGGCAGCGCCTTTATTGCCAGGGTGCTGGATGAAACCGGTATCCGGCTGCAGGTGATCGACGGGATTGCCGAAGGCAGCATCGGATTGGCAGGGCTGCTGGCAGGTCTTGATCATCTGCCGCACCAGTTGCTGATGTTTGATGTGGGGGGGGGAAGCACCGAGTACACCTTAGCTCGGGGTGCTTCCCCTCTTTTTGTGCAGAGCCTGCCGCTGGGGGTGGTGCGCCTGACCGAAGGCAAGCCCGGGCCGGCTGAAATGACTGAAAAGATCAATCGTGAACTGGAGCGTCTTCAGCAGCAGCTTGATGCGGCAGGAGCGGTTGTAACTGCTGATACGTTGCTGGTTGGCACGGCTGGAACAGCCACCACCCTGGCGGCAATCAGCCTTGGCATGAGCGAGTATGACTATCGCAAGGTCAATAACCTTACCCTGGCAGCGACTGAGATCAGACGGATCTACGAACTGCTGCTGCCCCTTTCACCCCAAGGGCGTTTACGGGTGCCCGGCCTGGAACAGGGGCGGGAAGATCTGATCATTGCCGGCTGCCTGATCACCCTGCTGACCCTGGAACGGTTTGGTATGACCCAGATGCAGGTGAGTGACTACGGTCTGCTTGAAGGACTGGTGGTGACTGATCTGGCTGTCGATGGATAAACAGCGAGCTAAGCTGCGGATTCATGTGTATAATGTACAGAGTTGTGCAACAGCTGTTCAGGAGCGGATGTGGGCAACCAAACGACGTATATGATGGGCAGACAACCGATCCTGAATGGCCTTGAAGAGGTCGTGGGTTACGAACTGCTGTTCCGCTCTCCAACCTCCCTGGCATCCGCCAACTTCAGCTGCCCGGTTCAGGCAACCTCGCGCGTTATGTTTGACATGCTTTCCAGTTTTGGCATCCAGGAGATCCTGGCCGAACAACATGGCTATATCAATGTTGATGCCGATATGTTGCTGAGCGATACTGTTGAACTCCTACCTGCCTCCATGATTGGCCTTGAACTGCTGGAGTATGTCGAGATCACCCCTGCCATTATTGAACGCTGCCGCGAATTAAAGGGAAAAGGGTATCAGCTGGTACTGGACGACCACCGGTTTGATGCTCGCTTTGAACCACTCTACAACGGTTTGGTGGATATCATCAAAGTTGATATGCTCTCCACCCCTCTTGAAGATCAATACCGTGAAATTGATCTGTTCCGGAAATATCCGATCAGACTTCTGGCTGAAAAAGTTGACAGCAGGCATGTCTATCTGCGTTGTCGCAAGATGGGATTTGAGTTGTTTCAGGGTTATTTCTTTGCCCGACCCTCACTGATCAAAAAGACCCGGCTGGCAAATTCGTCCGGCACCTTTTTTCGTCTGATGCAGCAACTGGCCAGTGACGCTGATATTGATGAGATTGAAAACACCTTCAAGCAATGCCCGGCACTTACCTATAAGTTGCTGCTGCTGGTAAACTCGGTGTCATTTGCCCCCCGCGAAAAGATCCGTACCGTCCGGCATGCCATTACTCAGGTGGGGCTGCAGCATCTGAAGCGCTGGGTACAGTTGGCCATTTTTGCTGATGATGGCGGCATAGGAACGAACAACCCGCTGCTGGATATGGCTGCGGTGCGGGCAGCCTTTATGGAGGAGCTGGCGCGGCAGGAGCTGCAGAAGACCCGGCTGCTGCGTCAGGCGCAACCTGAGGAATGTTTTATGCTGGGTACACTGTCTGTGCTGAAGGAAGTGTTTGATATCGGCGTGGATGATATGCAGAAAAACCTGAATCTTTCAGACGATCTGATGGCTGCTCTGGTTGCCCATGAGGGTGATCTGGGCACCATGCTTTGCCTTGCAGAGCTGATTGAAAAGCTGGAGTTTGAAGAAGCCGGTCTCTGTCTGGAACGGCTGGGGATTGCCCCTGATTTGGTGTTGGCCTGCCAGCAAAGGGCTTATTCCTGGCGTCAAAAACTGCTTTAGCCGTCCTTATTCTGCTGTACTCTGTTCCCGCACCATCCTGGCTCGCTGTAAATACTTCTGTTGACGTTCCGTTTGCTGTTGTTTTCCAGCAAGCTCGGCCAATGCCTCAAGGTCTGCGGCTATCCGGAGCGGTGCTGCCTGCTGCCGGTCCAGCTCTAGGGCTGCCCGCAGCTGTTCTTCAGCCTTAAGCCAATTCCCTTCCTGCGTTGCAATCATCCCCAGCATCCTCAATGAGTTGGCCCGTTCAAGCTCCTGGCCGATGCTGCTGTTGGCTGCAGATGCCTGTTCAGCCAGCTTTTGGGCCTCGTTGCGTTCGCCACGAAGCAAGGCAACCCTGGCCAGCAGGTTGAGGCGCCTGCCAAGCAGTGAGCCCTGTTCGGCACGGTGCGCGGCTGTTGCATAGCGTTGTGCCTCGTTCAGATCTCCTGTTGCCAGTGCCTGCAAGGCCCGCTCCTGGGCCACATCAGCATAGAGCGGCCCCTGCTGGCCGCTGATCTGCTCTGCCTTGTCAAGAAGGGCACGAGCCTCCGGCAGATGATTGGCGCGACGGGCAAGGCGGCTCTGATTCAGCAGGGTCATAACCTGCATTGGCTGATCATCCAGCGTTGCTGCCAGACGCCAGGACTCCTGCAGCAGTTTGTCTGCATCGCTGCTGCGCCCTTTTTCGACACTGGCAAGGGCACGTTCGTTCAGGTCAGCCATCCTGCGCTGCTGTTCATGCTGCGGGGTCGGTCTGGTGGTACTGCAGCCGGTGATAAACAGGAGTATGGTGAGCAGTGCCACAACAGATTGTCTAGTCATGGCTGTCACCCGCCTTATAGTTGCGTGAAGGTGTTGGTGCAGAACTGCCCCCCAGCAGCCAGGAGTTGTTCAGGCTGTTGACCAGGCGGTCGGTACTGAACAGCAGTTCTTCGGTGCGGGACAGCACGCCCGGTATCAGCGGGAAGGCCTGTTCCGACAATTTTTTGGTTGCCTGGGAGATGGCGTTCACCTGGCTCAAGGCAGCATCAGTCTTTTCGAGCAGCGGCGGTAGTTTTTCCAGGCTGGTGTTGAGGCTGGCAACCGCCAGGCTGTCGATCTTGCGTGTGGCTGTATCCAACAGGTTGGTGGTGCGGCTGCTGATCTGTTCCAAATTGTGTGCCGTTGCTGTCAGCAGGGTGTCGGCGTTGCTGCGTGTGGCCTCAAGGTTGCGAGTCAGCTTTTCAAGATTACGGATGGTTTTCTTCAGATCGCCATCAGAATCATTGATATAGGCGATGATGTCCCGCACCTCTATCAGTACCGGCTTGACCTTGTCAGCGATCTCGTCGGCCAGATCATCCAGCCCTTTGGTCTTGAGATACACAATGGAGTCGCCGGCCTTAAGCTCCGGCTTGTCCAGTGAACCGACCGCCACCTCGACAATGCTGTCCCCCACCAAACCTTCTTTGACCAGCTTGACAGTAGAGTCGGAGCGGATCCATTTGCCGTATTTTCTGGCCACTTCAATGGTGATATCCACCATGGCCTGCTCGTTTAAGGTCATATCGGTGATCTTGCCGACCCTGAAGCCGGATAGTTTTACCGGCATCCCTTTGGTAAAGCCGGTTCCCCGGTCAACGGTAAATACCAGCGCATACTTGGCGCTGAAGAGATCTTTCTGGATACCGACCAGCAGGACCACCAGGGCCACACCAGCCAGGGCCAACAAGACGAACAGCCCGATTTTTCGTTCAAGATTCCTGAATCTGGGGTCCTGTTGCGTTATCATGATTCCCTCGTTGAGGTGGACTGGCAACTGCGCAGGTTATACTGTCGATGAACCTGCAGAGCTTCAAGCTGCTCATCACCCACGCTGATGAACAGGGCTGCCGGTGCTGCAGGTCGCTTGTGCAGTGTAGCGATCTCCTGGAGCAGGCTGCTGCGTTGTGCAACGGTCAACTCCATCAAACACCCGGCATAGATAATCAGGTCTGGGGTGGCAACCGCAGCCCGCACAAAACAGGTAATTGTTCTTTCTACCGGTGTAAGGTACCCGGGCAGTATCCAGATGTTACCATGATAGCCGAGACGGTCAAGCAGTTGCAGAGCCTGGTCTGCTGATGCGGCCGGTACTTCTACCTGGTGGTACAGGAGCGGCAGCATGATGTTTTCCCACAGCTTCAGGTTGGCGATCAGTCCTGACTGCGGGCTTACCACGGCAAGAGTGCTCCGCAGCTTTAGCAGCGTATCACGCTCAGTGTGGGCCAGATCATGACCAAACAGAGAAACCGTGCCTGATTCAGGAGGCTGTTCACCGATAACCGTCTGCAGCAGCAGGCAGGCTTGGTGTTCATCCCTTACGCTGACCTGAATGATCTCGCCTTGGGCAAGTTCCAGGCTGAGCAGGGGGTCCCCCGGGGTGAGCATCAGTTGGTTGCAGCTAAATAGGGTGGTCATGGTTTCTCATCCATCATTTCATACCGAGGTGTTTGTTGTGACAGCCCGGTTCAGATACCTGTCATACCATAACTGCTGCTGCTTCTCAAACGATGAAGATTCATTCGGTTTCAGCCGTAAAAATCGTGCAAACAAATTGACATAACAGTGTCTCGGCGTGTATAACATGATCCCTTTAGATCACCATTGCCAAGAGAGATCACGTGCCCATGAAAGAGATCCTGTCCGGAAACGAGGCCATTGCCCGCGGTGCCTTTGAGGCGGGTTGCCTGGTTGCCAGTGCCTATCCGGGAACCCCCTCAACTGAAATTCTTGAAAACGTTGTTACCTACCAGGAGATCGACGCCTCGTGGGCACCCAATGAAAA
>DKFG01000036.1:10483-10663 GCA_002452325.1 Geobacter sp. UBA6802
CCCTGGCCTGCATGAAGCATGTCGGTGTCAACGTGGCTGCTGATCCACTCTTTACTGCCTCGTACACCGGTGTTAAGGGCGGTCTGGTGCTGGTGGTGGCTGACGACCCTGAAATGCACTCCTCCCAGGATGAGCAGGATAGCCGTCACTATGCGCGTTTTGCCAAGGTGCCGATGCTGG
>DKFG01000145.1:0-2384 GCA_002452325.1 Geobacter sp. UBA6802
TCATGCCCGGCATCTTGATATCCACAATCGCCAGATCGTAGGACTGCTCCCGCACCTGACGCAGGGCCTGATTGCCGTCGGCTGCCAGATCAACCGAATAACCTTTTTTTCGCAGCGCCTTGGAGAGGACCCAACNNCCCAACGCATGCTCTCTTCGTCGTCGGCCACCAGAATCCGATGCAATCCCATAGCGCTATCCTTTCACGGGTGACTGGATCAACGGCAGCAGCACCGTGATCCTGGTCCCTTGTCCCGGCTTTGAATCTATTTTCAGCATACCGCGATGCTCGGCCACAATTTTCTGACAGATGGCCACCCCCAGTCCGGTACCACCATCCTTGGTGCTGAAAAACGGCGTACCCACCTTGGCCAGGTTCTCGGCAGAAATCCCGGGACCGGTATCCGTTACCTCCACCGCTACCATCCGGGAGCGGCTTTCATTGCGGGCCAACTGGTATTCGGCCAGGACCCTGCTGGAAACCGTCAGCCTGCCACCTTCGTTCATCGCCTCCAGTGCGTTGCGGATCAGGTTCAGAAAGACCTGAGTCAGCTGGGCCTCATCAGCCATAATCGGGGGGATACTGGGATCAAAGGCGGTGGTGATGGAGACCTCACGATTGACTGCCGCTTCACGCTGCAGCAGGATGATATCCGCCAGCACCATATGCAGATTTACCGGCTGGTAACGCGGCCCCCGAGGTGAGGCCAGTTCCAGTAACTGGCGGATAATTTTGTCGATCCGCTCCGTCTCCTTGATCATCACCCGGGGATATTCAAGCAGTTCGCTATCGCTGTCCAGCTCTCGCTCCAGCAGTTGAGCCGCCCCCTTGATCCCTCCCAGCGGATTTTTAACTTCGTGGGCCAGCCCGGCTGCCAGGGTGCCCAGGGCAGAAAGCCGGTCTGCCTGCCGAACCGCAGCCTCCAGTTCACGGATTGAAGTCAGGTCTCGCAGGGTCAGGATTACCCCGATCGGTTCACCATCAGGGCGCAGCAGGGGAAAGGTGGTGGCATTAACCGGTATGACCCGCCCGGAGGGATAGAGCACGACATTATCCTGATCAGACAGCGAAACTCCGCTGGTGGCAGTCCGTTCCACCATCTCCACCAATACCGGTTCGGCAACAAAGGTACCGTTAAAAAGACTGCCCAGCACCTGACGGCGCGAACGACCGGTCATCTCTTCGGCAGCAGGATTCATCAGGGTTACCGCCCCCTCCCGGCTGATGACAATCACACCATCGCCGACGCTATCCAGCACGGTCAGCCCGTATTCGCTCAGATCTTTTATTGACAAGGTATCCTATGCTCCTGTTTCCCTGACCAACGACAGTACCGCCTGCAGCTCGGCACTGCTGCGGGCCGCATGTACCTGTCTCCGCAAGGTAGCCGCTCCTGCAATCCCATGCAGGTACCAGCCCAGATGCTTCTTCATCTCACGACTGGCCACCGCCTCACCGAGCTCACTGATGCAGAGCTCAAGATGTCGCTGCGCTGTTGCTGCCCGCTCTACAGCAGTTACCGGGCTTAGCCCCTGTCCTTCCAGCAGCTCACGGGTCTGACGGAAGATCCAGGGATTTCCCAATGCCCCCCGCGCCACCATCAAACCGTCACAGCCGGTCTCTGCCAACATCCGCTGGCAGTCCTGCGGGGTAAACAGGTCACCACTGCCAATAACCGGAATCCTGATCAGCTCTTTAAGCCGTGCAATCTGGCTCCAGTCTGCCTGGCCGCTGAACATCTGGCTGCGGCTGCGAGGATGCAGGGTGATGGCATCACACCCTTCCGCCTCGGCGATCCTGCCCACCTCCAGCCAGACATCATCACCGCACTGCCAGCCGCTACGGATCTTGATGGTCAGCGGTATGCTGACGACACTCCGCACGGCGCGGATAATGGCGGCTATCCGTGCTGTATCTTTCAGCAGGGCCGAGCCGGCACCGGTACTCACCACCTTACGCACCGGACAGCCCATATTGATATCCAGCAGATCAGCCTGATCAGCCACCATACCGGCGGCCTGAGCCAGCAGCTCCGGGTTGTCTCCAAACAGCTGCACCCCCAAGGGGCGGTCAGCAGCTGAACTTGCCAACAACGCCAACGTTTTAAGCCCTTCACGAACCATGCCGTTCACGCTGATCATCTCGGTAAAGGCAAGGCACGCCCCCTGTTCTCGGCAAATCAACCTGAAAACATGGTTGGTAACGCCTGCCAGAGGGGCGAGCAACAGATTATGGGGCAGCGATAAACCAGCAATCTTAAGGGGACGAAACAGTGACACCGGGGACCTCGTGAGTATTTTTTAAACACGCTTGATTATATTTTGTGCATACTAGCACGACACTGCCCAGGATCAAGCAGATCATTTTTTTGTTGCCATACAGCAG
>DKFG01000145.1:2434-58500 GCA_002452325.1 Geobacter sp. UBA6802
GATCGCGCTGATCGTGATCGGCCCCCAAAAACTGCCTGAGCTGGCCAAATCCCTGGGTAAAGGGCTGGCTGAATTCAAAAAGGCCTCAGAAGACTTCCAGCGCAACATGCAGGAAGAAACCCGCCGGGAAGAGGTTGAAGAGCTCATCAAGAAAAAACAGGCTGAAGAATCGGAGCTGGCTGCCACTGAACAGCCCAAAGAAACGGTCTCCCCAGACGACAGCAAAAAGCCTGCCTGATTATTGACCATCATTCAACAAAAAGGCCGGGGCTTCCCCGGCCTTTTTGTTGAATGGCACTATCTGTACTACTTCACTTCGATACTGATCTGCTTCGGCTTTACCTCTTCCTTCTTAGGAAGTGTTACCGTCAGTACCCCTTTGTCGCAGGCTGCCTGTACCTTTTCCTGATCAACCGTGGTCGGCAGCTTGAAGCTACGCTGGAATGAGCCGAAGTAGCGCTCGATCCGGTGATAGTTTTCCTTTTTAACCTCGCTCTCATGCTTGCGCTCACCCTTGATGGTCAACAGGCTATCCTCAATCCGGACATCGATATCCTTTTGATCTACATCCGGCAACTCGGCCTTCAGCACAATCGAGTCCTGGGTCTCGTAGATATCCACTGCCGGCTGCCAGATACCCTCCTTGATGTCTTCCCCTGAATAATCATTGTTGCCCCAGGAGAGGTTCAGCAGACGATCCATCTGATCCTGCATGCTGCGCAGTTCGCGTAACGGGTTGTACTTGACCAGTGCCATGATGTGTGTCCTCCCTTGTTTTTAATAGGTGATGCTGTTTTCTGATCAGAAGATAAGCACTGTTTTCATCATGTCAAGGGGGAGGTGATGACTACCGGCTCAAACGCTGGAGTATTGTTCCGTCAGGGGCCAGCAGCGATACCTGCATCGGCATCCTGCCCACGGCGTGGGTGGAACAGGAGAGACAGGGATCATAGCAGCGGATACCGTGCTCCACCCGGTTAAGCAGCCCCTCATCCAGCCTGCTGCCTGAAAGATACTGCTGTGCAATCTGCAGCACGGTTTGGTTCATGGCCAGGTTGTTCTGCCCGGTGGCAATGACCAGGTTAACATAGGAGAGCAGGCCCTGATCATCAACATGATACTCATGAAACAGGGTGCCCCGTGGCGCCTCCACCACGCCGATCCCGACCCGGTTGTTGGTACGGGCGTGGCTGCGAACATGGTCATCCAGCAGCAGCGGGTCATCCAGCAGTTCACCCATTCGTTCCAGACAGTAAAGCAGCTCAATCAGCCGGGCCTGGTGGTAGTAGAAGCTGCCCAGTACCGGTCCGCCGCCATCCCTGAACTGACGGAATCGTGCCAGCTCCAGCTCGGCCAGAGGTGTACCGGCGTAGTCGGCCACATTCAGTCGGGCCAAGGGACCAACCCGGTACATTTCGTGTGCCCCCCCGTCTGCCGGACAATAGGTGGGGAACTTGAGGTAGCTCCAGCTTGCACTCTCTTCGCTGATAAACTCGCCATAGCGGGAGGGGTCACTATCACCGGCCAGATTGACGCCGTTGCTGTCAATAAAACGCAGCAGGCCGTCGTACTGCTCCAGCCCGCCGTCCGGCGTTACCAGGCCCATGAACAGGCTGGAAAAATGACCATAGCAGGCCGTTTCCTTTTGCAGGCGCTGCAAGGCCTCATACCCCAGTGCAAGCGCCTTTTGGGCGGTTGTCAGGGCTTCAGGCAGTTTGGCCGCAATCCAATCGCGTTTCTCTCCTGACAGCGGCTCCCGCACCCCGCCCGAGACCGCCCAGGCCGGATGGACCGAACGATCCCCCAACAGCCGAATGGTATCCTGCCCGAACTGCCGCAGCCGGATCCCTTCTTTGGCCAGCTCAGGCATCGCCTCAATCAGGCCGATCAGGTTCCGCTTGGCCGGATCACTCTCCATTCCCAGCAGCAGGTCCGGGCCGGAGAGCAGAAAGAAGCTCAAGGCGTGGCTCTGCACCAGCTGGGCGTAGTGCATCAACCGCCGTAATTTCTCTGCCGCAGGGGGAATCTTGACCCCTTTAAGCATGTCGCCTGCCTTGGCCGAAGCCAGGGCATGACTGACCGGGCAGATACCGCAGATCCGTTCAGTGATGGAGGGCATCTCACGGTAGCTGCGCCCCAGGCAGAACTTCTCAAACCCTCTGAATTCGGTGACATGAAACCGGGCATCGGCTACCTCACCGGCATCGTTCAGCTGGATGGTAATCTTGGCGTGGCCTTCAATCCGGGTCACCGGAGCTATGGTAATGGTCTTTGACATGGTTTGTTTACCCGAATGTTCTTTGATCTTCGTTCAGCTGCACCGGTCTACCTTCCATGATGGCCGTGATAGCCGCCAGTATCCGCTCCGGTTCAGGTGGACAGCCGGGGATAAAGGCGTCCACCTCCACCACCTGATGCAACGGTAGCACCCGCGGCAGCAGCTCCGGCAGCACTGCTCCATCTTCGTCACTACGGGGAATACTGCCGGGACCGGCCTGGTAAACAGCCGTCAGCAGATCATCCACACTGAAGAAGTTGCGTAAACTGGTTACATTGCCGGTAATGGCGCAATCACCAAAACTGATCAGCAGTTTTGATTTGTGACGCATCTCCTGCAGCAATTCCAGGTTCTCCATGTTGGCCACCGCCCCTTCGATCAGGGCGACATCAACATCATCAGGAACCTGCTTGGCATCCACCAGTGGCCCATAGACCATTTCAATGGAGCCGGACAGGGCAACCAGTTGTTCACCCAGATCCAGGAAGCTCATATGGCAGCCGGAGCAGCCCCCCAGCCAGGCCGTAGCCAGACGAATCCTGCTCATGCCGACCTCCTTTGTGCTGCCAGACGCCGTCGTTCAAGGATCCGGTTCAGGAAACCACGTTCCTTGATCATCTCACCCACGGTGGCCCCCTTTCTGAACAGGGCACCGGTAGGGCAGAGCTGGACACACTTGCCGCAGTCGGTGCAACTGGTGCTGCCCCCCCAGGGACGGTCAAGGTCAGCCACGATCCGGCTGGTGGAACCACGTCCCCGCACATCCCAGGTATGGGCTCCCTCCACCGCATCGCAGACCCGCACACAGCGTAAACAGAGTACACAACGGTTGTGATCCAGGGCAAACCGCTCACGGCTGGCATCCATCGGCAACTGCTGATGCAGATAGTCAAAGCGGACATGGTCGATCCCCAGCTTGGCGGCCAGGGTCTGCAGCTCACAGTTGCCGTTCTGCACACAGATTGAGCAGGTATGGGTCCGTTCCGCCAACAGCAGCTCCACCAGCATCTTGCGGTATTCTACCAGCTTGTCGCTGTGGGTGGTAATCTCCATCCCTTCAGCAGCCTTCGTGACACAGGCCGGAACCGGACGGGGACTGCCCTGCAGCTCCACCAGACAGAGACGGCAGCCGCCGACCTCTTCAAGCCCCTCCAGATGACAGAGGGTGGGGATGTCAATCCCCCGCTCTCGGGCCACGTCCAAAATGGTCTGTCCCTGACGGGCACCGATCAGTTCATTATTAATGGTCAAAGTTATGGCTGCCATCAGAAACCCTCCCCGTCACTGCGTGAGGCAGCGATTCGCTGCAGCAGCTGCTCACCCAGCAGATGCACCGGCAGCTCGTGCATGCTGCAGACCCCGGCCGGACAGCGCCGTTCCTCCACATGGGCCTCGTACTCATGCCTGAACCAGCGCAAGGTAGAAAGCACCGGATTGGGAGCCGCCGCCCCCAGTCCGCAGAGTGACGTATCCTTCATCATCCGGCAGAGCTGCTCCAGATGCTGCAGATCGCGGTTGGTGGCACTGCCGTTACAGATACGGGAAAGCAACCGGTAGATCTCTACGGTGCCGGTACGGCAGGGTACACACTTGCCGCAGCTTTCATCCAGACAGAACTCCATGAAGAAACGAGCCACATCCACCATACAGCTCTGCTGTCCCATCACGATCAGACCGCCTGAACCCATGATCGACCCCAGGGCCTGCAGGTTCTCATAATCAACTGGTGTATCCAGCTGCCCGGCCGAGATACAACCGCCACTGGGCCCGCCGGTCTGGGCCGCCTTAAAGGCTGCGCCGTTTGCCAGACCGCCGCCGATATCAAAGACGATCTCCCGCAGGCTGATCCCCATCGGCACCTCAATCAGACCGTTATTAACCACCTCTCCGCACAGGGCAAACACCTTGGTACCGCGGCTCTTGCCGTGGCCGATGGCGCTGAAGGCCTCAGGGCCGATCTTGAAGATGGACGGGATGTTGCCAAAGGTCTCTACGTTATTGATCAGGGTTGGACAATCCCACAGACCGGCCTCAGCCGGATAGGGGGGACGGATACGGGGCTGCCCCCGCTTGCCCATAATGGAGGCCAACAGCGCGGTCTCTTCGCCACAGACAAAGGCGCCGGCGCCGATCCTGATATCGATCCTGAAGCTGAAGCTGGAATCAAGCACCCGGCTACCCAACAGACCGGCCTTTTCAGCATCCTTGATCGCGTTTCGCAAGCGCTGGGCTGCCAACGGATACTCGCCCCGCACATAGATGTAGCCCTGTTCGGCTCCCACCGCGTACCCGGCAATGGCCATACCCTCCAGGATGCGATGCGGATCAGACTCCATCAGCGAACGATCCATGTAGGCGCCGGGGTCCCCTTCGTCGCCGTTGGCCACCACGAACTTGCGCGGCCCATTCTCTTTGTGAACCAGCTGCCATTTCAGGCCGGTGGGATACCCTCCCCCCCCCCTGCCCCGCAGACCGCTTCGCACCACCCCGCTGCAGACCTCATCCGGCGCCATGTCAATCAGTACCTGGGCCAGACTGTCATACCCGCCCAGGCCGATGTACTGCTCCAGGCTCTCAGGATCGATGCGGCCGCTGTTGGCCAGCACCAACCGAGTCTGACGGGTAAAGAACGGCCAGTCTTCCGGCAGCCGGTCCTGCTCCGGCAGTGGTTCCTGCTGCAGGGCCGCCTCCACGATAGCCAGCGCCAGCTCAGGGGTTGTCTTCTGCCAGATCAGCTCCGGCTGGCCCGGACGCTGCACCGTAAGGAGCGGACCGCGGCTGCAGGGCCCCTGACAGCCGGTACTTACCAGTTCAAGATCAGCAGGATCACCCAGCTCAGCCAGTTTCTCCTTCAGGGCAACGACAACCGCTTCAGCTCCGGCTGCCATGCAAGGGGTACCGCAGCAGACCAGCAGCCGTAAACGGCAGACCTGCTGACGTGCAACAACCGATTCCGCCAGCTCAACCAACTCAACCCAGTTCATCGGTCACCTCCACCAGGCTGCGTAGTTTTTCAACGGCACTGTCCGGGGTCTCCGGGCCATAGACGACATCATCAATGGTCAGCATCGGCGCCAGGGAACAGTTACCCAGACAGCGGGCAGTGCCCAATGACAGCTTGCCGTCCGCCGTTGTCTGACCGGCCCTGACCCCGACGGCCTGTTCAAGTCGGGTCACGATCTCGCCGGCCCCCTTGACATAACAGGCCGTTCCGGTGCAGACAATGCAAGAATGTTCGCCTTTGGGTCGCAGCGTAAAAGAATGATAAAAGGTGGCCACCCCGAAGACCTGACTCTCCGGTAATTTAAGCTGGCTTGCCACGTAGGCCAGCAGCTCGCGGCTCAAATAGCCAAACGCCTCCTGGGCCGTATGCAGCACCTCGATCAGGGCGTCGGGCTGGTAGCGCAACCGCTTCATCGCCCGATCCACCACCTTCAGACGGGGGTCAGCGTTCAACACAGGGGGAACTGCAGGGTTTTCAGCCATGGCATCAGTCTCCGGTCGACAGGTTGGTAGCCAAGTCATACTACAAAATAGCTGCTTGTCAATCACAGCAGCCCGTATTTTCGCTTTTGACCACCGATGAAAACTGAGGAGGCCTGAGATGCTGCAGTACAAAGTGGTGGAACTTGCCAATGTTACCGAAGAAGCGCTTGAAGAGGCACTGAACGAGACCGTGGCCACGGGTTGGCAGTTTGACGGCATGCAGTTTGCCATGCGGGAAAGCAGCAAACGTCCGGCCATGGCCTTTCTGCTGTTTACCCGTGAAGACAAACCGGCAGCAGATTGATTTCAGGGCTATGGTCAGCATCAGTCAAACTGATGAAGTTGTCTGCTTGAAGCACGGTTTAACACTACCTGAACTCCAGCTTATAGTAGAGATCAGCGCCGCTGGCATCGCTTCCGGTCTGGGTTTCAATCTGCCACTGTTTATAAATGTCATAGCGTAACCGGAATATGTTGCTTCCGGTAAACAATGACTTGCCGTAACTGAGGTAGAGTTGCGGAGTCAAATACTTGCCTACGGTGAGCACGGTCTCTGTAAGACCTGACTGCTGCGTTGGTACAGCTCCGGGCGTGCTCACCTGAAGCGGCTTGTATCCCATGGCGCCAGAGGTTTTGCCGACTCCACTCTGAATCTCAAGGGTGCTCAAGCCAAGTTTGTTTTTTAACTGTTCCTGCAAAACTGCCGCCTGGCCGGAGGTGAGCAGCGCTCCGGCTGCCTGGGCCACAATGTTTGCCTGTTCGCCGCTACTACCAAGCGGGTGGCCAAGGACAATATAGGCCAGGATATCGACATCCGGCATGGATGGTTCTGAATAGAGTTTGGTAACCGGCTTCCGGAGATTTCCGACAACCGTCACGCCGACCCGAACATCGCCAATAGTACGTAGAGCAAGAAAATCCAGACTTGGGCTGTCAACAGGACCACCTGCAAAAAACAGACGTCCGCGGACAATATCAAGATTCACCCCGTAGGTCTGGTAACGTCCTTTCACCACAGTGATTTCGCCTTTGCTGGCAATTCTGTCGAGACTGCTGAATGACAGGTCTATGGCCCCTCCCAACCTGGCGTCGATTCCGGAAATCTTGACAAATACCTTCTCGCCCAGCTGCACCCGCAGTTGGACGTCCAAGGTGAGTGGAGAGCTTTTCGCAACCGGCAGGCTCCTTCCTTCCCTGATGACATCGCTGCTTGGCGCAATAACGGCAGGTGATTGCCCCCCGAGGATGTTCAGTTCAGGTAATCTCAATTCGCCTCGCAGGGTAAGCTTCTGTGGAGTTCCCTCAAAGTTGAGCCGGGGAGTGCTCAGCATGCGGAGTTCCGGAAAATGTATGGTTTGAAAATTGGTGCCTGTGATGGTGCCCTGGTACTTTGCTATCTGCCAGCCATCCAGAGTAAGCAGCGCTGTCCCCTCAATATGACCGGGACCGGAGGTTGCACGGAATGCATCAATTCTTATCGTATCTTTTGTCAGGTGTGCCGTAAGCTGAACATCTTTCAGATGAATACCTGCGGTGGGCAGGTACGCCCCGGTCCTGGAGATCCGCAGTGTCCCTTCGCTCTGTGGTGTTTCCCAGGTTCCGCTTGTCTTCAGATCAACGTCAAGCGTGCCGTAGCTTTCCTGAATCAAACCGGGAAACAGGGCGGTAAGGATCCCTTTTTCCTGGAGCTGACCTTTAAGTGATGCCCGCAGCTCCCCCTTTGGATTGATAGCAACGGGCAGCCGGGCCGGAAGCGGCAGCTTGAAGGTTGCACGGGCTCGTCCATGTTCGGCCATGGTCAGAGCAATGGAGCCGTCCAGGCTATCTCCACGCCAACTCCAGGCCGCTTTTGCCGATGTAAAGGAGAGCTTCAACTCTCCTTCAGCACTTTGTTGCTGCAAAGTCCCACCGGTAAGAAGGGCATTTCCGTCCAATTGAAGCCGTTGGCCTGGAAACAGGCGTCCTTTTGCCTGGCCACTGATCCGTCCTGTAATCAGCGTTTCAGGAGGAAGCCACGGTTTGAGCAACGCCAGATCAATTCCGCTTACCTCAGCTGTCAGATCACCTTTTTCAGGCAGAACCAGCCGGAACGGAGCAGCTGACAAAAAACTCCCTTTCAAGCTGCCGCCATCTGCCATCCCAAGTTCCAGCGCAACCTGCAACCCCTGCTCGTTACCATCAAGGCTGAGCAGTGTCCGCTGGACAGTTACGCGCTGCCCCTGACTGGTCAAGGTTCCACTGCCGGATACGCTTCCTTTCAAGGCAACGTGGTTTCCGGCACGAAAGACGGCGTTGACCGCACCCTGGGTGCTTCCAGCAAGCTTTATCTCTTTCAACCAGGGATTGGCTCTGGAGAGGTTGAGGCCACTCCATTGCGTTCTGACCTGACCGCTTAACGGATGCAAAGCAAGATCAGCGGCAGCCTCGATACGCTCCCCGGAAGCAGCAACAAGTAGCAGGGGCGACAGGGTGATCTGCCTGGAGCTGACGGAAAAGCGCGCTGGTGCCTTCAGGTTCCAAGGGCCGTTGGTATCCCGACCGGTGAGGCGGAAGAGTTCCCCCTTCCAGACATCATCGCCGTATCCTGCCGCCAGATTAAGTTGCACTTCGCCTTGCGAAGATCGCAGCGTTGCGTTCAGGGTGTGACGTGGCACTGTTCCATCTGCTGCAACGGTAACGGTATTAAACGTATAGTCGTTGTAGGTCAGATCGCGCAGAGAAGCGGCAACCTGCATTGTGTTACCCGTACCTTGCTCTGCCTGGGCTGACAGCCTGGCGGATGCTATCTGCACCCCGTTATAGGCCAGCCTGCTGGCTGTGCCGACAAGACTGCCGCCAAGCTGGTTGTCATGCCAGCGTAGCCAGCCTGTGGCCTGAAGCGAACCGTGTGATCCCGGAACCAGTCGGGAAAAGTCGCTGATCTGCGCGGTAATGGTCAGGCGGTTGTTCAGCGCCCCTGAGGCATGCAGATCAAACCCCTTGCCTTGCAGGGCCAGCCTGGAAAAAAAGATGCTGTTGTCGCTCAACTCCGCACGCAGCTCACCGGTAAGTGCCTGGCCATGCAAGCTGCTTTCCAGAAGAGTAGCGTTGATGCTTCCGGTAAATGGCGTATTCTCGGGCCAGGCCAGCTTGGCGCTTGCATTAAAATTGGCCACACCTTTCCAGTCAGGAGCAATCCTGGCAGGGTTGAGATTCCGTCCGTTGATCTCAGCCAGCACGCTAAAACCTTTGCGCCAGTCCAGGGCAATGCGCCCACTGAGAGAGCCGTCAAGCATCGAGCCGGTTAACGGCGCCACTTGCACCCCTTCACGGGTGCCTCGGTAAGCAGATGAAACCGTGGCCGCCTGCCATCCTTTAACCTGGTTGGAAAAGGTAAAATTGCCGTGATAGCTGTCCACTGTTCCGGTAAACAGAAGAGTGCCGGAAAGGTCTGTGGAAACATTTAGATCGGGGGCCAAGTCCAGGCCCTCCACTTTCATCTGTAACTTCAGAACTGATCCCTTTTCTGTAAATGCAAGCGTTCCATCGGCAGTTACCAGACCTTTTTGTCCTGGCCTGATCAGCCGCAAGCGATGCAGATTAAAGGCATCCTTTGTCATGCCAATATCGCCGCTCAGCTCCAGCAGCTTCTTTTTACCTGCAATCCCGCTCAATGTGACGGAGCCCACAACTGTTTCCGGGCTCTTGGCGCGACCTGGCTTGACTAACACGGAAAAGCGTTCCATCTCACCCACAGGCTGAGACGGGACGATCCCGAGGTCTGCCGTGAGGGAGGGTTTAGCGAAATCTGCCATTAAACTGCCAACCAGTTCACCGTCAGGTGAAACCAGCTTGCCATCATGTATGGACAGTCGGCTATCCTGCCAGGCAACTGAGCCGGTGATTGATTCTACCAGCAGAGCTGGTTCCTGCAGGCGGCGATAGCTGATCTCTGTCACCCTCAACTGCGAAATGGCGCCATCAAACCTGCGAGCTGTCAGGGATGTTTTGGGCCAGGCCAACTTAAGGGGGGTCGTGTCAGGAGGAGCATTATCCTGAATCCGAACTCCGTTGATGCTCAGTTCCTTGACAGCCAGCGTACCTGTCAGTAAACGGAGCGGTTTCCAGCGCAGCTCCAATCGGTCAAGTTCCAGATTTTGTTGTGCCAGCCCAAGCCGTACCTGCGTCAGCAGCAGGTGGTTGCCAAGCGTTCCTTCAATGGTTTGCGCAGAGAAGCTGATCCCGGCCAGCGGTGGAAGCGAGGTCAATAACCAGCGGGCCCCCTGCGTTGTTGCGAGCCCCCAGAAGACGGCTGCACTAGCCCCTCCTGCCAGCACAAGAATCAGTACTACCGTGAGGATCTGTCTGGTCAGCCGTTTCACAGTTCAAACCCCACGGTAAAGTGAAAATGGATGGATGGGTTGTCCACACCCAATGGCCGGGCCACGGAAAGATTCAAGGCTCCTATGGGAGAATAGTAGTGCAGACCGATCCCGGCCCCCTGGAACAGTCTGACGTTGGAGTAGGAATTGAAGCTGTTGCCAACATCGTAAAAAAGAGAAACACCCCAATCGCTGAAGAATGCCCGCTGTAGTGCAACGCTGGTGGTGAAAAGTTGTGTGCCACCAACAACCTTGCCGGATGCATCTCTGGGTCCAAGTGATTTGTAGGAATATCCGCGCACACTCTGGTCACCGCCGGTAAAAAAACGGAGCGAAGGGGGAATCTCTCTGATCGGGTCGTTCAGCAGGGTTGAGCCTCCCTGCGCTCGTGTATGCAGGGAAAAGCGCCAGGGCAGCGGCAGGAGATGACTTGCCTCAGCCAGAATCTGGACAAGAGCCGTATCAGACCCAAGCATCTGGTGAGTGCCACGCAGTTCGACTGCGTAGCGGAAACCCTGGTGTGGACGGATCAGGTTGTCGTAGCGGTTATCGGAAAAACGCAGACCAGGCAGCAAAAGCCGGGCAGTGGAGTTTTCTGTTCCAACGGAATAGTCTTCATACTGCGCCCTGATATAGGCGCTGCCAAGCTTACCAGTACCGAAGCTCCGGCTGCGATCAAGCTCCAGTGCCAGTATCCGGCTGGTATAGTTTTTGGTCTCCTCCTGCTGTAGATTCAACTGTAGTGAGGTGGAGCTTCTGACATCCCGGGGGCTGGGGATAGTATACCGGGTTACCAGCCCCTGAAGGCGTTCGGCCAGATACAGATGCGAATACAATTCATGCCCCAGCTGGAACATGTTCAGATCACGGTATCGGACGGTGAAACGTGCGCCGGTGTCTGTGCCGTAGCCTATGCCCGGACGCAGACTGATACGCGGTCCGGCTTTCAGCTGCACAATTACCGGCACCTTGAATTCTTCAGCATGCTCTTTTTCAGGTATGACAAGAATCTCTTTGAAACGTTCGGAGTTGGCAAAATTGCGCTGCGTTTCGCCGAGGCCGGAATAAGAAAAAACCTCACCCGGTTTATAGGTCAGATGGCGGCGGAGGAAACGGTCAGGATAGTCAGGCGCCCCATGGATACTGGTGGCGCCAAAGTAAAAGCGCTCACCGGTATCCAGGACCAGTTTGATAGTGGCTGTTGTGGCAGATGGCGCCACGCGGATTTCGTGCAGTATAAATTCAGCATCCAGATAACCCAGTTCCTGTGCCTGTGTCTGGAGCGCTGCCTTGGCCTGTTCGTAGCTCTGATGCAACAACACACTTCCTGTTTTCAGAGGAAACGCTGCAATCAGATCACGTAACGGTTCTTCTTCCCGTCCAGGCCCGACCACTGACACGGTGACCTCATCTACCCGTGCCGGCTCTCCCGGAACTATCTTTATCAACAGGCGCGTCTGTGCTCCATCCAGCGCCTTTGCTACTGTAACCAAGGCGTTATAATAGCCAAACGGCTCCAGGGCGGTCCTGATGTTGTCATCCGCCTGCTTTACAAAACGTTCAAGCCATAACTGGTCAACGGTTCCTTCCCGTACCAGCCCGACAGGCAGAGCAAGCGCACCCTGCACATTTTTCAGCGCATCCCCCTCAATGCCGGAAACAACGATAGTAAGCGGCTCTGCAGCATATAACGGTAAAGCACAGAAAAACCAGCAGAGCAGGCACACCACGATAACATGGTGTGTCGCATGGTGTGGTCCGATACAACGATCTTTACACAGGTTATGCAGCATCGGACAGTCCATGGATCCTTCAAAAAGAGATGATTGCTCTCATTTAGCTGAATCTTTGATCTTTTCACCAGCCTTTTTGATTGACTCTCCGGTTTTTTCTGCAGCCTTGTCAATTTTTTCTCCAGCCCGCTCCATCGGACCTTTTTTCTCACAGCCAGACAGTCCGGCCAGCAACATACTTACCATCAGTGCGATACACATATTTTTATTATTGTTCTTCATGGCAGATCTCCTTTTCCATTGCATTCGATTCAACGATGGCACTTGTTCAGAGTCGTTCCACCGCATCACGCACATCCTCCACTATCTCTGTTGGTTCTTCATAGCGAAAACGCAACGGTTCTCCAAAGCTCACCGTTACCTTGCCTGGTTTTGGATAGCTCACGTCATGGGGCAGTACCCCATCAGTTCCGCTGATCCTGACCGGCACCACCGCTAGTCCCAGCTCCTTGACCATAATCCCCAGCCCGGGCTGAAACGGCTGCAGGGCGCCATCCCGGGAATGCCCGCCTTCAGGGAAGATCAGGATATTGATACCGGCGTCCGCCAGCCTGCCCATATAGGCAAGGGAGCCGCTGAACCCTCGGGATTGGGGCAACGGGAAGAGGTTAAACAGGATCGTGCCATACTCGTAGGATAGTCGCCGCAGCAGCCGATCAATGCCATGGTAGTCGCCAAAAAAGAACTCTTCCCAGGCAGCAGTGGCGCAACAGTAGCGTAACCGGGAAGGGAGAGCAGACATAACAGCCGGATGATCCAGGTACGAAAGATGATTTGACACCAGGATGACCGGACCGGTCAGCTGTTCCAGCTTTTCTACCCCCTGCACCTCAAGCGTAACAAAATGGCGAAACAGCGGACCATGAACCAGTTTGTCCCAGACCATTCGCAGCCCTCTGCAAAAACCGGCATTGGTCCAGAACCTGAAATGATCATGCCGGACATGTTTTTCCCGTTTGGCAATAATCTGGCGCAGGTCCGCAACCCTGGTCTCTGGCCCGATCTGTGAATCATCAATATCAAGGCGGTATTCCTGCTCCAGAAAGCTGACCAGCTCCAGGCGGTCAATGGAGGTAAGCCCAAGGTCATTCACCAGCAGCGATTCCTCCCTGATCTGAGCAACATCGGTGGCGGTTATCCTGGCAAGCAGGTTGAGCAGGCTGTCGTTACTTCCAGGTGCAGCGTCCTTTGACTGCCCTTTTTCAAGCTCTTCCTTAACCGCAAACTTCCTGATCTTGAGGGTGGTGGTCTTGGGGAATTCCGGTTCATGCCAGAGGGTGTAGCCGGTAATCTGATGCAGTGTATCCAGACTCTTGTTTGCCAGGCTGATGATCCCTTCAGGGGCGGTGTCGCTACCGTCCGGCAGCAGCACGGCATGGACCTCCTCCCCCCCTCCCCGATTCAGGCCGATCACACATGATTCTTTCACCCCGGCGATCCTGTTCAGCACCGCTTCCAGGTCATCAGGATAGACATTGACACCTGCAGCGGTCACGATCAGTTCTTTTTCCCTGCCCTTGATACTCAGCCAGCCAGCCGGGTCAAGCTCTCCCAGGTCACCGGTCCGAAACCAGCCGTCAGCGGTAAAGGCGTTGCGGGTGGCCTGTTCATTTTCGTAATAGCCGGGAAAGACGTTATCCCCTTGCACCAGAACTTCCCTGGCCACAAGTTTCAACTGAACACCTGGCAACGGCGGGCCAACCGAGCCGGCCTGCTGACGCTCCATGGTGTTGACACAGAGTACCGGTGAGGTCTCGGTCAAGCCGTAGCCTTCCAGAACAATGAAGCCCAAGCTGCTCCAAAACCTGAACAGATCAGGGGCAAGGGGTGCTCCACCAGAAACAAAGGCAGTGAAGTTGCGACCAAATTTCCTTTGTATCGGAAAATAGAGCATCCGCTTCAGCCCCTGCGGCAGTGTTGTTGTCAGCTGAGTCAGACTCTGGAAGAACGAAAGCAGATGCTTTTCTGCAAGCTCCTGTTCAATGCCGGTCTTAAGCAGCTG
Source organism: Geobacter sp. UBA6802 (assembly GCA_002452325.1). Classification (GTDB taxonomy): domain Bacteria; phylum Desulfobacterota; class Desulfuromonadia; order Geobacterales; family Pseudopelobacteraceae; genus Trichlorobacter. Next base: position 16,355 of record DKFG01000145.1, read on the forward strand.
CATCAGGCGGGGAACAGCCATGATTATATAAATATCCTCTTCACCAAGCGCTGACATGATGGCGGATGGCTTGAGAGTACGCAGATACACAATGGTTGCGCCGCGATAGAGCGGGGTTAAAAAGCCGCCCATCTGTTCAAACATATGGGATAGCGGCAGTAGTGAGAGGAAGCTGAACTCTGCGTTGATGATCGGAACCTGCTGATTTATCTGGAGTATGTTGGCAATCAGGTTTTTGTGGGTCAGGATAACCCCTTTTGGATTGCCGGTCGTGCCGGAGGTGTAGATCAGCTGTGCCGTGTCTTCCGGCACGGCACAGCTGATCTCGTTGATTGGCTGCACCTCTTCCAGCAGGTACTGCAGATTTTCCAGCAGCAGTGATGGCGCAGCAACCATCCGGTCAGCCTTGAACCGACTCTGCAACACCAGCTTAGCCCGTGTGAGACCCCGGATGGATTCTGCACGGGCCAGATCAGACATGAAATCAACCGGCACTGCAACGGCGCCCCGCAGGATGATCCCCCACCAGGCAATTGCCCACCAGGAAGAGTTGGGGCCCCAGAGCAGCACCCTGTCGCCGGGCATCACGCCGTTCTGCGCCAGAAGATTCACCATTTTAAGGGCAAGGTCGTGAAATACACAATATGAGACCTCAAGCCGTCGCACACCGGTACGGTTTACAAAGGCGGTCTTGCCTCCCAATGTCTCAAACGTTGCAAAAAGATCGATTAATGTCTGCACTGTTACTCCTTGTCGATCACTATCGGTGACCTCTGCTGCCCCGGTCATCGCTATCCTGTCCACGCCCATGTTCTGGCTGCTGTCTGCTCTGCGGTTTCTGTTCCTGCTGTTTATGCGGAGTCGGAGCACGCTGTTGCTCACGCACTGCCGGGGCAGGCTGTTGAGGCTGCTCAATCCTTTGCGGCGAAGGTTGCTGTCGATCTGGAACAACAGGTCGCACCTGCGGAGGCGGTACTGCATGAGGTGCGGGTTGCTGCTGGTGAGGAGCCGTTACACGCGGTGGCTGCTGATGCTGCGGTATGGCAGGACGTGTTTGTGGAGGCTGGGCTACGGGGTGACGTTCCGTCTGTCCGGGTGCCTTTTTTGGGGGGGCTGCCTGCTCCAGGTGCTGGCGGACCACCTTATTGCGCGGCTGGTAGTGATACTGCTGGTTGCGCAACCTATGCTGCTGCTCTACCTGTGGATAGCGATCGCCTGAATAGTGGCGCTGATACACTGGTAACGGCGCCGGCGCCGGAACAGCATTGCGATTCCAGTGATTCCATCCGCTTCGGCGCTGCTCCCAGCCATGGCCCCAGTGCTGCCCCCAGCGGGGTGGCCTACTGGAAGTCCATCCATGAAAGTACGCCGGGGGCTGGCGGTAGTAGCGCACAGGAACCCGCAGGATGTACAGTGGCACGTAATAGGGATCTACAGCCCCCCACGGGCCGTTGTACCAGGAACTGGCATACCAGGTGTCGTTGTGATAGACCCAGTACATGCCGTCATAAAAGAAATAGTTGGTGTCCATCTGTGGCGCATAATAGACAGGATAATTGGGTACCTGTACAAGTTCCGGGTACACCGGCAGGTTAATCCCGATGCTGACGTCAGGTAACCCGATACCGATATGTATCTGGGCTTTGGCATTTGTCACAGAAAAGAGTAATCCCCAGAGCAAAATCATCAAACAGCGCAGCTTCCTCATCACATCCTCCTGTCTGACACGGTGGTCAGTAAATTCCCCCATTGAAACACAGGCGCAGAAATCACCATCCCTCACCTCTACAACTATCGCGCCAAGTATGCTTCAGCCCCCTGCAAGGCAACAGGCTCTGCGGACAGCACTGAAAAAACAGTTCCAGCACCGCTGGTAACAACCACACCAGCTGCAAGATGTAACATTTATGTCAAATATGACGGCGTCAGCCTGTTATTTGCCATCTGCCGTCTTTTGCTGACCAGCTGTTTTTCTCAGTGCAATCAGTCTTTATATACCCAAAACATATTCAGACCTGTTCTGGCGCAGTAGTTGCTCTATTACCCATCTGTAGACAGCAGAACCACTCACAACGAATGCAGATAATTGGTCAACAGATCAGCAGGCAAAGAATGAAGGTCGGCGATGAAGATCCTGCTTGTTTATCCCTGTAATCCGGATACGTTTTGGAGCTTCCGATATGCCATGAAATTTATTGACCGGAAGGCAAGCTTCCCGCCTTTGGGGCTTTTGACTGTGGCTGCCATGCTTCCAACTATATGGCAAAAAAAGCTTGTGGATATGAATGTACAACCCCTTGCTGACACCGACCTGCTCTGGGCCGATTACGTTTTCATCAGCGCCATGACTATCCAGCGTGAGTCGGCAGATGAGGTCATCCTTCGCTGTCAACAGTTGGGCGTAAAAATAGTAGCCGGTGGCCCCCTGTTTACCACCTATCATCAGGATTATGCTGCTGTTGACCACCTGGTGCTTGGCGAAGGAGAGCTGACACTTCCCGGTTTTCTGGCAGATCTGGAGCAGAACAAAGCCGGACACAGCTACTGTGACGAACAGCACGCTGACCTGAAGGACAGCCCTGTTCCCCTCTGGGAGTTGATCAACGTACGAGACTATGCTGCCATGAACATCCAGTATTCCCGTGGCTGCCCCTTTGACTGCGAGTTTTGCGACATTACGGCGCTCTTTGGCCGCAAACCCAGAACCAAAGGGGTTAAGCAGCTGCTTGCCGAACTGGAGAGCCTCTACACCAACGGGTGGCGCGGGGCGGTATTTATTGTGGATGACAACTTCATTGGTGACAGGGGCAAGCTGAAAAAGGAACTGCTGCCTGCCCTGCTCAACTGGATGTCAGCTAAACGATATCCGTTCTACTTTTATACCGAGGCATCCATAGATCTGGCAGATGATCCTGAACTGATGGAGCAGATGGTCAGGGCCGGGTTTGAAGAGGTGTTTATCGGCATCGAGACCCCCCATGAGGCAAGCCACACCGAGAGCGGCAAGGTACAGAACAAAAACCGCGACCTGTTGACTTCGGTACAACGGATCCAGCGGGCCGGACTGCAGGTACATGGTGGCTTCATTGTCGGTTTTGACAGTGATCCGCCAGGCATCTTCGATAAGCAGATCCGCTTTATTCAGGAAAGCGGAATCGTTACCGCCATGGTCGGTCTGCTGTCTGCCATGCGCGGCACCCGCCTGTATCAGCGTTTGGAACAGGAAGGGCGGCTTATCAGAGAAAGTTCCGGCAGTAACATGTGCGTTGACCTCAATTTTGTACCGGCGATGGCGCCAGAGATGCTGATTAGCGGGTACCGGACCATTCTGGAAACCATCTACCTGCCTAAGAACTACTATCAACGGGTAATCAGACTCCTTACAGAGTATCGGCCACTGCATCTGGGTAAGTTCCACCTCCAACCGGGATATATCGGTGCGTTATTAAAATCGATTCTGTTCCTGGGGGTTGTCGGCAGAGAACGATTTTATTTCTGGAAGCTCTTCGTCTGGTCTCTGGTAAAGCGGCCACGGCTCTTTCCACTGGCTATCACCTATGCGGTCTACGGGTTTCACTTCAGAAAGGTTGCAGAAAGAATCAGTTTCACCTCAAGTTGAATAGCGGCGGCGTCTGAAAACCAGCGTCCAGACAGGACAAAAACAATGAAAAAGTCTTTTATAATCAAGCAGATAGTGTTGCTGTTGACGATCCTGACGCTATCAGGATGCATACTGGTACCGGTGGATGACGGTTACCAACGTGGCGGTAAACGAGGAGGACCTCAAGGCGATTACCACGATCACCGCGATGGCCCCCGCGATCATCATCGCTAGCAAAGGCAGACAGTTCCGAAGGAGAAGCAGCTATGGCCGGATTGATCTCCAGCAAAGGCACGATCGCAAACCGTACTCTGATACTTGTCGGCGCGCTCTTGAGTGTCGCCTTGACGCAGCCAAAGACTGCCATTGCCGACCAGCAGATTGATCAGACGCTCCGTATGCAGGAAAAGCAGGCAAGCCCTGCTGTGGATGCCGAGTACCACACGCCATTGGCGGGAGCAGCCTTACATACGGTATTCATGGGCAACACAATCGATATCCCGGCCACTGATCGCAGTAACGTAACGGCACTAACTCTGGGCGGCGTATTCTACACCCCCAAGCAGGGTGCGACCTCTCTGACCCCGGTGGGGGCCCTGTTTATCAATCGTACCTGGGAACATTCCAGGACACGCAACGTGATCAGTCTCTTTGTGAACGAGCTGGAATATGACCGCAGCTTCGGAAATATTGAGCTGGTCACCCGCCTGGAAAATAACACCATCCCGTTTGGTCAACGGGAAGTGGTCAACAATCAAGAGATCACCTCATCTGACACCATCTGGGGCACGGTTCTAGCCTCTGTTGGTCCGGGATTGCGCTATAAGGTGGCCCCTTTCCAGTTTGACAATGACGTGAGGCTTCAGTTGCTGGGCAGGGTCGGGTATTTCTATGCCAGGCGAACCAGCGACACCGGTCCGAATCTGGTTTTGCCGCCGGACACCATGTTGTACGGCGCAAAGCTGCGAGGCCGTTATGACGGGATGCGCCGAAATCTGATGGAGCTGCCCCATACCGGCATGGCAGCCGGATTTGACCTGGATTACATGCATCGGAACAGATGGGCTGATTTCGGCACGATCCCCGATGCCGTCTTTACCAAGGCTGATACCCGTGATTACCTTCAGTTTAACGGCTACCTGATGGGGGTCGGAGGGATTCCGGGCCTGTCTGAAAAAAACCGGGTGCTCTTCAGCCTGCATGGCGGCGTAACCCGCCAGGGAAGTGCAGACCGGTACAATGCCATTACCATTGGTGGCGGGCCACTTCCCGGTGAGACCGGTGACTTAAGCCGTCCCGGCTATCCCGGCACCATGTTCAACCAGGTGCTTGTCTCCAATTATGCCTTGCTGGCCCTTGGATACCGGCGCGAACTGGCCCCCTTCATCTATCTCCACCTGCGAGAGACCTTTATCTGGGCTGACCGCGCTGCGGTTACCGACACCAATCAGTTTCTATTTAAAAGCTCAACCGGCGCTGCAACAACCATCGGCCTGGACACCGGCTTTTTCTGGAACTCTGCCCTGTATCTTGGCTATTCGTGGGATACCGGCTTCATTCGTAACGGCAAGCCGGGAAGCGGCCTGATCCTGACCTGGAACAAATCGTTTTGACCATACAAGGCCTGTATTACGTGTCATGGGGGGACCAGCCCCGCGCACTGAGGCAAATCTGAGCTACTGCTCACCAAAGGAGGTTCGCTCTGAATCAGAACCAAGAAGATCTCCAATCAGTTACTGCAGTTGGACCTAATCAGACTAATCAGTTTACAAGGAGAACCTATGAAAACCAGAATCGTTCAATTTTTGATATGCACAATCGCAGTACTCGGGATGAGCTCCCTGGCATCTGCTGAAGAGAAACTGACAAACTACGGTATGCTCAAAGGAGGGATCTATTCACCCAGCATGACCTTTGATCTGGGTAATTTCAATGGCGGCACCACGACTCATTTTGATAGCAAGACCGGCTTTGCCGGTGAACTGGCCATCGGACATTACTTCAGCCCGATGATTGCACTGGAATTGGGAGCCGGCTATTTTGAAAGCAAGGGTTCTCCAGCTGCTCAACCAGGGGAAGCCAAGCTGCGAGTGGTTCCGCTGATCGCCACTGCCAAAGTTTTTTTGCCGATTGGCCTGTTTGAACCGTACGGCCTGGCCGGTATCGGCGCCTATATTTCAGACCTGGATCTGAAAGGCAATAACAGTAATTTCCATGGTTCAACAGAAATTACCTACGGATTTCATGCCGGAGCCGGTTTCAATATTAACTTTATGAAAAATTTGTTTGCAGGCCTTGAGGGAAAATATCTCTGGGCCGAGCCTTCGTTTGGCGGACAGCATGTCAAGCTGGACGGATTTATTGCAACCGCCAATATCGGCATGAAGTTCTAAACGGTTACTGAAAATACCGTTAAAAAAGAACAACACGCAGGCTTTCAAAACAGCCCTGGTGCGTCCCGGCAGGAATGGGACGCACCAGGCATACTTGCCGGTACGACGCCGATGAAACAGATCAAACAGCTCATCTCGTGTATACTTTTTTCAGCCATCGCAGCTCTAGGCACCGGCTGTGCCACCCTGCCAAACGTAACTGAAGTGATTGAAGACACTCCAACTGATACCCCTCGACAGATCAGCTCATCCAAAGGACTGTTATCGCCCGCAAAAAGCAAGGCAGTCATGGATCGACTCAAGCGTTCAGGCAACCCGACCGATATCCTTGAGCGCCACACTGCCGTCATGGAAACCGTCACTGACACTCCGCTGACAACCGGAAACAGAGTCAGCTTGCTTGCCGATGGTACCGACACCTACACGGCAATGTTCAAGGCCATACAACGGGCACAAGATCATATCAACCTTGAAACCTACATCATTGAAGATGATGAAACAGGCCGCGCTTTTGCTGACCTGTTGCTGCAGAAGCAGGCCCAGGGGGTGCAGGTCCAAATTATCTACGACAGTCTGGGCAGCATCTATACCCCTGAAACCTTTTTCCAGCGCCTGCGTGACGGCGGCATTCAGGTCGTTGCCTTTAATCCGCTTAATCCGGCAAACGACAAGGATGAATGGGGGCTGACCCACCGTGATCACCGCAAGATTCTGATTGTTGACGGCACCCTTGCCATTATCGGCGGCGTCAACATCAGCAAGGTCTATTCCAGCAACCCTTTCAAGCGCAAGCAAAGTGAAACAACGCCCATTCACTGGCGTGATACCGACATCCAGATTGAAGGCCCGGCAGTGGCTGAATTTCAGAAACTCTTTCTGGCCACCTGGCAGGATCAGAAAGGGCCTGAGCTTTCCGGCTGTAATTTTTTCCCGATCCTGAAAGAACGGGGAAAGGCCTTGGTACGCGTGATTGGCAGCACCCCGGGAGAAACCAACCGGCTGCCGTTTATCATGTATGTCTCAGCCATCTCGTTTGCAGAGCATTCAATCCATATCACAAGCTCCTACTTCATTCCTGATAACCAGATTGTACAAGCCCTGACTGCTGCTGCTGCACGAGGTGTTGACGTTACGCTTCTGCTTCCGGGCGTCACCGATTCTCAGCTTGCATTGCATGCCCAGCGCTATTCCTATTCCGGGCTTTTAAAATCAGGGGTAAAGATATACGAGCACAGCAACTCATTGCTGCATGCAAAAACAGCGGTCATTGACAAGGTCTGGTCCACGGTTGGATCAACCAATCTCGATCTTTTAAGCCTGCTGCACAATGACGAGGTAAACGCCGTTGTCCTTAATCGCCAGTTTGCCGCTGAAATGGAGCAGATGTTTGTCAGAGATCTTGCTGGCTCCAGACAGATTCATTGGGATGATTGGAAGGATAGACCGTGGTTACCCAGGATCAGGGAATGGTTTGTCAACCTGTTTGCCCGATGGCTGTAAGAACAAACAACGCTTAGAGCCGGACAGGCAGGACTGCCACACAACAAAGACATCAGATCAAGCTGACTCTGAAACAATCAACGCACAAACAGCCCCCCACCATATAGTACAGATACGCTAAAAGTGACGGTTTATACTGCTGATTTTCTTTCAACACTCAGCCGACCAGACAAAATACACTCTTAATATCAATTAGTTACACAATATTAGGCCGCCCTCAGTCTCTGGTATGCTTGTTGATGAGTCTTATTACTGGATTTAACGACTTCCCGTGCAAATTGTACCTGCACGGGTCACTGGATCACAACAACAGGCAGTCTTGCAAGGAGGACCAAATGGAAACCACAACCAGCAACCACGAGACCCCCAAAAAACAGATGGCAGGAGACTCATGCTGCTCCGCCGGCGCTACAGTGCAGAAAATCCTGGAACAAGGCGCTGAGGCCATTGGGCAGGCTGAGCAGCGGGCAAGTGATGCCTATGAAGAAACCAGCCGGAAAGTACATGAGACCTATGAGAAGGCCAAAAGCTACAGCAACGAAAATCCGGGCACAATCATCCTTCTCTCACTGGGCATAGGAATAGGTATCGGTATTCTCCTGGGTGCCACCACACGTCGATAACCTAGCAGCCTGCTGGTACATGACGGTGTTCAGGCACAGGCAGCCAGGCATGCTCAATCTGGCCTTATTCTGAATGAAGACAGACATGAACCATCTCGACTGATACGTACGGAGGATAACGGAAGGGGGCTGATTCGCCAGGCACCAAGAGAAAGCAGATATTTTTGTAGAATGTATCCATCTAAAACAACACTGCTTTTCGAACAGAACTCAGGAACAACCACCCTATGTCAAAACATCACCAACAGATCAAACAGGAGACTATCATGAAAAAAAGCACACGAGACCAGGTTGAAGGCACGTTTCACAAGGTAAAGGGCAAAATGAAGGAAGTAGCCGGCAAGCTCAGCGACAACCCAAAGCTGGAAATCGAAGGAAAGAGTGAAAAGATAGCCGGTAAAGTACAGGTAAAGGCAGGTCAGATCAAAAAAGTTTTGGGGAAATAGCAGCTACCGTCTGGAAAATAACACCGATCCATCAGTACGCTTAAGACATCAGTAACCACCAAAAATGGAATGGTTAGCGGCGTTACGCAGGATACCTGCAATGAGTTGCCCAATGCTGGCCGCCTGCCTGACAGACACAGACGTACTACATTATAAAACACAAGGAGACGATCATGACGAAGTTCTATAACACCATAAAACTATTTACCTGTCTCGTTATAACACTGTCCTTTCTGGGGTGTGCATCCACGCGTACCCACGAAGGCACCGGCGAGTATGTTGATGACACCGTGATAACGACCAAAGTAAAAAGTGCCATTTTTTCTGACCCGGATCTGAAAGTATTACATATAAATGTTGAGACCTTTAAAGGCGTTGTTCAGCTCAGTGGCTTTGTCAATTCTGCCAGTAGCGTGACAAAAGCACGGGATGTTGCCAGAAGCGTCAAAGGCGTTGTATCGGTCCAAACAAATCTGATCGTCAAGTGATAGAGCCGGGTTATTCAAGGGCGTAACGCACAGTAAATAAAACCGTCATGACCACCTGCAGTGCAGTGTGGTCATGACGGTCAAAACGGGAACTCCAGGATACGCCGGCAACCGTTGCAGCCGGTCAGATTGCCAGTTGATAAGCCCTGAGCGTGAGCAGGCACGCTGTACACCAGAAACGCCGCTGCCTGCCGTCAGTAGTTGTAACGCTACTCACCCAAAACCTGCTTGACCTGACCGATCTTTTCCTGAAGCTTGCCGGTCAGATTTTCACCAGCCCCTTCAGCCTCCAGCTCCGGATTATCACTGACTTTACCAGCTATCTCCTTGATCTTGCCTTTTACTTGGTGAAACGTGCCTTCTACCTGATTTTTAGTACTGGATTTCATGATAAACTCCTTTTCAGTGTGATCTGCTGTCTTGCGGCTGTTTCGGTAGGCGTGCAGGGGCTAAGTCGTCACCTCTTATCGCTGTCAGACACGGGCGGTGTGTTCCTGCCTCCCTGGATCATCTCTGCCTTAACCTGATCAATGGCATGCAGTACCGGTTTAACGGTTTCTTTCAGTTTCTCACCATCAGCTACTGCTGTCTGAGCAATCGGCTTGATGGTCTCAATCCCCTGAGTCGTCAGATCATTGGAGATATATTTCTGAATTTCTCTGATATCAGTCATGTATGATTTCAGAGCGCCTTTAACACCAACGCTTGCCTCGGCTATTTTTGCATACCCTTTTCTCATCTCAATCCGGCGTTGCTCACTGATTTCTCTGATTTCCGGGTTTGTGTATGAACTTTCCCACTCTGCAAAATACTTGACGCCATTGGCATTCATATTGTCGGTATGCTTATCCAGCTGGCTCCCTGATTTTTCCATCTTCTTGACATTGTCATCATAGACTTCATACGCCTTTTTCATATCCGTCTGGGCCGGATTGACAAGGTTTTCCAGCGCCATTCTGGTGGCATCAATCTGGATAGCAGCCTGTTTGTAGTCCCCTTCAACCGTGTGCATAGAGTCGGTGATCTTTGTTGCCCGATCCATGCCGGTGGTTGCACAACCGGTCAGACTGACGATTGCTCCAAAGAGCACGACGATACCAAGAGCGGCTGATCTTAATTTCGATTTGAATTCCATCGGTAATCTCCTTTTAAAGCTGTTGTAATGCCCGGCCTGCGGCCGTCTGTACGATAGTAGCTGCCCTGTGTTAAACAGGCGCATACCCATTTATTACCTCCTCATCTCATTTCACCTCAGGCTGGGCTATTCCGCTGCAAGGAATACACTTTGCAACCAACGCGCCAGAGTTCATCCTCAGGAGACAACGGGATATCGTGCTGTTTTTATTTGTGATTTAAAGCGCTGGCCGTTACCCAGGCAGCATTCAACCAAAGATAGCCGCCACATCTGGCATAGCCGTTACATCTGGCGGATTACGGGAGAGAACTGCATTTAACAGGCGTCTGAGTCGAAAGGATTTATTTTCAGGATTGAGGAATAAAAAAGGACCGACGGTTCCCCGTCGGCCAAACCACAAGAAAGGGGGATGAATAAGGGCTCCCTGTTTCTGTTACCAAGATAATCAGCAACGAACATGCCAGAGAAAAAACGCAGCAGCAAAAGCAATAACCATCTGATCACATTGCACAAATCAACATAAAAAACGACAGAAAGCAGAAAAAGCGTCAGATACAGCTGTTATATCTGGTGCTACTGTCATATATGACGGCAGCGGATAAGCAGCATCTTGTCTGACGTTTTACCTTAGTGACGTGAAATACCGTATTTTCTCATCCGGGCGCGCAGCGTGCTGGGGTTGATACCAAGCAGGATTGCTGCCCCGCTTTTACCTTCAACGCGCCAGCCTGTTTTCTGAAGCATCATCAGGATATGATCATGCTCCAGATCAACCAGGGCCTTGATCTCCTGCCCCGGCTCCGGCAGTTTCACGGCTGTTTCAAACCGGTCCAGCACCTGCAGCCTCGTCCCCTGGCTGGTAATGACCGCCCGCTCAATAACGCTTTCAAGCTCACGCACGTTACCGGGCCAGCAATGCGCCTCCAGCATGGTCAAGGTCTCTTTGGGAACGTTCTCTATTTTTTTACCGATTTTCTTGTTGAATTTGGCGACAAAATGGTTGACGAGCAGTGAGATATCTTCCTTGCGCTGCCTCAGCGGAGGAACGGTAATCGGAAAGACATTCAGCCGGTAGAACAGGTCTTCCCGGAACGTGCCGTTACGGACTTCCTGTTCAAGATTCCGGTTGCTGGCAGCAATAATCCGTACATCCGTCTTGATGGTGCGGGGACTACCTACCCGTTCAAACTCACCGTCCTGAATGATCCTCAGCAGTTTGCACTGCAGATCCAGTGGCATCTCGCCAATCTCGTCAAGAAAGATGGTGCCACCGTCAGCCAACTCAAAGCGCCCGATCTGCCGGGTATGTGCCCCGGTAAAGGCCCCTTTTTCCCGTCCAAACAGCTCACTTTCGATCAGATTTGCCGGAAGAGCCGCACAATTTACCGTTATCATTGCCCGATCATGACGATTACCATGGCTGTGAATGGCGCGGGCGACTACCCCCTTGCCGGTGCCGGTCTCGCCAAGCAGGAGAACGGTTGCATTCATCGGCGCCACCTTTTCTACCTGAGAAAAGACATACGTGATACTGCTGCTTTGGCCAATGATCTCACCAAAATTGTGGTGCCGGGCCACCTCATCTTGCAGGTAGCTGTTCTCTGCCTGGAGCCGATCCTTCAAACGCCTTATTTCCTGATATGCCTCCTGCAGAGCATGTTCTGCCTTCTTGCGCTCCTCAATTTCATCGACAAGCTGCAGATTTGAACGGGTCAGTTCACTGGTTCGCTCTTGGACCATCCTCTCCAGACGTGCGGCGCCAGCTTTCATACAGTCATCATGCTGCCTGGCACATGTGCCATCAACCAGCGAGGCAAGCACATAGAGGTCAGTGGTTTCGGTAGTCTCCATCACAATGCTCTGCAATTGGCCCCAGATAAGCGTACCATCTGCTCCCAGAAGTTTTATTTCGCACTTTTCCATGTCATGGTTTTGCAAAACCGATGCAAGGTGATCAAAAAAACATCTTTTCTCTGCGGCATCAGCAATAAAACTGCTCAAGGGGGTATTGATCAGCAGACGCCTGGGTTTTCCCAACAGAGAGGCCGCGGCAAGATTCAGCTCCCGTATTACCCCGCCTGCATCAAAGGTAAAATAGCCCACCGGGGCAAAGTCAAACAGCTCGGCATACCTGTTCCGTGACAGCAGCACCTCTTCCTGAATCTGGCATAGCTCTTCATTCTGCATCTCAAGTTCAATCTGATGCACTTCCAGCTCATGGATAATCCGCTGTGTGTCATCGATGGTTCTGGCTTTTTGCAGATTCACGGCCTCTGACTTCAGCCGTTCTTCTGCCTGGCGGCGTAATGTGGTGGTCTCGGCGGCTGATTGGCAGCTGTTTGCAGTTTCCATCAAGCACCTCCCCCTTCCAGGAGCGCTGTAAGTCGGGCATTCTCCTCGCGCAGCTTCAGTTCAAGCCGCTTTGCCGCCGTAATGTTTGAAAAAGTGATTACCACCCCTGCAATGACATTCTGCATGGTGCGATAGGGCATGATCCGCACGGAATACCAGCGCCCGTTCGTTGCTGTGATCTCTTTTTCGGAAAAGACCAGCTTCCGCAGCACCTCCTGTGCATCTTCAACCATTTCAGGATACGACAGGTCACTGGTGATATCGGAAAGCGGGCGCCCCACATCCCCAGGGATCAACTTGAAGAGCTTGTCCGCTCCGGGGGTAAAACGCCGGATGTGAAGATCGTTGTCCAGAAACACGGTCACGATTTCCGTGCTGTCAAGCAGGTTCCGCATATCATCGTACAGCCGTGAAAGTTCATCCATCTTTGATTGCTGTTCAGCATTCACGGTCTGCAATTCTTCGTTCATGGACTGCATCTCTTCACGTGAGGTGGTCAGCTCTTCGTTGGTTGACTGCAACTCTTCATTGGTGGACTGAAGCTCTTCATTGGTGGATTTCAGCTCTTCCTGCGAGGACTGCATCTCTTCACGGGTGGTCCGCAGCTCTTCACGGGCGTGCTGGAGTTGCTGCTCCAGCTCAGTTAGCGTGACATGGTCAGCCGTTGCTTTTCTGGAGCGGCCCTGGATCCTTTTTGCAGGCAGGTCGGTAAAGACGATCATCACCATCCCCTGCAGCGGCACCGGTTCCTGAATCAGCTGGATCGAAAGCGTAACAAACTGCGTGCCTCCGTTGGTCCCAACCTTCAACTCCCGGGTAACCACCACCTCTTTTTGGCGCAGTGCCTTCTGGAAGGCGCTCCCAAGCTCAAGCCGGAGTCCTTCGCGGGCCATGGCAAATATATTCCAGTTGGCCTTGCCGGCCGCCGGCTCCAGATATTTTCCTGTCCGGCCGCTGGTATAGAGAATATCACCGGTATCGTTGACCAGTACGGCAGGCGGAGAAAAACGCTGCAGAAGCAGTTGGTCAGCAAGCAACTGAAGATTGGCTGCAGGTTTTATCATCGCTGGCTCCTTTTTACTTTCCAGCACTGCTGGAACAAACATGGACGGAAACGTGAGCAGTTCATTCGGCAGCAGCGCCTCGTGCCGCTGAAAGAGACGTGACTTACTATGCAGTTGCACAAAAAGGTCAGAAAATATACTGACAGATTCAGAGTTTCCCAAAAACAGCACCCCGCCCGGTTTGAGGCTATAGTGAAAGAGCGACACCAGTTTTTTCTGAAGCTCTGGCGACAGATAGATCAGCAGGTTACGGCAGATCAGGATATCCAGCTTGGTAAAGGGTGGATCCATGATCAGGTTTTGCGTGGCAAAGGTAACCATCTCCCGGATCTCTTTGGCAACCCGGTAACCGTTTTCTTCCTTGACAAAGAAGCGGTCCAGCCGTTCAGAGGAGATATCATCTGCAATGCTGGACGGATATTTCCCCAGACGGGCCCTGTCAATCGCATCCTGGGCCAGGTCAGTGGCAAAGATCTGCAGCTTGATCGTCTCTTGGGGCTTAACCTGTTCCAGGGCTTCCTTAAAGACAATGGCCAGCGAATACGCCTCTTCTCCTGTTGAACAACCGGTGCACCAGGCCCGCAGCGTCCCACCGGTCGGATAACCGGCCAGCAGTATCGGGATAGCCTTATCCCGCAACAGCCTCCATACCTCCGGGTCACGAAAAAAACTGGTCACTCCAATTAACAGTTCTTTGAAAAGAAGCTCCAGCTCCTGGGGGTTTTCCTGCAGATAGCGCACATAGAAGGCGATCGTGGTGATCTGATGAATACCCATGCGCCGTTCGATCCGTCGGTACACGGTGTTTTTCTTGTACAGAGAGAAGTCCTGGCCGGTCTTGGCCCGCAGCAGGATCAGGATCTTATCCAGGCCACTCTGGTTCTTGTCCTCTACCGTCAACTCGGTTCTGGCGATACGGACCTGCCGAAGAGCCTCAATAATCTTTTCCGGCAACTGCTCTACCGGGGCCACCAGGTCGGCTGCCCTGGCCGCAATGGCGTTTTTGGGCATGCTGTCAAACTTTGCTGAAGCCGGATCCTGTACGAACGTCATCCCGCCTTTTTGCTTGATGGCTTGCAGGCCGATGGTCCCGTCTGACCCCATACCGGAAAGGATGACACCGATGCTCTGTTCTTGCCGGTCATCAGCCAGGGAGTGAAGGAAAGAGTCAATAGGAAGGCGCAGGCCACGGGGTTCTGTTGGTTCAAACAGGTGCAGCATACCGTGCAAGATGGACATATCCCTGTTGGGGGGGATCACATACACGCAGTCCGGATTGACCCGCATCCGGTCGGTAACCTGAAAAACATCCATTGTGGTGGTACGTTGGAGCAGTTCAGGCATGATCCCTTTATGGGTCGGGTCCAGGTGCTGAACAATCACAAAGGCCATGCCGCTCTTTTCAGGCAGATGCCCCAGAAACTGCTCCAGTGCCTCAAGTCCGCCGGCAGAGGCGCCGATACCGACTATCGGGAACGAAGGCTGTTCCTGCTGAAGCGGTAGATCTCCGGGTAAAGATGTTGTTTGCTCAGTACCTTTGATTTTTGGACTCTCTGATTGTTTCATGGCGGTAGCTATAGCAGCATCTCCTTTGCATGTATCGACCCTCTGTCAGCAGCCACCCCGTATTCCGTAATCCATCATATCATACGGTTATGTTAATCATAACAGATTCTCAATGATGGCTTCGCGTTCCTCTTTTTTACTGTTTTCATGATAAAGCAATAAAACAGGCATGTTGAGCAATCTGCAGCGGTCCATTTTCTTTGGCCCGCAAGTTGCTTTTTAGATCTTTGCTAACATGCACGGTGTCGTACTTTTTTGACTTCTTGTCCGTATCTGATTCAGGCGGAGTCCCCTGATGCAACTTGATACCACGCTGGAAATTCTTACACTGGGCCGCTTCAGCATGCTTGTTGATGGAGAGCTTGTTGAAGCGGACTGGCCGGACGAAACCGTAAAACTGTTTTTTTGCTCGCTGCTTTCACCGTTGGATCTCTACGTCACGTGGGACCGGATCTGTCGCTCTCTCTGGAATCTGCCGGCAACACGAATCAACAGACAGCGACTGGAGCAGAGCTGCATCCGGCCTCTTGAGGCTTTTCTGATCAAAGAACTGGGCTTTAACCCGCTTATTACCCGTGATGACGGGATACGGTTTAATCAGCAGCGTATCCATCTGGATGCGTTTGAATTTCATGCCGCTGTACTGGAAGGGCTCAGACTGTTATCCCTTGACAATCATGCGGCAGCCCTCAAGAAATTCAACAGGGCCAAGGCACTGTACGCAGGCGACTATCTCCCGGGCTTACCGGGCAAGATCATCACCAACACACGTACCGAGCTTGAGTCACTATACCGCACAAACTGCGATCATGGCCGCCACGCCGCTCATACGGTATTCCAGCTGTTTGGCCTGTAACAAACAAACCACCTCTACGCTAAGCTGACAAGGCTCACCAGACAGAGAAGCCCGCAACCGTTCCAGGGCTGTGGACTTCTCTGCTTTGTTCTGTCATGTATCACCTGCGGCTACTCCAGAATAATCTCAAAGAGAACACGCATATTTGACTTTGCTGCAGGCGAATACAGCTCTGAAGGCGCTGCTTCATAGACTGCCGGATGTGTCTTGCCATACCCGATTGTAGATAGCCTGTCCGGTTTAATAACCCCTTCAGTGATCAGATATTCCTGTACCGCCTTGGCCCTTCTTTCACTTAACTGCTGGTTGTACTCTTTGGTGCCTGAAGCCGAGGTATAGCCTGCAACGCGGATTTTAGCCTTAGGGTTTTCTTTCAGAAGCTGTATATTCCTCTTCAGGAGGGCCCGTGCATCTGGCGTAAGGGCGGACTGGTCAAAACCGAAGTGTACGTCTTCAAAAGCAAGCACAATAACCTTTGGCTCATCTATGACAGTCGTGGCTTTTTCCTGCACCATTTCTTCAGCCTTGGGCTCGGATACGACAATAACCACCTTTTCCACCATATACGGGCAGCCATGTTTGCCAACCGTAACACCAGCAGGGGTGTCCGGGCATTTATCGAGATAATCCGGTACACCGTCCTTGTCGCTGTCAAGCGGACAACCATCCTTGCCAACAGCTACGCCCGGGGGAGTATGTGGACACTTGTCAAACTGATCGGCCACACCGTCACCATCGCCGTCCTTTGGCTTGTCTACAGGTGCGGAGACAGCTTTTGAGGAGGTTCCTCCAAACGCCAGGGAAACTCCAAACGTCGCTTCAACATTATTGATCAGTTCATCAAAAACCATATTGTCCCGAACATCAACCCTGAGCGCCAGCATGTCTGACAGCCAGTATTTTGCTCCTGCGCCAAAATTAATAACGGACATGTTTCGGTTGTTAATCTTTGGGCTATAGTTGGCGGCTCCGTAACCAGCGACGATAAAAGGATTAAATGCGCCTTCAGGCATAAAGTGGTAGAGCAGGTCCAGATGATAAAAGACAACATTCACACCATCAATCGGGCTGGTAAACTGCCC
This sequence comes from Geobacter sp. UBA6802, assembly GCA_002452325.1. Classification (GTDB taxonomy): domain Bacteria; phylum Desulfobacterota; class Desulfuromonadia; order Geobacterales; family Pseudopelobacteraceae; genus Trichlorobacter. The sequence goes on from DKFG01000145.1 coordinate 33,461, forward strand.
CTTCTTGCTAAACGTCTTTGATTTATCATCAACGTAGCTTCTGATAAACTCTCCAGCTGCTTCCACCCCGAAACGGTTCGTAATGTTATAGCCGATCCGTCCGCCGAATATCGGGCCGTTTTCCAGATTCTGTCTGCCTTCAAAGAGATTAATACCAACGAACGGGCTGATTTCTACACTGCCCGCCTTTATCTCAGAGCGAGCATGCAAGGGGAGCAGAAAAATTGAGACGAGTAACACCGGTGCCATCTTTTTTATGATAGGGACCATTGAAAATTTCTTTTTCATCGAATACCTCCTTTTGATTGCTTTTCTGATGCTTGTTGCCGTTTTTGTAGAATGACGAAGGGGAGACTGGCTTAAACCTAACATGAAGCCTGTCTCCCCTTTTGCTGATACGCTTCAGACTGGACAGATCATCTCTTCTTACGGCGCCGGTACGTTGATGAGCGTGTTCACCATAGTGACTGAAGAGACCAGTGACAATGCCCTGCCGTCCAGGGTTGTTGTTGCTAATTGACCTGCTGTCGAGATGGTGACACCTGAAGTTGCGATGATGGTTCCCACCATGTTGCATCTATCTTCAATCCGGGCTGCACTGGTGACCTGCCAGAAGACGTTCTTGGCCTGTGCGCCGCCGGTCAGGGTAACGCTACGCGGGAATCCAGGAGCGCCAATCGTAAGTCCGGAACCGACCTGGAAGACCCATATATCGTTCGGGCCACCATTCAGGGTGAGATCACCGGTGGTTAACTTAAAGGTGGTTGCAGAGGTATAGGTGCCTGGGGCCAGGGTCAGACCGCCCAGTTCACCAGCGCCTGCAAAGGCTCCTCCCGGAAGTCCGGCAAGGTAGTTATAGGCTATGAGCGCATCTGCTGCTGCTGCGTCTGCTATGGCCTTTGTTACAGCAGTTCCGCCGTAAGGGCCACCCGGCAAGAATATTACCGGCGGTGGTGCATCCGTGTAAATTCTTCCGGTCACACTTCCTTGATTGAGCGGTGTTTGAGTGTATTCATCGCCGGTGCTGTCGTGGAATCCGGTCATCAGCGTAGAAGCAGACGTACTTCCGATATCGCCGGTAATCACCGTAAGAAGCCCCTGGCTGGTCATCCCGGCGCCACCACCAAAACCACCATACGGCGCGGCTGCGCCAAGCGCTGCCGGTGCTGGCCCCAAACCAAGGGTTACGGTTACGGTATAGTTTACGGTTGAGCTGTCAGCAGCCGTTACCGTGTATACCACCGGAAGGGTGAAGTCATTCAGGGTTGCTGTGCTGGTCTGTACTGCAGCGCCTACCTTGACAACTGTCCCGGTGGTTGCAAATGTCGCAATCAGGGTCGTTACATCTGTTCCTGGCGGCACGGTTACTGCGATGGTCTTGGCCGCTTCATTGATGGTTCCCGGAGATGAGGTGAACCCTACAAAGGTATAGGCGGTAATCGCTTTGGCAGCGGACGGGAGTAAGGTTACGGTTACGGTATAGTTTACGGTTGAGCCGTCAGCCGCCGTTACCGTGTAGACCACCGGAAGGGTAAAGTTATTCAGGGTTGCCGTACTGGTCTGAACTGCAGCGCCTACCTTGACAACCGTCCCGGTGGTTGCGAATGACGCAATCAGGGTCGTTACGTCTGTACCGAACGGCAGGCTCACCGCTATGGTCTTGGCCGCTTCATTGATAACACCCGGATAGGCCGGGAACCCGACAAATGAGTAGGCAGTAATCGCCTTGGCCGGGTTCGGGGCAAGCGTTACGGTCACGGTATAGTTGACGGTTGAGCCGTCAGCGGCTGTCACTGTATAGACCACCGGAGCAGTAAAGTTATTCAGGGTTGCCGTGCTGGTCTGAACTACAGCGCCGACCTTGACAACGGTTCCGGTGGTTGCGAATGACGCAATCAGGGTCGTTACGTCTGTACCGAACGGCAGGCTCACCGCTATGGTCTTGGCCGCTTCATTGATAACACCCGGGTAGGCCGGGAACCCGACAAATGAGTAGGCGGTAATCGCCTTGGCCGGGTTCGGGGCGAGCGTTACGGTCACGGTATAGTTGACGGTTGAGCCGTCAGCCGCAGTTACCGTGTAGACCACCGGAAGGGTAAAGTTATTCAGGGTTGCCGTGCTGGTCTGAACTACAGCGCCGACCTTGACAACGGTTCCGGTGGTTGCGAACGTGGCAATCAGGGTGGTGACATCTGTGCCAAACGGCAGGTTCACCGCTATGGTCTTGGCTGGTTCATTGATAACACCCGGGTAGGCCGGGAACCCGACAAATGAGTAGGCGGTAATCGCCTTGGCCGGGTTCGGGGCAAGCGTTACGGTCACGGTATAGTTGACGGTTGAGCCGTCAGCGGCTGTCACTGTATAGACCACCGGAAGGGTAAAGTTATTCAGGGTTGCCGTGCTGGTCTGAACTACAGCGCCGACCTTGACAACGGTTCCGGTGGTTGCGAACGTGGCAATCAGGGTGGTGACATCTGTGCCAAACGGCAGGTTCACCGCTATGGTCTTGGCTGGTTCATTGATAACACCCGGGTAGGCCGGGAACCCGACAAATGAGTAGGCGGTAATCGCCTTGGCAGGATTCGGGGCGATGGTTACCGTTACGGTATAAGCAACGGTTGAACCATCAGCAGCAGTTACCGTGTAGACCACCGGACTTGAAAAGTTATTTGGGGTTGTTCCGCTTGTCTGAACTGCAGCGCCAACCTTTACGGTGGTCCCGGTGGTTGCAAAAGTTGCAATCAGGTTTGTTATGTCTGTTCCGAACGGCAGGTTGAGCGCTATGGTCTTGGCCGGTTCATTGATAACTCCCGGAGCTGCGGAGAAGCCGACAAACGAATAGGCAGTAATCGCCTTGGCAGGGTTCGGGGCGATGGTTACGTTGATCGTATAGGTTGCCGAAGAGCCATTGTCCGCTGTTACCGTATACATAACCGGACTTGAAAAGTTATTTGCTGTTGTTCCGCTTGTCTGAACTGCAGCGCCTACCTTTACAACGGTTCCGGTGGTTGCAAACGTAGCAATCAGGTTCGTTACGTTTGTGCCGAACGGCAGGATCATTGCTATGGTCTTGGCCGGTTCGTTGACAACGCCAGGAGCTGCAGGGAATCCGGCAAATGAATAGGAGGTAATCGCCTTGGCACTGTTCGGGGCAATGGTTACGCTCACCGTATAGGTTGCGGCAGAGCTGTCTGACGCCGTAACGGTGTAGACAACCGGACTGGTGAAGTTATTTGCCGTTGCTCCGTTGGCCTGAACCACCGCGCCCACCTTTACCGTAGTTCCGGTGGTCGTGTAGGTCGCGATCAGGTTCGTTACGTCTGTCCCAAACGGCATGGTTACCGCGATAGTCTTGGCTGACTCATTTACTGTTCCCGTAACGCCGGCAAGGGAGTAGGCGGTTATGACGGGTGTGCGAGGCGCATTCCAGCTCCCTCCTCCAAAGATGCCATCTCCTCCGCATCCGGGCAGCACAATAAAAACACCAAGAATCAGCATGGATAGCAGATACGTTTTCAGCGCCTCAATTTTTTTCATAAAGCCTCCTTTCCAAACTTTTCAACCATGATTGTGTGTCTCCTGACCTCTTCTGAGCAGCCCACTCCATAGTTCACCTCGCAAGACTTTGATATGCGGTTCCTTACCCCTTCGCCTCACCAGCATGTTGCGAGGGTCGTTGAGATACCGATGAACCAGTAACTACACAATCAGGAGCAACTAGCCTGCCAAGCCCAAAGATTGGGCAAAATCATTATTTATACATAAATAACAATAGATTATATCGTCGCCTACCGAGAGATTGCAGGCACAACAGAGTTGGCTGCCCTCAACATTTGACGGAACTTCAACATGGTGCGGGATCTGTCTGTCTAATGAGATAAATGTTGGCAGACAAGAGCCCCTGACCAGAATGACCGCCTGTAGTATTTGGCAGTTATGTTAGATTTGATGGATACCGTCCTGCCCGCCTCTTCCCGCCACCGCCCCTTCAAGCAAATTTAATTAAACATATTAGTCAGTTATCGTGCCCATCATCTGGGGCACGCTACTTGCTCTTATTATTCAGATGGGCACCTGCAGATAATGAAAATAACCCTAGCAAGAGGATGGAAACATGGCGCTTGCCCCCAATAAATCAAAGATTGTCTGCACGATCGGACCGTCATCCGAGTCGCCCGTGATCCTGCGGAGGATGCTTCAGGCGGGGATGAACATCGCCCGCCTCAACTTCTCCCATGGAGATTTTTCCTGGCACAAAATGGTGATCAATAATCTGCGTCGTGCAGCGAATATGGCTGGTCGCCCGGTAACGATCATGGCTGATCTGCCTGGCCCTAAGATTCGAATAGGCCCATTGACTGACGAACCGGTCACCTTGAAGCGGGGGGGGCTGTTTACGTTGACCACTTCCGAAATCATCGGCGATCTGCAGCGGGTCTCCGTGAACTTCCCGTCACTACCGGAGGTCGTCAAGCCGCTCGATATCCTGTTTTTAAACGACGGCAGTATTCAACTGGAGGTCAGAAGGGTTGTTGACAACGATGTCCAGTGTTGTGTGCTTGTTGGTGGCGAGTTGCGTTCGCGCAAGGGGTTGAACCTGCCCGGAATTGATCTTGGGGTCTGCGCTTTTACTGAACACGACCATGCCTGTCTGAAGTTTGCACTGGAAAACGGTGTGGATGCGGTCAGCCAGTCCTTTGTAGAGACAGCAGCTGATGTTGAGGCGGTGCGGAAGGCAGCAACAGGGTTGGGGTATCACCCGTTTATTATAGCCAAGATAGAACGGGCACGGGCGCTGGACCACGTTGATGAGATTCTGAAGGTTTCAGACGGGATCATGGTTGCCCGTGGTGATCTGGGGGTGGAAACCCCTCTTGAGGGTATTGCCATGATCCAGAAGCGGCTGATCAGCAGGGCCAACCTGTTTGGCAAACCGGTCATTACGGCAACGCAGATGCTGGAATCGATGGTGGAACATTATCGCCCCACCAGGGCTGAAGCCACCGATGTTGCCAATGCTGTCCTTGACGGTACCGACTGCCTGATGCTTTCCGAAGAATCGGCTATGGGAAAGTATCCGGTTGAGGCGGTGACTATGCTCGCCAAAACCGCAGCTGCGACTGAGCCGTATCGGGTTGATCCCTGCGTGCGGGAGGTATTCGCCAACTACAATCTTGAACACGACCCGCATTTCCTGGATCTTCTCTCACGCAGCATCCAGCAAACCGTGGCTCATCTGGCGCCCACTGCCGTTATCGTCCCCACCGTTACCGGCTCTACTGCCCGGTTGCTCTCCCGCTTCAAGCTGCCGGTCTGGATCGCAGCGGTCAGCCGGCAAGAAGCAACCTGCCGTGGCCTGCAGTTCTCGTTTGGTGTATCGCCGGTACACCTGCCTGAGTATCCGCAGGACTGGAACCGTTTTGCCAGGTGCTGGGTCGAGAGTGAAGAGCTCCCCAAGCAGCTGATCGTTGTCACGGAAGGCCCCTCCAGAGCCAATCCCGAAAAAAACCTGCGCATTGAAATTATTGATCTGCAACAGGACAACGCGGATACAGCCCAACGCAAGTAGATAGAGAAGGCCACTATGGACAACACCCGCAGGTTACTGATTTCTTTCGAACCGGTCTTTCACAATGTGGATATGGTCCGTGCTGCCGTTTGGGGGATCTGCATTGACTACTTCCAGCTGCCCGCCAACGCTGCCAGCATCATGGATTTCTGTCTGATTGTGACCGAGTTGATGAACAACACCCTGGAACATGCAAACGCAAGGGAATTCCATGCGGAACTGCTCCTGTCAGATCATGAAGCGGTATTCCGTCTGCTATATGATGGGGATCTTTTTGATCCGACAGCAGCGGCAACACCGGTCTCCCAGAGCCAGGATACAGACATTCCGGAGGGCGGGTATAGTCTGGCCCTGATTCTGGCGTTGGGTGATGGCACAGAGTACGAGCGACGGGAAAACGACAATATGGTTGTGTTACGCAAGACCTTTCCGGCGTCAGCAGAGCTCGAGTACTGATATGGAAATCAAGCTTGAGATAGACAATGGGGTGGCCATTCTGAAACCGGTCGGTAATCTGGTGGCCAGCACAGTAGCAGGCCTGAAGGATCAGGTTTCACGATTGATTGAAAAAAAATACCCGTGTGTCCTGCTCGACCTGGCAAAGGTCGTTTTCATAGACAGTGCAGGGCTGGGCGCCTGCATTGCCATCATGAAACAGCTGGCCGCCAACAATGGGCTGCTGGTCTGCACCGGACTGAACGAAAATGTCAAAAAAGTGTTCCAGATGACCCGGGCTGACCAGAAAATAAGGATTATAGACGACAGGCATGATGCAATGGATGTCTTGTTGAGGTGGATGGCTGCGTCACGGATGTAACGCTCAACCAAGGCAACCTCCCAAACCTTGAAACGAGGTATTTCTTGAACGAATCAAAGATTGGTCAGATTCTTCTGGAACAACGGCTGATCAAACCGGAACAACTGGCGGATGCACTGGAAAAACAGCAGGCCCTTTCTTCGCCTCAGCTTCTGGGGGAGTTACTGGTGCAGTTGGGGTATGTCAAGGAGTCAGATCTCCAGCATATCCTTGATACCTATCAGAAGAGACGGTCGTTCATTACGGTTCTTCTGGCTCAAAACAGTCTCTCCAAAGAGGACCTGGATATTGCACAGGAGATGAGCAGGAGTGAACAGCTCCCCCTGGATCGGGTCCTGCTCAACCTGGACTTTGTCACCGAGGAGACCCTTGCCAGGGCGATTGCCACCTATGTAGACCGTTCCTTTGTCCATCTGGACAAGATCAGGAGTAATGTCAAGACAGGACTTGCCAAAAGCATAATCTCGTTTAGTACCGCTCCGCACAAAATGGCGCCAATCGCCATTGACGGTAAAGCCATCACCATCGCCATGAACCGTCCGCTGCCGCACAAAGAACTGAAGCGGCTGGAAGAACTGATCAAACTAAAGGTGATGACGGTTATCGCCCCTGAAAGCGAGATAGTTGAGGCCCAGCTCAGGGACTCCGTACTTTCCGATGGCGGCAACCCTGAAGAACGGGGACTTGAGATACCCGACAGCATCATGGAGATTATGGCAGGTGAGACTGAAGAGAGCGCTGTTGAACATGATGCGCAACGGGTTACGGAGCAGGACAGCCTGCTGGTCAAGCTGGTCAACAAGATCATTTATGACGCCTACCAGCAGAAGGCCTCCGATATCCATATTGAACCGTATCCAGGAAAAAACGATATCGTGGTCAGGATGCGGGTTGATGGCAAGTGCCTGATTTACCAGAGGCTGCCCTGCAAATACAAATATGCCATCCCTTCCCGGATCAAGATCATGGCTGAACTGGATATTGCGGAACGGCGCAGACCACAGGACGGCAAGATTGACTTCAAGCGTTTCGGACCGGTAGATGTGGAACTGCGGGTTGCAACAATGCCCACGGTTGGCCACCTTGAGGATGTGGTCATCAGGTTGTTAAATGTTGGCAAACCAATGCCCTTCAATCAGTTGGGGCTGACGGCACGCAATCGTACTGTCTTTGAAACGGCCATTAACAAGCCGTATGGCCTGATTCTGGTTGCCGGACCAACCGGTTCAGGCAAGACGACCACACTACATGCTGCTATTGCTTCAATCAACAGTTCCGAGGTAAAAATATGGACCGCCGAAGACCCGGTGGAGATCACCCAGAAGGGGTTACGCCAGGTACAGACCAATACAAAAATTGGTTTAAACTTTGCTACAATCCTGCGCTCCTTTCTGCGGCTTGACCCGGATGTCATCATGGTTGGTGAGATGCGCGATCTGGAGACCGCCTCCATTGCGATTGAGGCCTCCTTGACCGGGCATCTGGTTCTGTCAACGCTCCATACCAATTCTGCCCCGGAAACCATTCTGCGTCTGCTTGAAATGGGGCTTGATCCCTTCAGTTTTTCAGATTCACTGCTTTGCGTCCTTGCTCAACGCCTGGCTGCCAGCCTGTGTGGCCATTGCAGACAGAAGTATCGGCCAACAGAAACTGAGCTAAGCGGGCTCATTGATGAATATGGCGCAGATGCCTTTGCCGCCAATGGCATCAACAGGGAAAGCATCATGCTTGCCAGACCGATTGGCTGTGACTACTGCCATAAAACCGGCTACCTTGGGCGGATCGGTATCCACGAACTGCTTGAATGCAGTGATACCATGAAGGGGCTGATCAGGGTCAAATCGGGGACAGAGATACTCCGTAAACAGGCCATGTCGGAAGGGATGACAAGCCTGAAACAGGACGGTATCCTGAAGGTAATGCAAGGGCTTACAGAGATACAGGAAATCAGGCGGGTCTGTATCAGGTAAACGCAGCAACACGGGGGGACGGGTAAAAAACTATCTGCCGATCATGCATGGTCTTGACCAGTTCTAGAACCGTTAGCTTTTGCATTGCTTCGACCTGATGTATGCTTTCCGGGCTTCATCAGTGCCAAAGAGCAGGAGAGCGAAGGGGATCAGCAGCAGCCAGACATGCATACTGACCGGCGCACAGGCAAACAGGGAGTTGCCCAGCGGGGTGTAGATCACAAAGACCGCCAGTGCAATCTCGGAGGTGATCCCTGCCAGTACCAGACGGTTTGAAAAGAAGCCCAGACTGAAGACAGAACTACTGGAGGAACGGCAGACAAAGACGTTGGCGATCTGCGTTACTATAATCCCGGCCAGGCAGGCCGTGGTTGCCTGCAGGTAGAGCGTTGAGGTCGGGGCCAGTGTCTGCCCCAAGCTCCAGCCTCCCTGATACATAACGTAGAAGTAGGCTGCCATCCCGGCCAGTGCCTCCAACGGTCCCAGATAGAGGTAGGCCCTGAACAGCATCGCTCTGCTAAGCAGGTGTTCACCTTTGGGACGGGGTGGCCGCTGCATGATCTCCGGCGACGGCTTCTCGGCCCCCAGCGCAAGAGCCGGAAACATGTCGGTGCCAAGGTCCACCGCCAGTATCTGCATGATGGTCAGCGGCAGGGGGATGCCGAACAGGATATAACCGATATAGGGGATCAACTCCGGTATGTTGGAGGCAAAGATATAGGTCATGAAGTTCCGGATGTTCTCAAAGACCGCCCGCCCTTCCTCAATGGCATGGACAATGGAAGCGAAGTTATCATCCAGCAGCACGATATCGGCTGCCTCGCGGGCAACGCTGGTGCCGGTCAACCCCATGGCAATCCCTACATGTGCCTTTTTAAGCGCTGGTGCGTCATTGACACCATCGCCGGTAACGGCCACCCGATGCCCTTCCTCGATCAGCAGGCTCACCACCTGCATCTTGTTCTGGGGCGACATTCGTACAAAGAGCAGATTCTCTTTTTTCAGCTCTTCCCTCAACTGAGTGTCAGGCATACTGACGCAGTCCCGTCCCTCAATAATAACCGGTTCTCCGGTGATCAAACCGATATCACGGGCTATGGCTGCTGCGGTGGGACCGGCATCTCCGGTGATCATGATCACCCTGATGCCGGCACTGTGGCAGTCCTTCAGAGCCTGGGGCACCTCAGGGCGTGGCGGATCAAGCAGGCCCATAAGTCCGGCAAAGACAAGCTCCGTTTCCGGAATTTCTTCGCCGGGAGCAGCATCAAGCTCCCGGTAGGCAAGCGCTATCACCCGTAACCCTTGAGAGGCCATGCCCTGCAGCCTGTCCAAAAGTTCTTTGCTGGTGCTGCTGTCCAGCGCAGTCGTTGCACCGGCCTTACGCAGACTGCTGCAAAGCGGCAGTACTGTCTCACCAGCCCCTTTGATCAGTACAAACAGTTTGCCATCAATCCGATGGAGTGTGGCCATCCGCTTCCTGTCTGCATCAAACGGTATCTCGCCTAACCGTTCACCGGTTACCGTCCCCTGTGCAACGGCATAATGGTACAATGCAGTCTCGGTCGGATCACCCTTGACCGCTTTCCCGACCACCGTCACATTGTTGCAAAGCTGGGCAACGGTGCAGGCCATGGCCTTGTCATCAGGACTCCAGAACTCTTTTACGGTCATCTGGTTCTGGGTCAGAGTGCCGGTTTTGTCAGTACAGATAAGGTCAACCGAGCCCAGCGCCTCTACCGCATTCAGGTTCTTGACCAGTGCGTTGCGGCGGGCCATGCGCTGGCTGCCCATGGCCAGGGTAAGGGTAACGGTTGGCAACAACCCTTCCGGCACCATGGCGATAATAATGCCGATGGCGAACAGGAAGTTCCCCCAGAACTGATGCCCGAGCAGGACGCCAATCAGGAAAAAACAGGAACCGCAGGCCATGGCGATGATGGCAACAATCCGGCTGACCCTGGTGATCTCGACCTGAAGCGGGCTTATCTCCTCAACCACCTTGCCGGTGATCTGGGCGATCTTGCCAAACTCGGTTGCCATACCGGTGGCAAAGACAACCGCCTGGCCGCTGCCGCTGACCACCAGTGTGCCTGCAAAGGCCAGGTTTCCACTTTCAAGCAGCTCTTCCTCACTGGCAGCATCGCTCAGCAGGCGCGAATCTGATTCACCGGTCAGGGGCGCGTTATTAACCGTCAGTCTGCTGGTCTGCACGATTCGCGCATCAGCAGGCACCTTATCCCCTTCCCGCAGCAGCACCAGATCACCCGGCACAAGCTCCCCAGCATCAATCTCGCACTCCATCCCTTCCCTGATAACCGCAACCTTGAAGGGTAACATCTTGCGCAGCTCTTCAATCGCCTTTTCAGTACGGTATTCCTGAATAAAGGTAAAGATGGCATTGATGAAGATCACGGCGACAATGGCAATGCCGAGCCGCAGCAGACCTTCTCCGGGATGGAGATGCTCAGACAGGAAACAGAGCCCTGCGGCAAACCAGAGCAGCAGCGCCAGGAAGTGGGTAAATTGTGCAATCAGTCGGGAAACCAGGGAGCGGCCACGCAGTTCATGGATCTGATTGGCGCCGTATTCAACGCGACGATGGACCGCTTCTTCCGTTGTAATCCCCTGGGGACTGCTCAGCAGGGTTGAGAATACTTCATCGCGGGAAAGGGCCTGGATTTTCATGGCAGCTTACGCGCAGCCCGAAACAGTATGGTATTACAGGGAGGCTGATGCATCAGATCACCGGCCGGGTTGCCAAAGAACAGTTTTTGCAGCATCCCCCGCTCACTGGCACCCAATACGACCAGATCATGGTGATGGGTGATAGCTTCCACAGTAATGGATTTACCGATCGGACCTCTGCCGCTTCGTTCCAGTACCGTTATCTGTTTCAGCAACAACTGCTGCCGAAAGCGCGTAATGTTCTCGGGCATCCCTTCATTTGTCCGGGCTGCAGACAGATGAAACAAGGTAACCTGCGCATGGAAGCCCCTGGCCAGCTCACTGATAAAAAGCAGACGCCGCTCCATAACGCCGACGACCTTGCCGAGCGGCACCAGAATATGCCTGGGATGCGGTTTTGCCATGCTGATGATCCGCATGATTGCCAGATCAGGGACGATTGTCCGCAGCAGTTGATGAACCGTATGCCGCTGCAGATGGTCTCCGTAGCGTTCACCCGGTGTCAGGGGATAAAAGACAAGATCAGCCTTTTCGGCCTGAACCCGTTCCGGCAGCAGCCGGGTGATCGTGCCAACCTCACGTATCCGGGTTACGGGAATCTCCAGTTCCTCTGCAACGGCAACCAGATGGTCCAGATGACGATCAGTATGGTTGAGGGTACTCTCGCTGATTTCCCCGGCATGGGCAGCATACAACACAAGCCGGGCCTTGCATGCCAGCGCCAGTGAAATGGCATAGCGGCCTATCACCGTGGATGCAGTATGCTCGTTGATGACTGACAGTATTGTACAATAACTCATGGGGGACATTCCTTCGGAAGCCGCTTGCCGCACTCTATCTCAGGCTTTTCGTGATAGAAGAAGCAAGGAAAAAAGCAAGGCCAGGCCTCCAGGATGACAAAAGCGGCAACCTTGTCAAGATAGACCTCATGCTTGCTTACAAGCAATACCACCCCTTACACCACCTTCCCCATTGCCAGAACAATCCTCACTTCAGCCCAATGCTCATTATGATCATCAATCAGCGTGATGCAGGCATCTTCCTGCAACAGTCCATCCACGCTGACACCACCCGCTTCGTCAGTATCGGCAGGCAGCTGCTGGATCGTGATGTGGTAGACCGTCTCCCGATGGCGGTAGTGGAGCGTGTATCCCTCCCAGTCATCCGGCAGACATGGCGCAAAGCTCAGCTTATCCACCTCCAGCTTCAAACCCAGTAACGATTCCAGTATCAACCGGTACATCCAGGCCGCCGACCCGGTGTACCAGGTCCAGCCGCCCCGGCCGGTGTGGGGCGGGATGGCGTAAACGTCTGCGGCAATCACGTACGGTTCCACCTTGTAGACACCAACCCCTTCAATGGTTCGCGCATGGTTGATCGGGTTGATGATGTCAAACAGCTCCCAGGCCCGACGGTTGTCGCCCAAACGGGCAAAGGCCATGGCAGCCCAGATGGCGGCATGGGTGTACTGTCCGCCGTTTTCCCGCACACCGGGGGCATACCCCTTTATGTAACCGGGATTGAGCGCCGACGTATCAAAGGGGGGCTCGAGCAGCTGGATGAGTCCATGTTCGCGACGGACCAGCCGTTCATCCACCGCTTCCATGGCCATCTGTGACCGCTGTTGGTCGCCTGCGCCGGAAAGCACCGACCAGCTCTGCGCAATTGAATCAATCTGGCATTCCGGGTTACTTGACGAGCCTAGCGGTGTGCCATCGTCAAAATAGGCGCGGCGATACCATTCACCATCCCAGCCATGCAGCTCCAGGTTACTGCGCAGCTCCTCAGCTTTGGTAACGCACTGTTCGGCAAACGGCAGGTCGTGGTGGATACTGGCAAGCCTGCTAAAGCGGATCAGCACGTCATACAGAAAAAATCCAAGCCAGACGCTTTCGCCCCTGCCAGCCTCCCCTACCCTGTCCATGCCGTCGTTCCAATCTCCGGAACCGATCAGCGGCAGGCCGTGTTCACCAACGGTAAGTCCGTTTAAAATGGCCCGAACACAATGTTCATACAGGGTTGCCGTCTCTTCGGAACGTCCGGGCAGGTCGTAATAGGAATCTTCATCTGCTTTCAGCGGGCTGCCCAGCAGAAATTGGACCGGTTCATCCAGCACCCCGGTATCGCCGGTGGTATGGATATAGCGGCAGGTTGCCACAACCAGCCAGAGGTAGTCATCCGAGCAGTGGGTACGCACCCCCCGACCAAGGGGAGGATGCCACCAGTGTTGTACATCCCCCTCATGAAACTGACGGGAGGCACAGAGCAGCAGGTGTTCGCGCACCAGATCCGGCCTGGTGTAGACCAGCGCCATGCTGTCCTGCAGCTGATCCCTGAAACCAAAGGCCCCGCCGGACTGGTAGGTTGCGCTGCGTGCCCAGAGACGGCAGGCCAGGGTCTGATACAACAGCCAGCCGTTGGCCAGCAGATTCAGGGATTGATCCGGTGTTTCCAGATGCACTGCGCCTAGGGTGTGGGCCCAGTGCTGCCAGACTTCGTCAAGGGCCGCCCGTGCTGCAGCAGTTCCCTTGAAGCGGTTGGCCAGCCTTCTGGCATCATTGGTGTCTTTCCCCAGGCCAAGCCTGAAGATAATCTCCCGCTCTTGTCCCGGCGCCAGATCAAAACTGACCTGGAGTGCGCCGCAGGGGTCCAGACCGGCCCCGACCTTGCCGGAAAGCCGTGTACGGGTCATGGCCGCAGGCGCCTGCAGTGAACCGTTGCGCCCCAGGAATTCGGTCCGGTCGCCGCTGACGCTGCGGCTTTGATCATCGACATCAAAGAAGGCGGTCCGGTTACGAAACTCGGTATTGTAGGGATTACGCGCAAAGAGCGCGCCAGTCATGGAGTCAATCTCGGTTATTACGTGCATGGCAGTTTTCGGTTTCAGATCGCCCAGCACCCATTCCATATAGCCGGTGGCTGAAAGACGCCGCGACCGGCCAGAATCATTGCGAACCTTGATCACCACAAACTTGATCGCGGCATCAAGGGCCACATACACCCAGATCTCGGAGCAGATGCCCCGCTCGGTATGTTCAAAGACGCTGTAGCCAAATCCGTGCCGGGTAACGTAGGGGCTTGCGCCGCGGCAGGGCAACGGTGTGGGGGACCAGAAATGACCCCGTTCCTCATCACGCAGGTAAAACGCCTCTCCCCGACAATCACTGATCGGGTCATTGTCCCAGGGGGTGAGACGGAACTCGTGGGCATTCTCACCCCAGGTATAGCCAAGACCGCTCTCTGATATGACGGCGCCATACTGCGGGTTGGCCAGCACATTCACCCAGGGCGCCGGTGTCAGTTGGCCGGGCGCAGTGGTGATGACATACTCCCGTCCATCCGGGGTAAAGCCCCCCAGGCCGTTGTAGGCGGTCAGATCGTTACGGGGTAACGGCGCCACGTTCAGCGGCTCGGAGCGGTGGGTTCTGGTTGGTATCAGTAACGGCACGGCTACTTCGGTCAGCACCTGATCATAGATCTGGTCTGCCAGAGAACCCCGTTTGTCAGTGATGATGACGCGGGCAACGGTCTGGATCAGGATTCGATCTTCATCTGCGATCTGCTCTCCAGCCCGGACAAAGATCCCACCGGGCCGATCGGTTATATCGCTTTCAATGTCAGCGGCTATCAGCCCCATGATCTGGTCATGCAGCAGTTGCCGGTACCCGGCGCGATCCTCATTCCAGATCACCAGATCCACTGCAAGCCCTTTCTGACGCCAGTAGGCATGGGCCTGCAAAAGCTGGCGCACCAGCTCGATATTGGCCAGATCCTCAATCTGCAGCAGCACAATCGGCAGATCGCCGGAAATGGCGTAGCCCCAGAGACCGGACTGTCCTCGATGGTTTCTGATCAAAATGTCTGTATCAGCACGCAGTGAGCTGTTGGCATAGATGATTGAACCGGCAAGCCGTCCATAGAGATGGGCATCGGTCTTGGAGGCATTCAGGTGGCGCAGCAGCACCTGGCCGTGGGTCCAGGCCAGATCAAAGACCCGGTCAGCAAGCCGCCGGTCATGGTATTTTTCAACCAGACTCAAGGCCGCAGCACGGGTTTCGCCGATACCGGTGACGATGTTGATGGTAACCGATTCTTCAGGTTCCAGGGTGATCCGGCAGCGAATGGCAACAATCGGGTCAAGTACGGACCCCTGGCTGTCCGAGAGTGCCCCGGTAAAGAAATCAGCCCTGCCATTCATCGCCTGCGGATCAACCACGCTGTTGCCACGACCAATAAACTGCATCCGGTCGGTCTCGTAGGAGACCTCGCCGGTCTTTGCCCCATGCACCGCCATCAGGTGCAGCATCCAGGGCGGTTGCTCATCCTGGGAACGGGGCCGCCGGGTGCAGAGGATCGCCTGTTGCCGGTGGACAATCTCGGTCTGGACAAAGAGGTTGCTGAAGGCTGGATGCAGCGCATCAGCAGCAGGGGGGGCAAGCACCACCTCTGCGTAACTGGTAACATCAAACTGGCGGCGCTTGCGCGAACGGTTGGTAATCCTGATCCGCCGCAGTTCAATATCATCCTCCGGCGATACAGCGATCTCGGTATGGGTGTCGTAGTCGTTGTTCAGGCTGCGAAACTCGGCCCGCCCTTCCGAGAAGATCGCCTCAAAATGCTTTGCCGGTTTCAGGGTCGGCTGATAGGCCGTTGACCAGAACTCCCTGCTGGCCACGTCACGGATGTAGCAGAAGGTGCCCCAGTTGTCGCAGGTACGATCCTCCCGCCAACGGGTAACCGCAAGATCCTTCCAGCGGCTGTAACCGCCACCGGCATTGGTGACCATCAGATGGTATCTGCCGTTTGAAAGCAGCTGCAGTTCCGGGTTTGGCGTAGCCGGGGTGGTGATCACCCGTATCGGCGTTTCCTGGGGGGTGGCAGCCAGATGATGTTCCGAAATTCCGGTGGTGTGAGCATAGAAGGCGGTTGTCTTGGGAATCTGCTCCTGGAGCAGCAACAGGGTGGCCTGGAATGATGGATCTGAGCAGAATCGTTTCTGCATCGGCTGATCCAGCAGCAGATGGGATAAGGACAAAAGGCTCATCCCCTGGTGATGGGCCATGAAGGAACGGATCACAACACTGGTTTGCCCCCGTGGCAGACGCAGGGGGGTGTAATCAATCGCCTCGTACAGACCGTACCTGGTTTCATAGCCGTCGGTTGCCAGTCGCTGCAGGTTCAGGCAGGCCTCGCCAGGCGCCACCATCAGCGCCATGGCCGAGGCGTAAGGGGCGATCACCAAGTCTTCGGCCAGTCCCCGTTTCAGCCCCAGGCCGGGCACCCCAAAGGCGCGGTACTGGTAGTTAAGATGGGTATCAATGGCGTTATAGCCGCATTCCGAGATACCCCACGGCACCGAACGCTTTTTACCGTACTGGATCTGCCAGGCCACCGCGGCCTTGCAGGTCTGGTCCAGCAGGGTCTGCTCATAGCTGGGCATCACCAACAGCGGCATCAGGTACTCAAACATCGACCCGCTCCAGGAAAGCAGGATCGGTTCTCCACCGGCAATGGTCAGCAGGCGGCCCAGGGCAAACCAGCTCTCCTGGGGCAGCTCTCCCTGCGCAATCGCCACAAAGGTGGCAAAGCGCGCCTCTGAAGCCAGCAGGTCATAGTAGCTGACGTCACGCCGACATTCGCCGACATTGTACCCGATGGCCAGCAGGTGGCGTGTCCCGTCATACAGGAAGTCATACTGCATCCGGGCCAAAAGCTCGCATTGCAGGACAACCGTTTTAATCGCCGCAATCCTTGTCAAGGCGTGCTGGCTGGCCAGGGTAATCCGTTGTCCCAGGCCATCAAGCCACCTTTTTTCTGACAGGCTGCCCGTCACTCCTCGCCGGGATGCAAGGACCGGTTTCAGCACAGACTCCAGGGCTGCCAGCTCACGCAGGGTCATGATCCGGTCAAGATCGGGAACCGCTTCAAAAGCAAGTTGGGAAGCGCCATCTGCGGTCCAGGGAGCAAGATACAACAGCTCCTCAAGGGCATCCTGACATTGGAGATACAAGGCGTTGGCCCACCAGGCCACGTCCCGGTCAGGGCTGGTATCGCTGAGCCTCAGGGTAGCCAGCAGATCTGCAGCTGCTGTTGCCAGACCATCAAGACAGCCCTGTACTGCCGTCAGCGTAGCAGGCGGTAAACTGATTACAGCCTCAAGATGGCGCTGCAGCTCGCTTATCTGCCCTTTGGCAACGGTTCCCGGCACAGCGTTTGCAACATCATGCACGATCGCAAGCGTAACCTGTAACCCCTCAAAGAACCGTGGCCCGATGATTCGGTGATCGCACAGCTCCAGCAGGCCAGGCCGCAGAGTCAGCAGATGGCCAGCCAGATTGCCGCTGTCCACCGATGAAATATAGAGCGGTGGCAACGGCTGCAGGCTCTGGGTGTCGTACCAGTTATAGAAGTGTCCCCGGTGCCGCTCCAGACCCTCCATGGTGTGGAGCGCCTTTGCGCTCCGATCAAGCAGTTTACCGCCTGAAATGATACCTGCATCGCAGGCAGCCAGATTTGCCAGCAGGGCCAACCCCATGTTGGTTGGCGAGGTACGGTGGGCAACCACCGGAACAGGCTGTTCCTGATAGTTATCAGGGGGGAGCCAGTGATCATCCGGCCCAACAAAGGTCTCAAAGAATGCCCAGGTTTTTCTGAACAGTTTTCGCAGAAACAGGGTCTGTTCCGCTGACAATGCCTCCTGTCGCTGCACCAGTGGCCGACTCAGCCACCAGGCAATGGCAGGAGAGGCAAACCAAAGCGCCAGTATCGGGCCGGCCACAGCCAGTACGAGCGGTTGTGTCAGGCCAAGGGTGATCAGCGTGGCCGTGGCTACGACAGGTCCGACCCATAGCGTCCGACAAAAGCCGATCAGGTCAGTACGGTTAGCGCGATCTGCTTCCTCAGATGGGTTCCATTGCAACAGCTGCCTGTGAGAAATCATCATCCTGAAACTGGTGCGGACAATGGCATCCAGACTGTAGAACGCTTCGTAGGGCAGGCAGACCAGGGTAAAGGCGGCCTGAACAAGGTGCTGCAGCGTCCTGCCTGCTGCGGCAGTCAGGTGCTCACCCGGCGTTACATCAAACGGTTTTTGCAGCAGATACATGGCTGACGCGGCCAGGGAGGGAATCAGGATGATACCGAGCACCGCCAGGGTCCAGAACCAGGCCGTGGGAAGCAGGGTCCAGCCTGCCAGCATCAGCAGCGTCAAGGCCGCCGCCGTAAGGCTGCGCCGCAGGTTGTCGAAGATCTTCCAGCGGGACAGCAGCGAGAGCGGATTTTTGAGCCTGCAACCATTGGGCCCCGGCACATTCGGCAACAGCCAGCGTGCAATCTGCCAGTCGCCACGAATCCAGCGGTGTCTGCGGCTTACATCAGAACGATAACTGGATGGATAGGCCTCGTACAGCTGTACATCGCTCATCAAGCCGGAGCGGGCATAGCACCCCTCCAGGAGATCGTGGCTCAGAATCCGGTTGTCCGGGAAACGGTTGCCCAGCGCCTTTTCAAAGGCATCAACGTCATAGATCCCCTTGCCGATGAAAGAGCCTTCTTCAAACAGGTCCTGATACAGATCGGAAACTACCCTGGTATAGGGATCTATCCCCAGCTCACTGGTGCAGATACGGGCATAGAGCGAACGCTTTGACCCGGTCAGACTGACCGCCACCCGTGGCTGGATAATGCCATAGCCTGACACGACGCGTTGCTGTTCCGGGTCATACTGCGGACGATTCAGCGGATGCGCCAGCGCCCCCACAAACTGCCAGGCTGCATCACGGGCAAGCTGCGTATCCGTATCCAGGGTAATCACATACTTGATTTCAGACAGGAGACCGGTATCACCGACAACAAGCGAAAAGCGGTCGTTACTGTTGCCCCGTAACAGGCCATTCAGATCAGCAAGTTTTCCCCGCTTGCGCTCGTATCCCATCCAGATCCGGTCCTGCGGATTCCATCTGCGCGGGCGATGAAACAGGAAAAAGGCGCTGCTGCCACTGCTGCGATACTTCTCGTTTAACTCATTGATTCTCAGCTCGGCCAGCTGCACCAGCGCTGCATCTTCCGGTAGCGTTTCTGTGCTGGCGTCACGAAAATCAGTCAGCAGGCCAAAATGGAGCTGATCATGCCGGTTGCCCAGAAAACGTACTTCCAGGGCCTTGATCAGCTCCTCAATACCGCTCATGCTGGTAAGCATGGTTGGAACCACCACCAGGGTTCGTGCCCCCTGAGGTATCCCTTTTGAAAAATCCATCCGCGGCAACGGCCGGGGTATTACCAGCAGTGTTGCCAGCCAGTTTGTCAGGCCTGTTGCAAGCTGACTCGTACATGCCAGCGCCAGCAGCCCCAAAGGCAGCAACAGCCAGCCCTGCAGCCCATCGGAACTGGCCTTGAGCAGCAAGCAACCAGCCAGAACTGCAGTTAACAGCAAGATGGCGCCAGCATACAAGGCAAACGGAAACCGGCGACCGATGCTGCGTATCAGCTCAAGCGCTGAAAGGCGGACCTCCGCGCTTTGTTCCAGCTGCGCCACTCCCTTGTCAATCAGATAGAACCCGACATGCGCCCTGGGGTCATCGCCACCGTACAGGTCTGCCCCCTCAAGGGCCAGCTTGTTGGCCTTGCGAGCGACCTCGCTCTCAGTAAAGGGGCTGTTCCTGGCTATTTTCTCAATCACATGGCGATAGCGGTCACGGGTGGCAAAATCCATCCTGCGGTACACCTCGCCAGGGTCTTCACCAAGAATCTGTTCAACACCACTCATTTCCTCGACAAACTCGCGCCAGTCCATCGCCCCCAGAAAACGGAGACTGCCGATACTGTTGCTCATCGAGACCTGATCAGCCGCCTGTAGCTGGCTCTCGCTGCGTACCATCTGTTCAATGGTCAGACCTGATTCTGCCAGGCGTTGTTCAACCCAGGTAAGCGGCAGGGCCAGGGCCGGATCACGACCATGCAGGCGCCGCGTCAGCTCTGCAACAAACGGGCTGACCATCGGCGGGGTGGAACGGGCCATATCGGCAATAGCGAGGATCAGGCTTTTGGGATCCTTTGCTACGATCTCTTTCATCTGATCGGCCCAGTAGATGGCACGGTTACGATCCAGCCTGTGAGCGGCAATACGGGCCGCAACCCGGCGCAGATTCTCAATCAGCGCCAGACGCAGCATGATCGGTATGGCCCAGAGTTCCCCCAGCTCCAGCTCAGTCACCGACTGGTAGGCAGCCACAAAACTGCCCAGGTTTTCAGGATCTACCCGACCATCACCGTGGGAAATAGTCTCAAGCGCAAGATCATAGACCCGCGGCAGGCCTGCCGAGATACCATCCAGCAGGCGCGGCAACTCACGGCTGTATCCCTTTGGCAGATGCTGTTTTGCTGTCCGGATCTGCTCCTCGATCAGATAAAAGTTATCAAGCAGCCATTCTCCGGCTGGTGTGATGCGCTGATCCGTTTTCACGTCATTGGTCAACAGGGTATAGACTTCAAGCAGCAGCCGCTCATTTTCTGAGAGTCTGCCGAGCAGTTGATCCTGATGACGTCCTGCCTTTAAACGGTGGATACCGGCAAGGATCTTGCCGTGCTGCTCCATCTGATTGGCGCTGAACAGTTCTGATCGCAGGGGTGGAGCATCCTGGGGATCTGCCTGAGTCTGGCCGCTTCTGCAAAGGCGCGTCCAGGCATGGAAAAGGTTTTTACGAACGGTTGTGCCGCTCATCTTCATCGGTATAGTCTCCTTCAGCCGGAACGGAAGCTGCAAACAAAAGGGGTATCTGGCTAGAAGATACTAAAGGGCAACTAATGTGCCAGTGTGGTCCAAGAGCCAAGAAACGTGCAGGGGGCTGATAGCAGGGGTATAAGCGGGATTGGAACGTTGGACTTTGAATAATGCTAACTGGTCAGGCTGTTATATATGAAACAACTGCGTCATTTGACGGATATTGCTATTCATTCATATACTTTTGTCACCAATGATAGACACGACAAAAAAAGTTGTTTAACCACGTTTCACTGACCACTGGTTCGCTCAAAATGAAACAGGTTGCATTATGATCACCAGATGATGAGTCATACTGATGGCCGTCACCTATGACAGTTATGCGTGGTATGACGGGTTTAACATGTTTTTTCTCTTGGATAACACACCCATTAATTACATTTACACAATACAATCAGAGTGTTGCAATCCAAAAGCCCGCTTGTTTTTTTCTGGCGTGATACTTGCGCATAACCTTCTTGAGAAACATATCTAATGGAGGTGTTATATGAAAAAAGTGCTGCGTATTACGAAGCTGTTGGTCTGTCTCAGCTTGATGACCGCGTTACTGGGATGCGAATCCAGTAAAAAGAAAGAAAGTACCGGTGAGTATATTGATGACGTAGCCATAACAACCAAAATAAAATCAGGACTCCTTGAAGAGCCAAATCTGAAATCTTTGCAGATTGAAGTAAAAACATTCAAAGGAGTTGTGCAGTTGAGCGGTTTTGTAGATTCAATGCAAAGTGCGACAAAGGCTGGAGAGGTTGCAAAACAAGTTTCGGGTGTCACCGAAGTAAAAAATGACCTGATTGTAAAATAAACACTGAGAATTGATGAGAATTTAGAGCACTACCTTCGGGAGGTTCGGCATGACCATAGACTCGCAAGATTCTGAAAAGAAATCTGATGCCGGTGTAAACAACGGACAACAACCGGAACAGGAATCCAAGAAAAGTCTTATCGTTACACAATGGCGCCTCATTATAATTTTTATTCTGATCCTTGCCGTCGCCGGTATGTATGCGTGGAAAAGTATGGCCGTCAAGAGGGCTGAAGCAGATCTGACAGAACAGGCGACTCGGATCATAACTGAACAAAACAGCACTTTTCTCCGACTTGTTACCGTGCCGCTGGTCTGGGCTGTGCGTAGCGAGATGATCAGGAGTAACTATGACCAGATCAACCAGTACCTTACACAATTTGTCAAAGAGAAGAATATGAAGGAAATCGTTATTGCGAAACCTGACGGTACCATCGTGGTGGCAACGAACAAAAAGTTTGAAGGCAAACCTGTTACCGACATTTTCCCTGCTTCGGTACTCAAGGAAGACAAGTTGACGGTTAGTTCCCTGGAAAACGGGGACATCATGGTAGCGTCTCCGGTCATGGGATTAAGTACCAAAGTCGGGGTTTTGATCCTGCTTTACACACCAGCGAGTTACAATCTGCAAGCCCGGTGATACGCGGAAATAGCGGTCAGCAAAAAATTGGTTTGGCTGGATATTCCAGCCGAAAATATACCGGAGGAAGAGTCGACAAGGAGTTCAGACATGAGATATCGTCAGATGCTGAAAACAGCTGGGACGTACCGTGGTGAGCCCTTCGGCAGTGCTCAGGGCAGGCTTGTCGAACCATGAGCGGAAGATTGACGCTGATCAGGACTCATTTTATGACCTGATCAGCGTCAAGAATCGAGAAGATCTTACACAGAAGCTGGCCGGTGTTCATCGTGCTGCTGCTCGCCGATATACCTGGCCATGCTCCTCACTGAGGCGAAGACAGTGCTTCCCGTAGCTGCATCGGGGATAACCACGCCGAATTCCTTTTCCATCCCCACCACCAACTGCAGCGCATCAATGGAATCCAGCCCCAGCCCTTCACCAAACAACGGGGCATCGGTCTCTATCTCAACAGCTGACATCCCTTCAATACGCAGACTGTCAATAATCATCTGTTTCACCTGTACGATCAATACATCGTCCATACATTACTCCTTCCTTGAAGCTTACTGTCAGCTCAATCCAGTTGTCCGGTTGAGTAAAACATTAAAAAATGAGATCCCATATGCAACGCGTCAGCGTGCGGATGCTTATCCGGCCTCTACCGGCAGCCTGCTTGAACCCCTGGGTTGCCTCCTCTGAACGCCGATAAAACGTCACAAAGGCCTTGATCAACAGGTACTGCAGATAATGACGATGTATCAGGGGATGACGAAAGACAAGGTGTAATCCATCGTAAAATTTCCAGCGTTTACAGAAGATGCGATCCTTGATCTGCTCATACAGCTTGGTGCCAGGATACGGCGTCAGGATGGAAAACTGGGCAATATGGGTATTCAGCCGGATTGCCATCTCAATGTTTTTTTTCACATCTGCCGAGGACTCGTTCAGGTTGCCGATGATGTAGCTGCCATATGATTCAATCCCGTTTTGGCGTAGCATCTCCACGGCTTTGGTAACATCGGTTGCCGTGGTGTTCTTGCCAAGAGAGTTCAGCGTATCTTCATTACCGCTTTCAATGCCGAGATAGACCGTTTTAGAACCGGCCGCCGCCATTTTAGCAACCATGGCCGGATTTTTTACAATGGTATCGACCCGTGAAAAGTTCCACCAGTGCAGATCATAGCCACGGCTGAGAATCCCGTCGGCAATCTGTTCAACCCGCTGCGGCGACAGGGTAAAGTTGTCATCCATAAAGCAGACAGCCCGAAAACCATACCGGTTATAGAGCTCATCCAGTTCAGCCAGCACCGATTCCGCAGTGCGATAACGCCACCCCCTGCCAAAAAAACTTGACGATGAACAGAAATGACAGGCTCCCGGACAACCGCGACTGCTCACCAGCGGTGTTGAGGGACGACCGTTCATACTGGCCCGGTAACGATGGAGATCCACCAGATGCCGGGCAGGAAACGGCAGCGTTGCAACATCAACCGGATCGGCAGCAGGGGTCTCAATCAGGTGACGGCCATCCTTGATGATCAAACCTTTTACCGAGGCAACACGCTCCTTGTTTTGGAGAGCACTCAGCAGGTTGCAAAAGACTATCTCCCCCTCCCCTCTGACGATATAGTCAACAACACCTGAAGCAAAGATATCCTCAGCCATAAATTGCGGATGAGGGCCGCCCAGCACCACCTTCCTGCCGGTTGCAGCTACTCTGCGGGCAATGGAGAGCGCCTTGTCCACCCTGGTTGTATCAGCTGAAATCCCGACAATATCGGCATGTCGGATATCATCATCATCCAGATGACCGCCATCGGCTGCCAAATCCCGCACCACCACCCGGTGTCCTGCCTGTTCAATACTGGCGGCTACGTAGAGCAAACCGGTCGGCGGCAGACTCAGGCCAAAGGTATTAAACACGCTGGATGAGGGAGGATTTACCAGCAGCACCTTCATCGCATACCGCTTGATTTCAGTGTCGTTACTGAAAGTCCCTTAAACTCTTCTTCCCAGACCGGATCGGCAATCCCGGCGTAGGATCGGGAGTACGCATCCATCTTGTCCGCCAGCACGGTAAAGATTTCTGCAGCGCCTTCATGGGTAGGATAGGCCCCCTTGGAGGCAAAAAGTTCCCGTCCGGCAGCAGGTTGATCAATCAACATGCAGGGACGCAGCAGGTTGTCATGCTCACCCTGCCGCTCCCGGATCTTGGTGAAAAACGGAGATGCCAGGGCTTCATGGATGGTCGTTTGCCGGATATTATCAACGGCAAAATGACAAAAGACACAGGGCTCGATGTCACCGTTGGCATTAATATGAAAATACTTGCGCCCACCGGCAAGACAACCGGAGATCATCGGACCGTCATTCCAGAAATCAATGAACAGCATCGGCTTGCTGGCCCGGTACCCGGCCACGGTCCGGCGCAGACCATCCCGCTGTTCGGGGGTGGGCATCAGTTCAGGTTCAGGCTTGCGGCCAACCGGGACATAGGAAAAGAGCCAGATCGCAAAGACCCCCTTAGCCACCAGCATGTCGATGTACTCGCCATTGGTGATGATGTCGGAATTCTTGCGGGAGTGGGTGAATGAACCACAGAAGGAAAGCCCCCCCTTCCGCATCAGGTCCATGGCATGCATCACCTTGTTAAAATGCCCGGCGCCACGGCGTTCGTCGGTTTCCTGTGCATACCCCTCAAGCGAAAATGACGGCATGACATTGCCGACTTCAGTCAGTTTTACGACCATTTTTTCGTCGATCAGACCGCCATGGGTAAAGACCAGAAAGGCCATGT
>DKFG01000227.1 GCA_002452325.1 Geobacter sp. UBA6802
CAAACAGCTCCTCAAACCGCTCCATTGCCTTGGCCGACGAAGAGAAAAGTGTCACAACACCTTGCTCCAGCTGCCAGACCAGGTCTGTGGTTGAAGGAGCCGGGAGGGTCCGTGCCAGTAGCTGCAATTTGATTCGCTCGGCAATCTCTTCGCGTTCCCGTTTGGGTGGACGTTTCAGCTCAGGCCGCTTGGCCAGATACTCGCCTTCAGCCCTGCCAACATGGGACTTCAACAAGGCGCCGGGAATCCTTCGCTGGTCCCGACGGTAGCTGAAAAACAGGTAGCGATCACGCCAGCATCGTTGAGGCACATCAAATACCGACTCATCCGGAGCATCAGTGCAGGTCCACCCCTCAGACTGCTCCTCTGCAGAATCTTCGATCGACTGAAAGAGTCGACCGGTAAGTGCTGAACTTAACCAATGAAATCGATCTTCTTGCGGCACTTCACCCTGTATCCGGTATTGGGCGAAGCTGACCGTATTTGCATAGACACCCATGGGCGTATCACTCCTTGCTCTCGTATCTTCATTCCAGACGCCTTCATTGGAGCAGTTGTGTACAATCAGCTACAACACAGCCCTGCTCCACCAAATGAAAAGGGCCTACAGACATGAATCTGTAAGCCCTGTGTTTTTATGGCTCCCCAGCACGGACTCGAACCNNACCACGGACATGGTGATTAACAGTCTACATAAAATTGTTTTTATGGGGTTTCACACAATTTCAGGGCTATCTGAATTAGTGTTGCATTTTAAGATCTTACAAAATAACATGCCTCTCAGTGTTTCATAAAATTTCATTGCAGCGTAAAGGCCGGAGGTTGCACCTGAGGTAGCACGTACGCTGTGCAACCTCAGGTGTCATCATATCATGAAATTCACCGATATCTACATCAAAAACCTGAAACAAGAGACCAAGTAAGTATTACAGGCGAGAATCTGATGGCTTTACTATCAGGGTAATGCCGTCGGGCGTCAAAACATGGCTGCTAGTCTATACCATTGATGGCAAGCGCAAAGACTATGTCGTAAAAGCTACTTTACAGCATACATCTTACCCGTTTTCTGTATAAACCCATCCTTCACCATTCCCTCCAGAATCCGCGCAAGGCGTTCTGCTTCAACATCCAGCTGTTTTTGCATGGCACGGACGGTCATCCCGTGAGAACCAAGCAACAACCGCAGCACCGCCCCCCGGATCTGACGATCTGATCCTTCAAACCTGCTCTGCACAGTGTGATGACGACTACGACGGGAGGGATTGGGAAAGCGGCGTTTCAGGTCACTGCCGTAGTCCATCAGGGCGTTGTACCAGTCCCGTGGGTTGGTACGATCCAGCAGCTGATCGGCTATCGTCAACAGCTGTTTATCGGTAATCCCCTCTTGGTCGGCAAAAAAGAAATGCAGCAACACGGCGCGGATGTTGGTCTCCAGAAAGATCTGGGGACGGTTGAAGGCAAAGGCGCTGATCGCTCCGGCGGTGTAGGGGCCGATGCCGGGCAGTTGTTGCAGCAGCAGTGGATCATCCGGAATCGTGCCGTTCCACTGCTCAACAATCATCCGGGCAGCCCGTTGCAGGTTGAGGGCGCGGCGGTTGTACCCCAGCCCCTGCCAGGCTGCCAGCAGCTCAGGTAATGGTGCTTCGGCCAATGCCTGTGGCGTCGGAAAACGCTCGGAAAAGATGAGGTACATTGGCAGCACCCGATCCACCTGGGTCTGCTGCAGCATTACCTCGGATACCAGTACCTGATATGGGTTGGTACCGTTCCGCCAGGGCAGGTCACGTTGATGTTCATGATAATAGCGGTAGACCAGCTTGCGGAATGCGGTCACCACAGGGGGTGTCAGGCCTTGCGACAGGGCCCGGCGTCTCAATGAATGCTCGAGGGCCGTGTCTGCACCGATTGGCCAGACCGTGATCTGGTACTTGCAGAGAAACGACTCTTTCAGGTAGGCTTGGGACGATTTTTTCATGCGAGAGGTTGACATGGATACACTTTTACAACCGATGACTGCCGATTCGGTACGTGAGTTGCTTGAAGCAGCCGGTGCCGAGGTTATGGCCCGCTCCGGGCGATCTGAGCATTACAGCGCCCCCCGCGAGTTCTCCTTTGAGGTGAAGGCGTTCTTTCCCAACGGTATGTCGGTGCATATTGTGGCTCGTCAGTTCAATTACCGTGATCCCTGGGAGGCGACCGGTCGGGTCAACGATCTGGTGGATGTGCAGCTGTTTCGGGATGGTGGACTCAGCCCGCTGCCCAAGGGGTACCCTTTTTTTCAGGAGACCGATGAGGAGTGCGGGGTTGATGAGGAGCGACTGCGGGAGATCATCAGATGCGTCAGCTCGGTTCATGTGAAGTTGTATGAGCTGCAGAGAATTACCGGTGATCTGGTCTGAAACAGACAAGGGGGCCTTGGCAGCCCCCTTGTCTGTTTTTGGCTATTTGTTGTGTTTTTCGCTGAACCCCTTGAACCCTCCCTGCTGCTGAGGTAACGGTTTCCGTTTGGGCGCGGTCATATCCCACACCATCTTTGAAAGTGACTTCTCAACCGGAAACAGGGCCAGAGTAACCAGAAACATCAGCAGGAAAACCCCTGCCACGCAGGCCAACATAACCGCAACCACTATGATCACTTCCACGAATAACGGCATGGGGCACCTCCCGGCAGCTCCTCACATCTCGTGAAATAGATTGTACCACAGTTCCGAAAGGTTTCCAATCAGTCCTTGCCGACAGACAATGTTTGGCGTCGTTCTTCCCTGACCATGTCCAGTGCCACCAGCGCCACCCCGACACAGATCAGGGAGTCGGCGATATTGAAGGCCGGCCAGTGGTGGGTCCGCCAGTAGACATCCAAGAAGTCGATTACCTCACCCAGCCGAACCCGGTCGATCAGGTTGCCGATGGCACCGGAAAAGATCATAGCCAGACTGACCTGGGCCAGTTTCTGGTCATCCCGCATCTTGTTCAGGGCCACCAGGATCACCACTGCAGCGATCAGGGTGACCACAATGAAAAACGGCAGCCGCCAGGAAGCCTCGGACAGAAAGCTGAAGGCCGCCCCCCGGTTGCGCAGGTAGGTGAAGCTGAACAGGCCGTCGATGACCGGGATCGACTGGTGCAGGGTCATGACTCGGTCCACATACAGTTTGGTTGTCTGATCAGCCAGCAGTCCAACAGCGACAATGCTTGAAAACAGTACCCAGCGCCCCATCTAGACCACCGCCGCCGTGCATTTGGGGCAGATGGTGGGATGGTCCGGGTCGCTGCCCAGCTCTTCACTGTAGCACCAGCAGCGCTCACATTTTTCGCCCGCTGCTTTCTGGACCAGCACCTTCAACCCTTCAACCACAGTCCCCTGATAGGCCTCTGTCGGCAGTTCAGTTGTTAGATCAAGGTTGGAGACGATGCAGATTGTCCGCAACTTGTCGAGGTAGTTGTTCATAAAGGCAATGGTCTCAACCGGTGCCGAAAGTTGTAGCGCTGCATCCAACGGATGGCCGATGGTCTTCTCCACCCGCTTCAACTCCAGCGCCTTCAGTACGTCAGCCCGCACGTCAAACAGGCGGCTCCAGTTTGCCGCAAGCTGATCATCCTTGCGCTCAGGGTGTAGTTGCGGAAAGGCAGCCAGATGTACGCTGGCCTCACGCTCGCCCGGCAGAAACTGCCAGATCTCGTCAGAGGTAAACGAGAGCAGTGGCGCCATCAGGCGGGTCAGGGTATCGGTAATGATGAACATGGCGGTCTGACTGCTGCGACGCTCAAGGGCATCCTTGCGGCTGGTGTAAAGCCGGTCTTTCAGGATATCCAGGTACTGGGCGCTCAGTTCCACCGTGCAGAAGGCGTTAACCCCTTGATAGATGGAGTGGAACTCAAACTCGCGGTACGCGGACAATACCCGTTCCTTTAACAGCTCAAGGTGATGCAGGGCCAACTGGTCGATCGGCATCATATCGGCAAAGGCAACCGTGTCAGTGGCCGGGTTGAAATCGTACAGATTGCCCAGCATGAAGCGACAGGTGTTGCGGATCCGACGGTAGGCCTCAGCCACCCGGTTGAGGATCTCTTCCGATATCCGGCTGTCGTCGCGGTAATCCTGGGCAGCACACCATAACCGCAGCACATCGGCCCCGAACTTTTTGATTACATCCTCTGGCGCCACCACGTTGCCCATGGACTTGCTCATCTTGCGCCCCTGGCCATCCAGCAC
>DKFG01000175.1:0-4208 GCA_002452325.1 Geobacter sp. UBA6802
ACCCCGGCCGGGGTGCCGGTCAGGATCACATCCCCTTCTTCCAGGGTAAAGATACCGGACAGGTAGCTGATAATTTTTGCCACGGTATTGATCATCAAACCGGTGGAGCCGTTTTGGCGCTGTTCACCATTCAAGGAGAGACAGATGGTCAGGTTCTGAGGATCTGCCACCTTATCTGCAGGTACAAAATCAGACAGCGGACAGGAGGTATCAAACCCTTTGGCAATTTCCCAGGGCAGCCCCTTCTTCTTCAGACCGTCCTGTACATCCCGCAGGGTCATATCGATCGCCACACCATAGCCGGCCACATGGTTGAGCGCCTCGGTCTCGGCAATGTCTTTGCCGTCTTTACCGATCAACACCGCCAGTTCTGCCTCGTAGTGACAGTCACTACTGTAGGCTGGAATCACCACTGATTCACCATTAGCGATTATTGCCGTGGCTGGCTTCATAAACACCACTGGGGCAGTTGGGGCCTCATTGCCCAGCTCTTTGATATGATCCACATAGTTACGGCCAATGCAGAGAATTTTGCCGACGATATATTCGTTGTCTGTTGCAGGGATGGATACGGTTTTCATAGCAGGCTTTCTCCGGTCATTTCCTTGGGTTGCGGAAGGTTCAGCAGTTTGAGCATGGTGGGGGCGATGTCGGCCAGCTTGCCGCCCTCTTTCAGTACTGCTCCCTTGCGGCTGTCATCCACCAGAATCAGCCAGACCGGGTTGCATGTGTGGGCGGTGTGAGGCTCACCCTGCTCATCGGCCATCTGCTCGGCATTGCCGTGATCAGCGGTAATCAGCACCGTGCCCCCCAGAGAGCGCACCTTATCCACCACCCTGCCGACACAGCTATCCACTGCCTCCACCGCCTTGATCGCTGCTGACAGGATACCGGTATGCCCAACCATATCGCAGTTGGCAAAATTGAGGATGATCACGTCATACTGATCCTGTTCCAGCCGCGTTATCACCTCATCTGCCACTGCAAAGGCACTCATCTCCGGTTTCTGATCATAGGTGGCCACTTCCTTGGGCGAAGGGATCAGTGCCCGGTCTTCATTGTGGAATGGCGTCTCCACCCCGCCGTTGAAGAAAAAGGTGACATGGGCGTACTTCTCGGTCTCGGCAATCCGCAACTGGTGCAAACCGGCATTGGCCAGCACCCCGCCCAGAATGTTGGATAACTCCTCTGGGCCGTAGGCGACCGGCAGACCAAAGGTGGCATCGTACTCCGTCATACAGACATATCCGGCCAGCCGGGGAACCCGTTGGCGTGGGAACCCTTCAAACTGTTCAAAGGTTAGTGCCCGAGTGATCTCACGGGCCCGGTCAGAACGGAAGTTGAAGAAGATGATGCCGTCGCCGTCGTTGATAGCGGCAGCCGGACCAATGACTGCGGGCAGCACGAATTCATCAGTGATACCTGCGACATAACTGGCGCTGATCGCCTCGGCAGCACTGGCGGACTGCTCGCCCAGACCCTGCACCATGGCATGGTAAGCCTTTTCCACCCGCTCCCAACGGTTGTCCCGGTCCATACCGTAATAACGGCCGATGATGGTGGCGATCCGGCCATGACCTAGCCGTGCAAGCTCGACCTCCAGCTCCTGCAGGTAGGAGGCAGCGCTCTGGGGCGGGGTGTCGCGGCCGTCCAGCAGACAGTGAATGCAGGTCTCGCCGACGCCCTGCTGTTTGGCCAGCTCCACCAGCGCATAGAGGTGGCTGTTGTGGGAGTGTACCCCGCCGTCGGACAAAAGCCCGACCAGGTGCAGACGACCACCGGCGGCATTGACCTTGGCAATGCAGTCCAGCAGTACCGGATTGGTGAAGAAGTCGCCATCCTGGATTGATTTGGTTATGCGGGTCAGATCCTGATACACGATCCTGCCGGCCCCCAGGTTGAGGTGTCCCACCTCGGAGTTGCCCATCTGGCCGTCCGGCAGGCCGACCGCCATGCCGGAGGTTTGGATCCGGGTGTGAGGGTAATCGGTCAGCAGTCGGTCAAGATTGGGGGTTCGGGCCTGAGCTACGGCATTATTGGCCGGATCAGGATTGATCCCCCAGCCGTCCAGAATCATCAGCATCAGCGGTTTCTTCATCAGCACACTCCTCTTAAAAACGGGGACCCATTGGTGAACCCATGCCGCTCTTCTTCTTTTTGCTGCCGTCCACCTGCTCGACGATCACCTCATCACCGGCTTGCAGTTCACCTTCCACCAGTTCGGCAAAAGAGGTGTCCGTCAGTCCGGTCTTGATCGGCACGGCCAGTGGCGCTCCCTCTTTAAGCAGATAAACCTGCTGCCCGCCCGGCTTTCCATGCGCGCCAGCGCCCTTCTGTCCGCCACCCTGCGGTTTACGACTCTTTGCCTCATCAGCTGT
Organism: Geobacter sp. UBA6802; assembly: GCA_002452325.1. GTDB lineage: Bacteria > Desulfobacterota > Desulfuromonadia > Geobacterales > Pseudopelobacteraceae > Trichlorobacter. The sequence continues at coordinate 2,379 of DKFG01000175.1, forward strand.
TTTAGGTCTGAACCGCAACGCTGCGGACGGAATCTTGAGCACCTCATCCCTGCGACCGGTTTCAATTGAGACGTTGGCGGTCATACCCGGCTTCAGCTTCAGCTCATGGTTGTCCACCTGCACCACCACTACATACGTCACCACATTCTGGACCGTGATCGGAGCCGAACGGATCTGGGTCACCTCTCCCTTAAAGGTTCGATTCGGATAGGCATCAACCGAAAAACTGACCGGTTGCCCCAGCCGGGCCTGACTGATGTCGGCCTCATCAACGCTGGTCTCAATCTGCATCTTGGTCAGATCCTGTGCAATAGTAAACAGGGTCGGGGTCTGGAACGATGCGGCCACGGTCTGCCCCACATCCACACTGCGGGAGATCACCACCCCATCCACCGGCGAGCGAATAACTGAATTTTTCAGGTTCGTCTCGGCCAGCATCAGGGAGCCACGAGTCTGCATCACTCCGGCCTCAGCCGCACTGATTCCTGCTAAAGCCGCATCATAGGCGGTCTGGGCTGCATCAAAGTCGCTCTGGGCGACAATCCCCTGGGCGATCAGCTGTTTGTTGCGCTCCAAGGTCCGCTTGGCATCGGCCAAGGTGACCCGGGCCTTCTGCAGTGTGGCCTGTGAATTCTGATGGTTACCCCTGGCCTGCTCAACCTGGGCAAGAAAGAGCGACGGATCAAGCTCAGCAATCACCTGCCCTTTTTTTACCTGCGAGTCATAATCAACATATCGTTTCTGAATGGTACCTGAGACCTGAGAGCCGACCTGAATAGTGGTTACCGGGTTCACCGTGCCGGTTGCGGATATAACGGAAACAATGCTCCCTTTTTCCACTTTGGCGGTCTTGTAGCTGATCTTGGGGGGACGTTTGAGCAAAAACCAGGCGCTCACGGCAGCAACAACCAGTAGTATGCCTATAATGATGAACTTTTTCATAGTTTGTGCAGAGTACGCAGAAAAAAACCCCGTGTCAACCGACACGGGGTTCGTTACATGCGCCTGCCGACCGCTACTGACGGCAGGCTAGGCTCGGCACCCCTCCTTGCAGTGGGAAACCGGACGAATTCTGAANNTTCTCCTTTCGGGCGGAGTTAACTGATGTAGGTAAATAATAATAGCAGCTATCGTAAATGTCAACCGGTGCCGGGTGGTATACATCCATGCCTAACGCAGCTTCAGCTCTGCATCTTCCAGCTGTTTGATCCGATCCCGGAGCTCTGCTGCCTTTTCAAAATCAAGTTCCCTGGCAGCTGCCAGCATCTCTTTACGCATCTTTTTAATCAGCTTGGGGATCTGTTTCAGATCACCGCCATAGTCCGGCAAGATCTCGGCCACCACCGGCGGGGTAACATAATCTTTTTCAGCGATTGATTCCAGAATGGTACGCATCCCCTTCTTGACAGTCTCCGGCGTAATGCCGTGTTCTGTGTTGTAGGCCAGCTGCTTGGTGCGGCGCCGTTCGGTCTCATCAATACAGGCCTGCATGGAGCGGGTAATCTGATCGGCATACATCAGCACCCGTCCTTCCACGTTGCGGGCAGCACGGCCGCAGGTCTGGATCAGGGAACGGGCAGAACGCAGGAACCCTTCCTTGTCTGCATCCAGGATCGCCACCAGCGATACCTCCGGCAGGTCAAGCCCCTCCCGCAGCAGGTTGATCCCCACCAGCACATCGAACTCCCCCAGCCGCAAGGAGCGCAAAATCTGCATCCGCTCGATGGTATCGATGTCGGAATGCAGGTAGCGCACCCGCACCCCCAGCTCCTGATAGTAGTTGGTCAACTCCTCGGCCATCCGTTTGGTGAGGGTGGTCACCAGCACCCG
>DKFG01000175.1:4263-4463 GCA_002452325.1 Geobacter sp. UBA6802
CCAGACCGGTGGGGCGGATCACCTGCTCAACAAACACCCCGCCGGACTGTTGCAGCTCATAGTCAGCCGGGGTGGCAGAGACATGTACCACCTGGTTGATCCTGGCCTCGTACTCCTGAAAATTGAGCGGGCGGTTGTCCAGTGCAGCCGGCAAACGGAAGCCATACTCCACCAAGGTCTCTTTGCGGCTGCGGTCGCCC
>DKFG01000175.1:4663-4972 GCA_002452325.1 Geobacter sp. UBA6802
GCCTGATCCGCTCCTCCAGATCCAGGCGAATCTGCTCGACAGCCCGTTTCAGGTTTTCTTTACTGGATACATAGTGCGAGGCCGGGAAGATCGAGCATTTGGACAGCTTGTGCATCACCACCCCGCGCAGCGGATCGATCTGGGAGATGGCCTCCACCTNNNAGGCCGGAAAAACCTCGATCACATCGCCCCGCACCCGAAAGGTACCGCGGTGGAAGTCGGTGTCGTTACGCTCGTACTGGATCTCCACCAACCGTTGCAGCAGAGTGTCGCGGTCGTAGTCATCCCCCTGGCGGAAGAAGATATGCA
>DKFG01000175.1:5100-5508 GCA_002452325.1 Geobacter sp. UBA6802
AGGCCTCAGGCTGGTAATAGTCGTAATAGGAGACAAAATACTCTACCGCATTGTCTGGAAACAGCTCCTTGAACTCACCGTACAACTGGGCTGCCAAGGTCTTGTTGGGAGCCAGCACCAGGGCCGGTCGGTCGGTGCGGGCGATCACATTAGCCACGGTAAAGGTCTTGCCGGAGCCGGTGACTCCCAGCAGTACCTGATGTTTGTCTCCCCGCTCGATTCCTTCAACCAGTTCAACAATGGCCTGGGGTTGATCGCCGCACGGGGTGTAGGTGGTGGTAAGCTTAAAGGTATTGTCCATGATTTTATTACGCTATCACAAAAAACAGATTGTCAGCAGTCCTGTTTTTCTTCATACTGTACTGCAACCTAGACGGGCCTGTGCCCGTCTTTTTCATTCTGAAGGAG
>DKFG01000134.1:0-5437 GCA_002452325.1 Geobacter sp. UBA6802
CTCAAGGTGGATGATCTGCGGATTCTGGATAATAACGCCGACAACTTCAGCTTCCGCAAACTGAGGGAGTATGCTGTCAGCCTGGAACAGGGCGGCTATGCTGCCGGTCGTTACCGCACCATGATGCATGCCAAACTGGCACTGCCGTTCGGAGCCTTTGTAATGGTGGTGCTGGGGATACCGTTTGCCCTCAAAACCGGCAGGGCCAGCGGAGTAGCCATGGGGATCGGCGCCGGTGTGGCGATCGGCTTTGCCTACTTCATTATCAATGCCGCTATCCAGTCCTACGGCCGCAGTGAAGTGCTGCCCCCCTTTGTAGCTGCCTGGGGGGCTAACGTGGTCTTTATCTTAACCGGCATCTGGCTTTCCATGACGGTCAAGCAGCAGTAGTTTTTTCTCGTCCGAGGGCCTGTAACGTGTCCTGTCAATAGCGAACACCATGTGTTGAGTCATGTTGCTTTCTGTAGTGCTCCCACTCATATTCTGCTGGTGAGAGATTCCTTAAACGCTTCTGGCGTCTTTGTCTCTTGCAGAATGTTTTATGGACAGGCCGCTGCTTTTACGATGATATGTGGAACCAAGCATGGAGCATGTTTCAGTTTGATGATTCTGAAAAGAAAAAATCATCTAATTTCAGGTTGATAGACAATGTGGTAGTTAGTAGGTGAGAATGTTTGGGTAAAAGCTGCAGCACTGTTCACTTTTTTTGTTTGGAGGGATGGCCGTGGGTAATCAAACAGAGACGTTTGACTGGATACCTTTCTACGAGGAGTTTGCCGAAAAACTCCTGTCTTGGCGCGACCGCCAAAAAGAGCTGGTTGCCTTTCTTGAGGAGATGCGTGCCCAAGGTATTAAGGTGACACCACTTGAGGACAAAGACGAAACCGGCAGATCATTTTTGCTTTCTGAAATTGACCCATTCACGTTCTTTGGTGCCTTTAACAGAGGTATCATTGAAACAAGCAGAATTCGCATCTTAGAGGCAGCAAAGACCCGGTTTGGTATTGCGGCCGCAGTCCCAAGCAGTTTTTCAGGGATACCTTTACTGAACAACCAAAACTCATGGTTTTTTGCGTACAAATCTATCCGAAAAACAGATGATATTGGTAAGCTATGGAATGTATTTAGCGAGGCATTGAAGCCAGAGCCGCTCAACTCGCCAAAATTTGCAGAAGCGTTTGATAGTGCACTTGGCGTCAAATATACCAATATCAATCTGACAATGGGCCTCTTCTGGATTCGTCCCCGGATATTCCTTAATCTCGACGGCACGATGCGGAAGTATCTGCAAATAAAACTTCCAGCTTCCGGGCTTTCATTTAACACCTACCTGCCCATCCTCGAAAAAGTAAAAAGCGAAAACAGCGACCTGCCCGAGCTGTCACATAGTGCCTATCTTGCTGCTAGAGACCTTGCTGCAATGCAAGCTAAAACAAGCATACAGGCCGTTATTCCACCTCTCATTGCCAACGACATAGATTATTGGCTGGTTGGTGCCTACTGGGATGGCGAAGATCCCGCAGATCAGACCTCCAGCTTTCTGTCTGAAGGCGTTTGGGTGAATGGTTACGATGATAGATTTACTGATGAAGTAAATGCAATGAAGGTCGGCGATAGAATTGCCATCAAGGCCAGCAAGACGCAAAAGAAGGGGCTCCCTTTTAACAGTGGAGGTCGCACCGTTTCTGTGATGCTGATCAAGGCAACTGGCACAATTGTGAAAAACAGAAGCGATGGCCGTGTTGTAGAGGTTGAGTGGGATCCCGCCCCAGCGGAGCCCAGAAACTGGTATTTTTATACAGGGCGTTCAACGGTCTGGCACTTAAGGAAAGACGAAGAGTTTGCGCAGCATCTGATCCGTTTTGCTTTTGAAGGTTTACCACAGGATTATGATTTCTTTATCAACAAGTGGTATGGGACATCGCCTGAAGTGCAAGCGGTCCTGCAGGAAATTGATGGTGATACAAGGCCATATTCAATTGCGGACATGATTGATGAGGGTGTATTCCTCAGCGAAATCGAGATTGAACGTGCTCTGCGGCGCTTGAAACTGAAAAAGAACCTGATCCTGCAGGGTGCGCCAGGTGTCGGTAAAACATTTGTGGCGAAGCGTTTGGCATATGCCTTGATGGAGTCAGTAGATGATACTCGCATCAAGGTTGTCCAGTTCCATCCATCATACAGTTATGAGGACTTTATCCGTGGTTATAGACCAACAAATGAGGCGGGTAAGTTTGAACTGACTGATGGCTCATTTTGGCAGTTATGTGATGCGGCGGTAAAGGATCCAGACCGAAAGTATGTGTTGATAGTTGATGAAATCAATCGGGGCAACCTTTCTCAGGTGTTTGGTGAGTTGTTCATGCTGCTTGAGGCAGACAAACGAGGGAAAAAATTTGAAGTAACCCCGTTGTATCGCCGCTCTGAAAATGAATCGTTCTTTATCCCCGAGAATCTCTACCTGATTGGAACGATGAATATTGCTGACCGCTCGCTGGCCCTTGTTGACTATGCCCTGCGTCGCCGGTTTTCATTTGTCACCTTAGAGCCCAAGTTCGGTTCTGCAGAGTTTCGCAAATGGATGCAGGAACACGGCGCACAGGATGCCATCATACAGTTGGTGGTAACCCGCATGCAGGCGCTGAACAACACAATCACTGAAGACAGTCACCTTGGAGCTGCCTTTAAAATTGGTCATAGCTTTTTCTGCCCCAAAGAAAAGGATGATTTTTCAGCTCATGGCAAAGAATGGTTTGTGGATGTGGTTGAAACAGAGATCATTCCCCTTCTTGAGGAATACTGGTACGACTCGCCCGAAAAGCTAAAAGCCGCATCTGAAGAGTTGCTGGGATAGTGGCAATGCTTGCTGTTGGCAGTGACTCCGCTGTTGAGGAGGTTGTTTCCGAGATTCCGGTTAAAAATGCCTGGTATCTGCTGCTGTATGCGTGGGACTTGGTTTCATGGAAGGATCAGTGGAAAGGTAATGTAGAGACATCACCACACCTACTGGGGCTGTTGGCTAAAATCTTGGCTGAAACAACCTTGTTGCTGATGCGGAAGCAGTTGCGGCGCGGGTATGAGTCACATCATGAAAAAGTTCGTGGCATTAGAGGAAAAATTGACTTCGCTGCCAGCCTTAAAAAACGTTCGTTTGAAAAAGGCGCCGCACATTGTTCCTTCTATGAGCTTACAGTGGATACGCTTAAAAATAGCATTATCCGCTCTACGATACGTCGTCTCTCAAATGACCCACGGGTCTATCATCACAACGCCAAACTAGATACTGACCTTAAACACCAACTCAAAGCTCTGGATTTGGATCTTGAGGCCGTTTCCACCAAAAGGATAGAGTCTTCAGACTTCAGCCGTTTGCAGCTGACAAGAAATGATCAGGACTACTCCCTTCCAATTTCGATTTGCTATTTGATCCATCGCCTTGAGATGCCGACAGAAGATAAGGGAGATCATGCCCTTAAAGCCTTGCTGCGCGATGAGGTAACCTTCCAGAAGCTATTTGAATTGTTTGTCTGCAACTTTTATCGCTATCACCTGACTGGCTGTGAGGTTGGATACCAAAAGCAGTTGAGCTGGTTTGATGAGCTTAACTGCCCTTTCATGCCTTCAATGCAGACAGACATTACACTTGTCTGGCCGGAACCTCCTCGCAGGCTGGTAATTGACACCAAGTATTATCTTAAAACACTGACATCATCCCCCTACGGCAGCCAGAAGTTCAAATCTGAAAATCTATATCAGCTCTATACATACCTGCGTACCCAGGAGCATAGAGGTGATTCTTTCGCAAATGCCCAGGGCATGCTGCTCTATCCAACAACAAGCCATCAACTGACAGAGCCTATGCTGGTACAAGGCCACAAAATTACGGTAGCAACGGTGGATTTAGCAGACCCCTGGGAGAATATTGAGAATAGGTTGTTAAGCCTGGTAGGGAATTAGGCGACCTTAACCGTAACGGAACCTTTATGAAAATAGCTAAAAAGCAAGATTGGGAAACAAAGCCGCTGCCTGAAAGGCACACTGTCATTGAGCTACAGCTGCCTTATTCGCAAGAGGACAGGCTGAAAATCGTAAAGGGCTCGATACCAAGACAGATGGAAAACAAGTGGTTTGTCTACTACGACGAAGGGATTCTCTACTTCCATCGGAGCTGGACCGGCAATTGTATTTATCAGGTGCATGTGCTTGATGCTGATGCCAGGTTTGTTTTTACCCATGCGGAGGTCAACCGAGATCCAGAGCAGTACAGCGAAACTGACGATGACTATGACCGTCAGATGATTTCATTCCTGACCAATACGTTGCTTTTAGATAAAAGCGATACATTCCCTCTGAGTAAGAGTTCCGATTCTGATGCGTTAAAGGTTTGGTCGTCAGTTGGTAGGGCCTCGAATTTGGCTAAGATCAACACGGCTCCTCCATCAGATCTTGTTCGCATCTTGCCTGAACACCGCTATGCTGGTTTACCAACGTTGGCTCATCGCCCGTACGCATTTTATGCTGATGTCTCATCGCTTAAGGGGCTGACCGTAGCTGAGTGCTTTTCATTGGTTCATGGCTTGAATTTACCGCCGATGGAGTCAGGGATAAAACACTGCAGCCCATTTATAGGAAATGCAGAACAATTGCCTGAGAAAAATCTGGAAGATATCAACTATGTCATATTGAGGGTTTCCAAGCAAAAAGCCATGCAGAACCTTGATGCCTTCCCTGCGACGTGGCGGGCACTTGCGTATATCGTGTCGGATCCTCAAAGAATGAACGCGCAGCCACTTAGCTGGAAGATGAATTATGTTGAATATGCGTCGGCTCATATTTATGCACTTTTTAAAGAGTGTCTTACGAATGCCGGTAATCAACTTTTGGCAGCAACGGAAACAAAAAAGTCGTTGGGACTTAATGATCTGGAGAAAATACGTACAAAGGCAGAAGAGTCGGACTATTATGCCTATGTAAGCCATGACTCGCTTCTTATGAATGAAATTGGAGAGTTATTCGGCATCTCTTGCAGGTGTTGGCATGGTTGCGGTTACCTCGGGCCGCCAGACAAGCCAATCTGCCATTTTTTCTGGTTACGGAATCTGATGACACCAGATATTTCTATTGAGGTGTTGAATGGACGGGATATCTTCCCGGCGTAGAAACGGTGGAGATCTAAAATCAACCTCTAAAGGATATGCTTAGCTGTTAGTCGGCGTTGAAATTTGCCCCCCCAGCGTCAGTTTTCAGTTGTTGATCCTTATTCTGATTCGGCAGTTTACCCCCGCCGTTTCTCAAGCAGCAGTAACAGGGCAGGTAAAAATACCAGAAACGCCAGTACAATGGCGGTCATCCCCAAAGACATGACCGCACCGATACTGAAGACCCCCTGGTGCCGGGCCACCATCAGGGCGCCAAAGCTGAACAGGATGGTCAGGGC
>DKFG01000134.1:5618-5944 GCA_002452325.1 Geobacter sp. UBA6802
TGCGGAAGGCGATCAGCAGGATCAGGACCACCCCACCCATGGCATACAGGAAGGCCTGCAGATAGGAGCGTTTCAGGATTTTGAATGACTCGTAGACACTGACCGGCTCACCGGTGGCGTGGGGGTCAACTGATTTGATCTGGGTAACAAACTCTGCCAGGGGCTGTTCGTTGAAGATCTCGTTTTTCGGGGCGATCTGTAGCAGCAGACGGCCATCCTTACCCACAAAACGTTGCTTCAGTGCCTCGGGGACATCCTCTTCGGTTACAGCGCGGGCATTCAGGCTCTCTTTCAGCAGCTTCAGCTTTTCCGGCAGCGGGGCAAAC
>DKFG01000134.1:5953-6200 GCA_002452325.1 Geobacter sp. UBA6802
TCCTTTTCCAGTCCGGCAAAGAATCGGTCCAGGGTGGTCAGGAAGGTGGCTATTGGTTGTGCCTCGGGTCGCTTCCGGGTCTCAAGATTGAGCTTCAGCCTTTCCACCCGTTCACGAAAACCCTCAAAAACTGCAGGCAGCTCCATAACCCGCAGGTTTTCTTCATAGTCCACCGGCTGCACCGGTGCCATAACCTGTTGTATCTGCTTCAGCACTGCCAGTTTCTCCGGTTGCTGCTCAGGCACCA
>DKFG01000134.1:6347-7599 GCA_002452325.1 Geobacter sp. UBA6802
TGGCCTGCAGGTTGAGCATGTTGAAATCAAACGGCACCCTGGTGAGCGCTGCGGCTCCGGTCAGTGCCAGCAGGGTCATGCCCCCTACAATCAAACCCGGCCGGGCAAACAGCTGTTGTATCCCTTGACCCTTGTTCCTTGCCCCTTGACCTTGTATTTCTTGCCCCTTGCCCCTTGACCCTTGACCCTTGTTCACAATCACCAGCATGGCCGGCAGTGCGGTAAAAGTAGTCAGAAAGCAGACAAATACCCCGACAGCAGCAATCAGACCAAGCTCGGCAATACCGCGGAAATCGGTTAACAGAAAGGTCAGAAAGGCCAGGGCTGTGGTAACAAAGGCCAGCAGGATCGGGCGCAGGTTTGAGGTCAGTGCCTCGGCCAGTGCCTGCTCAAAGGTGCGTGTCGGCAGCAGTTCCTGATGGCGCAGCACCACCTGGATGGCATATTCCACCCCCAGGCCGAGCAGCATGACCGCAAAGACCATGGAGAGGATGTTTAAGTGTCCGACAAAAAGCGTTGCAAGGCCAAAGGCGATACTGATGGCAATCAACAGTGAAACCATGGCAGCTATGGTGTTTTTTACGCCCCGGAAGGCAGCCAGCAGCAGCATGACGGTTAGTGCCAGCGACAGCACCGAGGCAAGCTTCATGTCCTCCATGCTGGTGGACATCTCTTCATACTCAAGTACAGGCACGCCGGTGATTCCGGCAGTAATTTCCTTGAATTCAGCCTTCTGCCGCAGAATGTTCAGCTCTTCACGAACCTTTTTGATCGCACGTTCCGCCGGTACAAAACTGCCTTGCTCCTTGAGCGGCCGGATGGCAATCACCTGCTGCTTACCGGCAGTTTCGAGCATGGATGGCTTTTCATTGCCGGAGCCGGTCAGGAAGGTGTCGATCGACAGGGCGCTCTGTTTGCCGTCAAATCCGGCAAAGCCTTTGTCCAGCGTGCCCAGCATAAAGGTCAGGCGTTGCAGCTTGTCAGGCGTTGGGGTCTTGAGGTAGTCGTCAATCTGATCCGTCAGGGAGCTGAACAGGGTCTGGATAGAGGGGGCTGCTGCCAGATCCTTCAGTATCGGTCCGGCCATGGTAAGGGTGGTGCGCAGGGCCTTCAATTCATCAAGGGTCATGAACAGCAGGCCGTTCTGGCGGAAGTACGGCAGGCCGCCAGGGTAGAATACCTCGACAAACAGCTGCTTTTCCTGGGATAGCCGGGCATGCAGGGTGTCGCTGAAACGGCTGACCAGGGCTGG
>DKFG01000134.1:7658-7955 GCA_002452325.1 Geobacter sp. UBA6802
CACGACCGGTCAGAAAGGTCATGTTGTTAATTGTGTAAACAGTTGACAGTATGGCCAAAATCAGGGCTGTTAGCAGCACTGGCCAAGGATGACGAACAATCAGGCCGATTGCACGGTTTATGAGGGTCGTGTGGGGCATCACTATACTCCTGATGGGAATGAACGGTAGTGCTTACCCTGACGCACCATAAAAGTCAATCAAGGGTGTGCTTCACAAGCAGCTGTATATCGAGTAGACTTCTCAAATCAAACGAATAAGGGGGGGGACATTATATGAAGATCGTCTGTCTGTTGGGA
>DKFG01000213.1:0-173 GCA_002452325.1 Geobacter sp. UBA6802
CCAGAACGAAAAAATCCTCGTTCCTTTAAGCTTGAGGGGATAGGAGACAGAGTTTATGGGCGACACCACCCGTTTCGGTATCTCGATCGACAGTGACCTGCTGGACAGCTTTGACCGGCTGATAGCCGGAAAGGGCTATCAGAACCGTTCCGAGGCGATCCGCGACCTGATCC
>DKFG01000213.1:197-6866 GCA_002452325.1 Geobacter sp. UBA6802
TGGTCTACAACCACCATGTCCGCGATCTGGCGGACAAGCTGACCGAACACCAGCACCACCACCACCATCAGATTATCTCCGCCCTGCACGTCCACCTTGATGCCCACAACTGCCTTGAAGTACTGGTGCTGCGGGGCAGCAGCGCCGAGATCAACCGTATCGCCGACGAGCTGCTGGGGGTTAAGGGGGTCAAGCACGGCAAGCTATTCCTGACCTCATCCAATCCGGAACAGCACTGACATTAACTCACCCCGCCATGTTCCCAGTCAGACATTCCCTTTCCGTGTTACTTTTTTCTTTTTCGTGCCCATCTTTTGTGCTACCTTTTCAAAAAATGTGCTACACCGTCTGCCATGAGTGACGACCAACACGTTCAACAGCACCGTCTGTTTCCACGGTTTTTGCTCGTTTCGCTGCTCTTCCATGGTCTGTGCATGGCAGCTGCAGGATGGTGGCTGCCGCACCTCGTTACGCAGAAGACTGAACCAGCGGCTATCATCATGGTAAACCTGGCGGGCTCGCCGCTGCCGCAGGGCTCCCCTCCCCCGGCAGCATATACAGCTGTTGCGCAGCCAAAAGCATACAAAATAGCGTCCCCAAAGCCGGTAGAACCGCCACCTGAAAGCACCGTGACAGCGGCTCCGGTCACGCTGCCAACGTCAACGCAACGTACAGAAACGGCTCATTCGGTTGCAGCGGCACCAGCGGCTGTCTCTCAACACGCCGACGGGACATCCGGCCAGCAGCAGGTCAAGGGAGGGGCAACACCCGGCGTGCCGATAACGGCAGGTGGTCATTCCGGGGCATCCGAACGGGTAACCCCGTACGAAATCCCCTTTGGAACTGCCGATGGCCCAAAGTTTCACCAACAGATTCGCCCCGCCTACCCAAGTCTGGCCCGCCGGAGAGGCAAAACAGGCACCGTACTGCTTCGGCTCAGCATCAGCGAAACGGGTCAACTGACCAAGGTTGAGGTGCTTGAAGATCCGGGCTCCGGTTTTAGTGAGGCTGCCGTTGAGGCGGTACGGGCCTCCAGTTTTACTCCGGCCCGTCATAACGGCAGACCGGTGGCGGTGAAGGCCATATTACCTGTAAGATTTACCCTGCATTAACAGGATACTGGAGGGCTCAATATGACAACGCAGTTTACAATTGGGCTAATTGCCGGATACCTTGTCATGGCCACTCTGGCAGATGCGTCAGACCGACAGCTGCCCGAAATTGTCGTGACAGAAGAGCGAATCATCACCCCCACCCGCCAGATTGACGAGACCGTCTCCACCGGCAGTGAAATCAGCACAAAAGGGATTGAACTACAGGGACCAAAGGCTGCGACCAGTGTCTATGAAGCGATTAACCTGTTGCCGGGTCTGAACACAGAAAATGCCGATGGAAAAGGGCTTGGTGTTGAACAGACAACCCAGCGCAGCCGGGGTGTGCGCGGCATGCTGGGGGCGCTAACCGTTGAAGGAGTGCCCAATTACGGTGGCAACCCGATCGGTCCCCGCGATTACCTGTATGATATGGAAAACATCAACAGCATTGCGGTCTACAAAGGCGCTGTGCCTGCTGATATCGGCACCGGTGTCGGCTCCCGTGGCGGCGCCATTGAACTACGTCCAGACTGGCCCCATGAAAAACTTGGGGCGCAGCTGAGCCAGAGCATGGGCGCCGACAACTACTACCGCACCTTTCTACGCCTTGATTCCGGCAAACTGCCTACCGTTGACACCCGGCTGTCAGGCTCTTATTCATATACCCAGGCCGACAAATGGCGCGGCCCCGGCGAACTGGGCCCCCGCCACAACTTCAACCTCTCCCTGTCCCAGCCGATCACCAGCAAGGCCGACATCAAGCTTTGGTACAATTTCAACTCGATCAAGCAGGATCTCTACCGCCCCCTCACCTTCAGCGAGACCACAAACCTGGATGCCAACTACTATAAAGATTACAACGCCGACCTGACCGGTACCGCTGCCACTGATATCAGCTATTACAAATATAACCACGGTGATTTCATAAACCGTGATTTTCTGTCGCTGATTACCGTCAACCCTACCGACAACTTCCGGTTGACCGTAAAGCCTTACTACTCGGTTGAAGACACCAAGGTTTGGCAGGGCAATGCTGCTAACAGTCTGGTACAGAAACGGACCAGGGACATTGAACGTACCGGTGTAATTGCCGAAGGCAGCTACGGCACCAGACTATTGAAAGGTGTTGTGGGTTACCACTATGAAGCATCAACGATGGATGTCTACATGCAGAACTACACCCCGACTGCTGCCGGACTTTCTTACCGGGGCTATGCTGCCTTTGCCGCAGCAGGAACCTCGGCAATCAACAGTCCATACCTGAAACTGACCGGCAATCTTGGCACGTTCGATTGGCAGGTAGGGCTGAAGTACTTCAGCTATGCCGAACCATCCAGCGACGGCTACCGGACACAGACGCCACTGGCCGACCCTTACCCTCTGATACGCGACAGCTGGCTGGATCGCTCCAGCCGTACCTACGACATCTGGCTCCCCACTGTCGGGGCCTCCTACGCCATCAACGACAGTCTACAGGTGTACAGCAGCTACGGTAAAAACTTCATCCGTCCCTACTCCTATCTCCCGCTGGTCAGCACCTATGTCAACGGCGCCAACATCAGCCGTTTCAAGGCCGCCAACATCACCTTAAACAACCTGTTTGACGGCTATACCATGGAAGAGTCGGACAACTTTGACCTGGGGCTGCGCTACAAAGGTAAGAAGTTTGAAATCGCCCCCACCGTGTTCTTTGGCCTGCACCGTAACCTGCTGACCACGGTCTCTGATGCCCGGGTAACCGGCACACCGATCAGCTATCAGCAGAACATCGGCAAGGCCACCGGCTACGGCCTTGACCTGGAGATGACCGCCTTTGTGGCCGATTATCTGACGGTATTTCTCAACCCTACCTGGACCAGCCTGACCTATGACAACGACCTGATCTACCAGGGAACCCGTTACGCCAGCAACGGCAAGCAGGTGGTGGACACCCCGGAATGGATGCTGAAAAGCGGCATCATCCTGAAGCTGGGTGATTTTGAGATCAGTCCCAAAGTGCGGGTGATCGGCGAACGTTATGGCGACCTGGAGCACAAGGAGAAGATCGACCCATACGCGGTGGCAGACATCTCCATCAGCTATACAAAAAAGAAGGTCTTGAGCTTGGCACAGCTGAAGGTATCGCTGGAACTGACCAACCTGACCGATGAACGCTATGTTGCGGTAATCAACTCTTCAGACGACACCAGGGCCGGAAGCACCAGCTATCATCAGGGTGCGCCGTTCTCAGCCATCGGCAGTGTCAGCGTACAGTTTTAACCGGCAAGGAGAAACATAATGGATACAGCAGCCTGGCAACGTTGTATTGATTTTCACGGCCACTCCTGCCCCGGCCTGGCCATCGGCTTCAAGGCAGTTAAGGCGCTGGAACAGCAGATGGGGCCGGTCTGTGAAAATGATGAGGATCTGGTCTGTGTGACGGAAAACGATGCCTGCGGTGTTGACGCAATACAGGTACTGACCGGCTGTAGCCTGGGCAAGGGCAACCTGCTGTACCGTGAACGGGGCAAGATGGCCTTCAGTTTTTTCAACCGAACCACCGGCCACAACCTGCGGATGGTGTTCAAGCTGCCGGTTTCCCGCAAAGATGTGGGACGTGAAGAGTTACAGCAGATGATCCTGCACGCCGCTTCGGATGAGCTGTTTCAGTTTGGTCAACCTGGCTTCAGCATACCGGAAAAGGCCCGCATTTTTGACAGCCTTACCTGCGAACAGTGCGGTGAAAACGCTGTTGAACACCTGATCCGTCTGCATGAAGGGAAAAAGATCTGCCTGGATTGCTTTGAAGGGTACAGCAGAGGATGGTAGCCCGCGCGCTCTGCCTGTTCTGCTGCTGCCTGCTGCTCATGGTTGCTGATGCCTCTGCAACAGCCACCCAAACCCTGACTGACCAACTGGGACGGCAGGTAACGCTGCCTGCCACGGTACAGCGGATCATTCCGCTGGGTGGCGCTGCCCGCTTTGTGGTCTATCTGCAGGCGTTTGATCTGGTGGTGGGGGTAGAGGCGATTGAAGGCCGGGCAACACCTACAGCAGGCAGGCCGTACAACCTGGCAATCCGCAAGCAGGCTGAAAAGCTGCCGGTGGTGGGGGAAGGCCGTCAGAAACCGGTCAATCCTGAGGCGATCATGGCCCTGCGTCCTGACCTGCTGATTACGGCTGAGGCTGACCGCTCCCAGGCTGATCACCTGTCGAGACTGACCGGTGTGCCGGTGCTGGCACTCAACTACGGCGGCATGGGGGTGGTTGATCCTGACAAAATAAAGCAGAGTCTGCTACTGCTGGCGACCGCCCTGGGCAGACAGACACGGGCCGCAGAGCTGGTGGCCTCACTTGTCGCTCACCAGCGTGAGTTTGATCGCCGGATGCGGGGCATCACACCGCAGTCCGTCTACGTCGGCGCAATAAGCCAGCGCGGCCCCCACGGCATCACCAGCACCGATGCCGATTACCTGCCGCTTCTGGCAACCGGCAGCATCAATCTGGCCCGTCAGCTGGGCAAACTGGGACATGCCTACATCGACAAGGAGCAGTTGCTGGTCTGGAACCCGCCGGTCATCCTGGTAGACGGCTCCGGGCTACAGCTGGTCAGGGAAGACTACCAGCGCCACCGTGCTTTTTACGACCGCCTTGCAGCGGTGCAGCACAATCAGGTCTACATGACCCTGCCGTACAACAACTATCACACCAATCTGGAGCTGGCCCTGGCCAACAGCTGGTACATCGGTCGCCTGCTCTATCCATCCCGCTTTGCCGATATCAACCCGGTCGATAAGACAGATGAGATCTGCCGTACCTTTGTCGGCATCCCCTGCTACGACTCCCTGCGACGGGAATTCGGCGGCTTCGGCCCCCTGCAACTGACCTTCAGGACCGCCAATGCCCGCTGACGTGCCTGCGGAAAACAGCTACAGCCGCCTTACCGGAAAACGGCAACAGATCGTGACGGCACTGGCGCTGCTGTTGATCCCGCTCTCCCTGCTGTCGCTCAGCATCGGCTCCTACAAACTGACCACCGGAGAGATCCTGACCACCCTGCTTTCCGGCAGTGACGACAGCCTGATCAACCACCTGCTCTGGAATATCCGCCTGCCCCGCACCGTTGCCGCGCTGCTGGCCGGAGCAGGTCTGGCCCTGGCCGGAGCCGTCATGCAGAACCTGCTGCGCAACCCCCTAGCCGCCCCTTCCACCCTGGGGGTTTCACAGGGCGCCGCCTTTGGAGCTGCCTGCGCCATTATCCTGCTGGGCACCGGCCAGACCTTCACCACCGGCAACGAAGGCGTGCTGCTGACCAGCCGCAATGCCACCGCTCTGGCAGCCTTTGGCGGCGCCCTGTTCAGCGTTGCCGTAATCCTGGCCATCGCCACCTTCAGGCAACTTGCTGCCGAAGCCATGATCCTGGCCGGTGTGGCGGTGGGAGCATTTCTGTCAGCCTGCACCATGCTGTTGCAGTACTTTGCCAGCGACCTGCAGGTGGCAGCCACCCTGTTCTGGACTTTTGGCGACCTGGGCAAGGCTGGCTGGCCTGAAAACCGGCTGATGGCCCTGCTGCTGCTGGTGACTCTTGTTGCAGTACTCGCCTGGGGATGGAGCCTGACAGCCTTGCAGTGGGGTGATGACACGGCTCGGAGCCTGGGGGTTGCAGCCGGACGACTGCGGTTAATGGGGATGGTGCTGACCTGCCTGCTGGTCTCGGTGATCACGGCTTTTCTGGGGATCATCGCCTTTATCGGCCTGATGGCGCCTCACCTGATGCGCCCCCTGATCGGCACGGACCAGCGCTATCTGCTGCCGGCCTCTGCGCTGTGCGGTGCTCTGTTGCTGCTGCTGGCCGACATCGTCTCCCGCACAGTGCTGGCCCCGGTGATCATTCCGGTCGGCATTATTACCTCCTTTACCGGAGCGCCGCTGTTTCTGGTGCTGCTGCTGCGACGGAGGCCGCTATGATACAGGCTGACAAGCTCTACGCCGGATACGGTCCGCGCACCGTGTTGCAGGATATCTCCTTCAGTATCCCCGGCGGTAACCTGGTGGCGGTACTGGGTATGAACGGCTCCGGCAAATCCACCCTGCTCAAATGCCTGGCCCGCCTGCTTTGCCCCGGTAGCGGCACGATCCACCTCAATCAACAGGATATCTCCCGCATATCACTTCAGCAGGCAGCCCGCACCATAGCCTACCTGCCCCAGAACACGCCGCCGCTTGATTGCAGCGTTATTGAGGCGGTCCTGATCGGACGCAAGCCCCACCTGGGTTGGCAGGTTCAGCCGCACGATCTACAGGAAACAACCAAAATACTGGAGCTTACCGGCCTGACAGCATACGCCGCCCGCAAGACATCCCAACTGTCCGGCGGTGAACTGCAGCGGGTGGCCATTGCCCGCACCCTGGCACAGCAACCCCAGCTGCTGCTGCTTGACGAACCGGTCAACCACCTGGATATCCGCAGCCAACTGGATATCATGGCCCTGCTGCGGCGTCTGACCCACCAGATGGGGATCATCAGCATTGCCGTCATGCACGACATCAACCTGGCGCTGCGCTTCTGCGACACCTTCCTGCTGCTGCGGGAAGG
>DKFG01000267.1:0-6875 GCA_002452325.1 Geobacter sp. UBA6802
GCCGCACCTTGCGGTCACCCATGCCATCGTAGCAGAACTCACAGGCGAATGGACACCCCCGGGAGAGCTGCCAGACCATGCCGTTTTCAATATGGCGGTCCAGCAGCCCGGCCAGATAGGGGGACGGCAGAACAGCCAGGTCTTCAAGCTGGGGACGAGGGATCATCTGCAGGGCTCCGTCCACCATCTGTGCGGTGCCGGGTAACCCCTGCAGCGACTGACCGGCCAGCCTGCGTTCCAGCAGTTCAGCGGCAGTCAGTTCTCCTTCACCCAGCACCAGCAGGTCAAAGGGGGCCTCGGTCAGCAGACGTGCCGGATCAGCGGTGGCTTCCGGGCCACCGGCCACCAGCAGTAGCTCCGGCCTGGCTGCCCGCAGACGTTTTGCCAGCTCACAGCAGTCATGACGATTCCATACATAGACAGGCAAACCTACTACGTCAGGGTTCTGAGCCAGAATCGCCTGTTGGATCTGATCCAGCGGCGTACCGCAGAAGAACTCGGCCATACTGACCGTTGCCTGTTTTTGCAGGGCGGGCTGCTGATCAAGGTAGGCCTTGAGAAAGGCAGCGGCCAGTGGTACAGCCTGGGCAGAGGGCATGGCATGCAGGGTAACAAGGTGCAGGTTCATGGCTGCCACCATACACCAAGCAGACGAAAAGCTCCAGCCCCGGACCAACGCCTGAACCGGCCTCAAAGCAATTGATGTTTCGATACGATTACAGTAAAGTGCCGGACATTGCAGACCAGCCAAGGATACCCGGAATGCCGCTACTTGATCATCCCATCTTTGTAATCTCGGTCAACGACGACACACGTGCCGCACTGATCGCCAGCATGCAGCCGTTTGACGTGTCGCTGGCTCCCTGTGCAACCTTTGTCGAGGCCGAGGATTTGGCACTCAAAGGCCTCTACAACGGCATTCTGGTTGACCTCCCCTCCATTGTGAAGGCCAAGGGGGAAGAGAAGATCGTGGCCTGTTCCCTGACCGGCTTCTTCCCCACCCTGCGGGTGCGGNNCCATGCTGATCCCGATGACCATGCCGGGGGCCGCCAGGCAGGAAAACAGCGTAGCCGACTTCATCAACCGCGCCTGCAAAAACTTCCTACCACGGACACTGCGTGCCCACCACCGCCACCTGATCGGCATCTCGGTGGCCACCCGTTTCAACGGGATCGAAACCCGTGCCTTTACCCTTGATATCTCCTGGGGCGGGGCCTTTATCGTTGATTTCAATCCGGAACGGTTCCATCCGGGTGATGAGCTGACTATCTTTTTTCAGGAGCCGGGCTGCGAGGCGCGGGCCACGGTTTGCTGGAAACAGTCCTGGGGGTTACGGCACGCCCCCGGCATCGGCGTACAGTTTCACGAGCTGAGCAACTGCCTGAACGACTTTTTTCTGCGCCTGCTCAAACATGCCAAGGATCACGATCGCGACCGCCTGGTTGCCTGATCTTTCGTTACCACTTTTTGACCTGCAACAAACCAATGATCTACTGTACAAAGGAGTACCTGACGTGACGTTATCCGCACCATCTGCATCTGCTGCCGGTTCTGCCATTGATTTAAGCGGTGAACCCAGCTGGAGCCTGTTTGACGCCCCTGCACTGGTGGGCGAATCACTCCGCTTTGTCTCCGGCGATCCTGAAGGAGACCGTTTCAGAGTACGCTATTACCGTGATGCCGACCTGCATCTGCACGCCCGGATCTGGTTCGGCCCGGAAACCCAGGGACCACCGGGACATGCCCATGGCGGCTCCATTGCTGCGGTAATGGATGAGGCGCTGGGGTTGGCTGCCTGGGCAGCCGGTTATCCGGTGGTAGTGGGCAACCTGAATGTCAGTTTCCGCAACCTGCTGCCGCTGGAGCAGGTGGTTACCCTTGAGAGCGAGGTGGTCTCGGTCGATGGACGCAAGATCATGGTCCATGGACGCCTGTTCTGTGACGATACCCTCTATGCCGAAGGGCAGTGCCTCTGCATCACCATTCCGGGGAGATAACCCCTTAATCACAAGGAGCATCCACCATGAGCACCTGTCCCTGCGGCAGCACCAGAGCATACGTTGATTGCTGTGAACCAATCATCACCGGCAACACCCCTGCCGCAACTGCCGAGCAGCTGATGCGGGCCCGTTACAGCGCCTACACCAAGACTGAGATGGACTTTATCTTTACCAGCACCGATCCGGCACAACGCGAAGGCTATGACCATGACGGCACCAGGACCTGGGCCGAAAACTCGGAATGGCTGGGGCTGGAGATCATCGACACGGTCAGGGGGGGCACCGATGATACCGACGGTGAGGTGGAGTTTGTTGCCCGCTTCAAGGAGAACGGCGCCCTGCGGGAACATCGGGAAAACGCCCTGTTTACCCGCAAAGAGGGGGTCTGGTATTTCACTGACGGACGGATGGTAAAGCCGAAGCCGATCATTGCCAACAAGGTGGGCCGCAATGACCCCTGTCCCTGTGGCAGCGGTCAGAAATACAAGAAGTGCTGCGGCAAATGAGCCTGCTCTATGCCCTGGACCTGCTGGGCACCGCTGCCTTTGCCGCCTCCGGCGCTCTGGCAGCCATCAGGCGGGAGATGGACCTGTTCGGGGTGCTGATGCTGGGGCTGGTTACCGCCTGCGGCGGCGGCACCCTGCGCGACCTGCTGCTGGGAGACACCCCGCCTTTCATCTTTAAGGATGAGACCTATCTCTATCTCTCGGCAGCAGTGGCCCTGGTTGTCTTTTTCCTGCACCATCATCTGGATTTCCTGCACCATCCGCTGCCCTATTTTGATGCGGTCGGCCTGGGAACCTTTGTGGTAATCGGCACCGGCAAGGCGATTGAATTCAACCTGGGGCTGTTCGGCTCGGTGATGATGGGGGTGATGACCGCCACTGCCGGCGGCATGATCCGCGACCTGCTCTCGGCACAGGTTCCGATGGTACTGCAGCGAGAAGTATATGCCTCGGCCTGCCTGGCAGGTGGCACGCTGCTCTATCTGCTGCACTACTACAGCACGATCCCCCATGCTTGGGCCCTGCTTACCTCGGCCTTGCTGGTGGTGATCATGCGGCTGCTGGCAATACGCTACAACTGGGCCTTACCTCGTGCGGTCAGCCGTACTCAGGACTGAACATCAATCCGCCGCACCCTGACCAGAAACAGCTCCTGCAGATACCGCTCTGCCTGCTGCCGCTCTTTTTCTGAAAGGGTGCACTCTTGCACCGGCTTTATAAAACGCCGTAAAAACCGCCGCACGTTCCAGCTAAGCTGCGGGTTGTCATGTCCCAGCCGATCAATCGGAGTCGGCGCTGAGAGATTAAACAGAGAAACCGCCTCACGCAGCGCCGGATTCAGCAGCAACCACGAATCTGAAGATGGCACAGCAGTCCCCCTGCACTCCCGTCCCAGAAAACAGATGATGTTGGCGCGGGTTTCGCGCCGTCGGTCCAACTCCCGCAGCCGGATGATCTCCTGCTGCGGATCGGCCAGGGCATCCAGATGGGTAAACAGCAGCGGCTTCAGGCCGGTCTGGTTTACGACCTCCATAAACTCATCAATCCGATAGGTTTTCACATTGGGATGTAAAAAAAGATCAGCCAGGCCGGAATCGTTCTTCGCCTCCCAGGCCGCATCAACATAGCTCCTCAACCTGCTGTCCGGCGCTGCCCGTTTCAACATCCGCTTGATAGACGCCACATCCCGCACCTTTAGCAGCCGCATGGCCCGCCGGATCGACTCTGCCTCCTGCCGGGCATAGCGGCCATAGACCATCACCCGCAAGATACCGCCCGACATCAGCCGTTGCTCAAGCGCCCGCATCCCGGCAGCCGGATCGTCCAGGTGGTGCAGCACTCCGAACGCCTCAATAAAGTGATGCGGCCCGGGAGTCACCGCCGGATCGAGAAAATCCCCCTGCTCCAGCCTGACATTGAATCTGCCGTGCAGCAGGCAGTGCAATCGCGCCCGCCGCAGGTTGTGCTGCGCCAGGTCAACGCCGGTAATCTGCGCCCTGGGGTTTGCAAGGGCCATCGGATACGGGGCAAAGGCGCCACAACCGGAGAGCAGGATCTTGCCATCCCGCTCCGGCAGCAGTTCACCGTTAAACCTGGCCCACAGGGCGGTCAGATTCATGGCGTAGGTATCATAACGCCTGACCGATGCCAGCAGCGGATAATGAGGATAAGGATGACGCTCGTAATGTCCGGTAACTTCGCCAAACGACATTGCAGCTCCTGATTGTGGAATACCGACGATCGGCGTATGCTGTCTTACTATCAACCAGATACGGAGGAATGACCATGCAACGATTATCATGGCTGACTATTGCGGCAGTGTTCTGCGTTCTGACCGGCACACCGGTACTGCTCCATGCAGACAACACCCAGTCGGACGACCGTTTTGCCCTCAAGGGGTTGCAACAGACCCGCGCCATCTTTGATGTCCGTCTGGCCGATCTGGACAAACTGCTGTTCAACCTGGGGCTGATCAAGGAAACCTATGAGGGGATCAGCAGCCAAAAGGTCAAACCAAGCATGATCGTGACGCTCCGTGGACCAGCGGTCAGGCTGTTTACCCGGGACCAGGCACCTGATGAGCTGAAGGAGCTGCTGGGCGACCTGAAACAGAAGGGGATACGGATCGAGATCTGCAGCGTTGCCACTCGCGTCTTCAAGGTGGATAACCGTCAACTGCTGCCGGACGTGACGCTGGTGGGCAACGTGCTGACCTCACAGATAGCCATGCAGAACAAGGGCTATGCCCTGATCACCCTTAACTGATCACGGTGTTCCAGCTGGTCGCGTATCGGTTGTGATGCAGTTTTGCCTGCTGAAGCTGTGTCGCGGCCAGGGGGCTGCGCTGTTCAGCCGGATGGCCGACACCGATGATCGCTGCAACCCGAATCTGGGGCGGCAGACCGAGCAGTTCCTGCACAAACTGTTCTGCAGTGGTCTGCGGATCATGCTGACGTTTTCTGATCTGGGCCCAGCAGCAGCCCAGCCCCAGCGACAAAGCAGTCATCTGCACCAGAATGGCGGCGATTGAACAGTCCTCCACCCAGACGTCAGACTTGGTTTCATCAGCACAAACAACCACCCCCAGGGCTGCACCCTTCAGAAACTCCGACCCGTGCTGCTTGGCATTCGCCAACCGTTCAAGCAGCCCCTGCTCATCCACCAGGACAAACTCCCAGGGGTTGATGTTGCGCGATGAAGGCGACCGCAGCAGCGCCTCGGCCAGCAGGGCCTTCTGCTCTTCTGTAAGCGGCTGGTTGGTAAACGTACGGATACTACGCCGTTTTCTGATCAGCTCAATCATGGTCTCCACTCCTTGTCCGAAGGGCCTGCAATGGCCGCATGTTTGCCAGAAAAAGCTGTTCCAGCCGGTCAGCCTGCTCAGTGTTCCCCATATCCCGCAGCAACTGGATCACACACTCGGCAGTACAGAGACCGGCCTCTTTCTGGTTTTTTCTCAGGTTATACCGTGACGGCACTGCAGGCTGCAGGCTGATTCGACGGGCCTGCTGCAGGTAGGGGCTGCGCTGNNTCGGCGGTGCACAGCCCGGCCTCCTTCTGATTTTTTCTGAGGTTGTAGCGCGACGGGGCCTGCGGCTGCAGGGTTACCCGCGGCGCCTGCTGCAGGTAGGGGCTGCGTTGGTGGATCTTGCGGGCCTCATGCCAGGTGCTGTCGATGAGGATACACCGATTGATGCCGCTCAGGTCATGCCGGGCCTCATCCGGCAGCCCCGGATAGACCAGCGCAACACCGCCCGCCTCAATCTCTCTGACCAGCCCCTCCGGCGGTTCCAGCCGGTCCCAGCGGATCTGTTCAGCTGCGTCACCCAGCACCTCCAGCACCAGTCGGCCGGTATTGGAGCGCTTGCCGATCTCCTTGCTATGGGTCAACAGGGTTATCTTCATCAGCAACCACTTTCTTCCAAAACTTTTTGCAGTATACTATCGGTCAAACGTTGATGCGAAAGGTAGCACGCCATGGCCCGATGTTCAAACTGTAAGGCGCCCCTGCCGCCCGGTTCTCTGCTCTGCCAGTACTGCGGCAACCGTACCGATGTGGACCTGAAGGGGATCCACTACTACACCACCCATGAAAGCGACACCCCGCGGGTCTGCCCTCGCTGCGTCGTGAAACTGAAGGTACTGGATCTGAAGCTGGACAACCGCTTTTTCATTGATCGCTGCGAGCAGTGCCTGGGGCTGTTCTTTGATCCGGGAGAACTGGAATACCTGCTTGAGGCCACGGTCAAGAACCGGGGCGGCATTGATCGGGCCGGACTGGAGGCGATCAATGAAAAACGGGAGCCGAACCAGTATCCGATCGCCTATGTCAAGTGCCCGGTCTGCAGCAAACATATGCACCGGGTCAACTTTGGGGCCAAAAGCGGCGTGATTGTCGATCGATGCAAACAGCATGGCATCTGGCTGGACGGCGGCGAACTGCGCCAGTTGTTTGAGTGGATGAAGCTGGGGGGGCACCTGCTGGAGCAGCAGCGTCAGGAGCAGAAACGACGCGAGGAACAGGAGCGGGAAAAAGAGCATGCCCGCAAGGTGCAGGGCTGGGATGAGGAGCCGTCGCTGTTCGGCAGCTACAGCGATCCGCTGCGCCGCTCCGACCCGGACCTGTTCCAGATTATCCTCAAGGCGCTGCGGTTCTTCCTGAAATGAGCCCTGCCGGGGACCGCACGATGCTTCTACAGCAGCTCCAGTGGTTCCTCATCCAGGGTGGCCAGCTGTTCACGCAGCTCAAGGATATGCTCCCCCCAGTAATGCACTGTATTGAACCAGGGGAAGGCGGCCGGAAAGGCCGGATCTTCCCAGCGCCGTGCCAGCCAGGCGCTGTAGTGCAGCATCCGCAGGCTGCGCAGCG
>DKFG01000267.1:6978-7819 GCA_002452325.1 Geobacter sp. UBA6802
GGCTGTCATCAAAATCAACAAAATGGGGGGCCTGATCCCGCCAGAGGATATTGCCGCTATGGCAATCGCCATGCACCCTGATCAAGCGTACCTCCCCTGCCTCTGCCAGCTGCCGCTCCACTTTTTCCAGCAGTTGACCGGTCAACACCAGGTAGCTCTCACGGTAGTCGTTGGGGATAAACCGCTCACTGATCAGGGCAACACTCTCACGTCCAAAGCTGCGGCTGTCCAGGGTTGGCCGATACTGAAACGGCCTGACTGACCCAATCCGGTGCATCCGTCCCAGCATCCNNGAACTCCGGGGCATGGCCGCCCTGCCGGGGGTAGAGGGCAAAGACAAACCCCTGATAATGAAACAGGCTTTCACCGGCTGCGGTGCGCCAGGGCGCCACCACCGGCAGCTCATGGGCAGCCAGTTCGCTGCTGAAGTCATGTTCCTCAACAATCTGGGCATCGGTCCAGCGGTCGGGCCGATAGAATTTGGCGATCAACGGCTGACTATCCTCAATCCCCACCTGATAGACCCGGTTCTCATAGCTGTTCAGAGCCAGGATACGGCAATCGCAGCGAAAGCCCTGGCTCTCCACCGCATCCATGATGAAATCGGGGGTCAGTCTCTGAAAAGGATGCGTGGTCGTCTTCATGCGCAGGGTCCGGCTTACAGCGTCAGGTCTGCATGGCCGTTGCAGAGCTGATCCCGCGTCTGGTTTACATCCGCATTTTCCAGATACTCTTCAAAGGTCATGGCCCGATCGATAATGCCGCCGGGCGTAAACTCCACAATCCGGTTGGCAATCGTGTTGACGAACTCATGGTCATGGGAGGCAAACAGCACCACCTC
>DKFG01000267.1:7831-8032 GCA_002452325.1 Geobacter sp. UBA6802
TGGTCGGCTCATCCAGGATCAGCACGTTGGCGCCGGTCAGCATCATTCTGGACAACATGCAGCGTACCCGCTCGCCACCGGACAGCACCCTGGTCTTCTTGGTGGCCTCATCACCGGAGAACAGCATCCGCCCCAAAAAACCGCGGGCAAAGGTCTCCCCCTCGGTGGCGGGTGAATACTGCCCCAGCCACTCGATCAGGT
>DKFG01000016.1:0-2904 GCA_002452325.1 Geobacter sp. UBA6802
ACGGGCAGCAAGAAACGGCACATACCCGCTCTCTGTCAGAAAACAGACATCCTGGCTCTCTTTACGCTCTGCCACCGGCAGACCGAACTGGCGCGCCAGTTGTCGCACCTCATCCTTGCCGCTCAGCTCTCCCAACGGAAACAGCACGTGCTCCAGTGCCTCAGGACCGATCCAGCCAAGAAAGTAAGACTGATCCTTACGGCGGTCGGCAGCTGCCAGCAGGTGCGGCTGACCGGCGCTGTCTCTGACCATTCTGGCGTAGTGGCCGGTAGCCAGCATCGACGCTCCCAGCCGACTGGCCTCATCCAGCAGTTGGCCAAATTTGATCAGCCGGTTGCAGCGTACGCAGGGGTTTGGCGTCTCGCCATGCAGGTAGCTGGTGGCAAACGGAGTAATCACCTGCCGCTCAAACGACGCTGTCATATCGATCCGATGGAGTGGAATACCCAGGTGGTCAGCCACCTGCTGTGCTGCAGTGGTTGCGCTGTCATCGGCCAGCAACGTCATGGTCAGACCGATCAGCCGGTACCCCTGTTGTTGCAGTAGGGCTGCGGCAACGGCAGAATCGACCCCACCGGACAGGGCAACGGCAACCAAGGGGACTGCGGTAGAAGAAGACATATTCAAAAGATGATATTTGGCCGCAAGACCAGGGAGAAATTGGGGGCATCCAACTGCCGCAAGGGTCCGTGATAACGCGCGGGGTCTTCCCAGATCAGACCAACATCAAGTTTGAGGGCAACACCCCAGGATTTAATCGGTATGATCTTGCCCAACACATACTCCTGGCGCAGCAGGTCGCCCTGCTTGGCGCCGATATCCAGACGGACATCAAAGGAGCTGTTCCTGAGAAACTCGAACGGGTTTACGCGAAAATCAAGGTTACTGCGCCGGAACCCCAGATAAAAGGTGTTGGCGATGTTAGGGTTGTCATGCACCTTGGCCCCCAGACGAAAGCTCCAGGAGTGTTTTTCGTCCCTGAAACTGCGTTCACCCTTCAGCTTCCATTCTGCCTCAAGAGAGTGGTCGGGAACCATGACGTTGTTTCTGATATGCTGGTTGGAGTAACTGAACAGATAGCCCATGTAGCCCTTGTTGGAAGAGAGCTTCGCCTCCCCCGGTTTGACGTATTTGACCATATCTCCGACAAACAGCGAAAGAGCGTACGGCTCTTCAAAACCGGCAGTAATCCAGTGAATCACATTCTGGTTTCGACCGATATCAGCTATCCCGTAAAAGTCCTCTGCATATTCTTTTAACCCCACCCCCACCAACGGCAGCGGCATCACTGCTGCCTCCAACATCAGAAAACGAGGGTTGAACAAATTGAGCCACAGACGGCCATAGACCTCCAGCTCATCCTCATCATACACCTCAGGTATGGGGGTATCGGTCAACGGGATGTTAAGCGAGACATTGGAATAGTACAGGTCAGTTTCCCAATCAAGATCGGCCCATCCCAACGGTTGGCTGCCGAAGAGATACTCTTTGAGGGTACGCTGCGGTTGATTACCTGACTCATCAGCCTGTGCCGCGACCACCGGCAGGCAAAGTAACAGGAAAACGACAAGCAGCGGTAACAGACGACGCATGGCGGTCTTTATTCTGCCCTGAAGGCGGCATACAGGTGCAGCAGCGAGCGCACCCGGTAGCCTGCTGCAGTGGCAAGCTCGCTCAGCTCCTGATACGGTACGGCAAGCAGGTCCCGTCCGCGGGCCCGGTCAAAGGCAACCAGCAGTGAAAGCCACTGCAGCAGGATCTCGAAACGCTCCTTATTGAACCACCTGATACCGCCATCACGGTGTATTAGCATGAATCCGGCAATCGCTGGATGAGCCACCAGCGCTTCAAGTGACTGGTCCGGCGGAACGGCAGCCCAAAGCTGACGAGACAGGGCAACGGCACAACACAGCTCACCCAGCCAACGCACCTCTTCCGGCCTGGCAGGTATAGTCCCGGAAACAAAGGCAGCCAGGGGATGGGCCAGGCCGTACTGCTGCAGGCTGTCCACCGCAAGCGGCAGGGCCAGCTCGGCGGCAAGCAGCTGGGCCAAGGCGCAACGCCGGTTTTCCCTGTTCAGCGGCAGTAGAGTACGGCTTACCCCCGCAGCCCGTAGTTCGCGCAGGGCAGCAGCGGTCACAGCCGGGTCATGGGCTGCGGCCAAGGCATCCTGCAGCTCATCCAGATCGGGCAGAGAGGTTGCCGTCAGCGGCAGCTCCTGGCGGTAGGCCGCCAAGGCTGTAGCCAACGCTGTTGAGCCTGCCAACAACAGAGGCAACTGCTGCAAGCAGGCCTCAAACGCGCCAATCAGCGGACGATGCACCAGCTGGATCAATGCCTCCTCCAAAGACGAGACCCCGCTTCCGGCCAGCTCAGCATAGAGCAGCTGCCACGGTTCATCCGGCGTAGTGATCAGAATGCGGAAATCCAGGAATACATGGAACTCGTACTCTCTCAACTCCACATAGAGCCCCTGCTGGTGGATTTCAGTGGTAGCCCGCAGATACTCAAGACCGGTTGAAATATCCCTGAAGGCAACAAAGGATGTTGCATCTTCCGGCACATCCAGCGCAGCCCCCAACGTGGTGCTACGCAACTCGATCTGATCAGCGTTACCCTTCTGCGCCACCGGCACGCTGGTCTTGATCCAGCCGGCGGTCTGAGCGTGGCAGTTGTGATACACAACCAAGCTGCGCTCATGCCCGACACGGTTGCTGTACGCGTAGACATTCTCATCCACTCGACCATCATGGCAGAAGAAGTCATACAGGGCAAACTGCTCTGATCCTGAAAAGAGCCAACGCCGCTTCAGCAGCGGAAAGATCCAGAGCTCGTGGCCGCGGACCATCCCCTGATCAACCGGCTCATCCCAATAGGCCCGGCGGTACTCCATGCCGTACTTTT
>DKFG01000016.1:3049-3217 GCA_002452325.1 Geobacter sp. UBA6802
GACGATATTTTACGTTCTCCTCTTTCTTGAGCATATTCATGAAGGCTGAGTTGTAAACCCGGTGCATCCCCAAGGTCCGCACGAAATACCCCTCCATCAGCCAGAATGCCTCAGCCAAGAGCAGTGTACCGGGGGCCTCCGCCGCCACCCGATCCACCACCTCACGCC
>DKFG01000024.1:0-8262 GCA_002452325.1 Geobacter sp. UBA6802
ACAAAAAAATTATGAGGTTTGACGGCAGCGACTGGGTCACCGTGGGGGAGTTGTCTGCTGATATTTCTGCATTTGCCTTTGCTCCTGACGGAACGCTCTGGGCGGCTACAGAAGCACCAAGTAAAATCTACAAATTTAATGGCAGTAGCTGGTTCGACATGGGTTCCGATGGTACCACGAATGCACGTTGGGGGGTCACTTCCATCGCCATTGCTCCCGATGGTACTCCGGTTATTGCCGGAAGCGATGGTGTTTGGCCGGAAAAAGTATATGTAAAGAAATTGAGCGGCAGTAGTTGGGTGTCGCTGGCAGATCTGGATTTACCGGATATGATGTCTAGAATGAATTACTCCAGGAATGTTGCTGTCACCTTTAGCCCGGATGGCACCCCGTATGTGGCATACGCTCCTTTTTCTCCTGATACCTACACAGTACTGCGTCTGGTTGATACCGCACAGTATGTCACCTACAACGGCAATGGCAACAGCAGCGGCACTGTGCCGGTTGACACTACCGGCTATGCCCAGAACGCCACAGTCACGGTTTTGGGTAATAGCGGTGCACTGGCAAAAAACGGTTATGTCTTTAATGGTTGGAACACTGCTGCTGATGGTAGCGGCACCAGCTACCAGCCCGGCGCAACCTTTGTCATGGCTGCCAGCAGCACCCTCTACGCCCAGTGGGTTGCCCCCGTTGCGCCGCCGTCAGGGCTGGTCTCCTGGTGGCGGGGGGAAGGGAACGGGCTGGATACGCGTGGAACAAACAACGCCACACTCCATAGCGCCACCAGCTTTAGCTTTGCATCCGGCAAGGTTGGTCAGGCCTTCAGCTTCAGCGGTGCGATCTCTGAATACCTTGATGCGCCCAGCAGTGCTTCACTCAACTTCGGCACGGGTGGCTTTGCCATCGCCACCTGGGTCAAGTCCAGCGACAACGGCAGCTACCGGCGGCTTGTTACCAAACGTACCGGTGGCACCTGGTACTCTTTGGCGCTTAATGACGGCAAGGCATTCTTTGAAATTGCCGCTGGGTTTAATTGCGCTTCTTCCACCACTGTTGCCGATGGTAAGTGGCATCACATTGTTGTCAGCAGAGATCCAACAGGCACCTCGTCCCGGAAATACCGACTTTACATCGACGGTGTTGAGAACACGTCTCTGGCCGACAGCGACCTGAACCTGGACAACAGCGCCCCGCTGGAGATCGGCAAATGGGCTACCGAATCCTATGGAGGCATCTACTCCGGCCTGATGGATGAGGTACAGATCTTCAGCCGCTCCCTGACCGCCACAGAAATCCAGGCTATCTACAATGCCGGCAGTGCCGGTCTGACATTAACGCCAACCGTCACCAACATCTCTCCATCCAGCGGTTTTGCTTCTGGCGGCACCAGTGTCACCATTACCGGAAGCGGTCTGAACAACGCTACAGCAATTAAATTTGCTGCAACTGATGCCACCAGTTTTTCTGTTACTTCCGACATCCAGGCAACCGCCACCTCCCCAGCCGGTGTGGTTGGTCAGACCGTGGATCTGACCGTTACCACCCCCGGCGGCACCAGCGCCACCAGCAGCGCAGACTTGTTCACTTACACCCTGCAGTACCAGGCCAAGAACCAGACCGTCGGCAGCTCCTACAGCACCCTGGCCGAGGCGATTACCGCGGCATCAGCCGGACATGAGATCCGGGCCTATGGCGGCCAGTTTGATGGTGCCTTTACTCTGGCGACATCGCTTAACCTGTACGGTGGTTACAACCTTGACTTCAGTGCAAAAGACAGCCTGCCCACCACCCTGAACGGCAGCCTGACGGTGAACGGCGGTACTACCAAGGTGGACAGCGTAACCGTTAAAGGTGTCTTGACCATCAAGGGCGGCAGCTTGCAGGTAAGCGGGGTGGTGGTACAGTAGGGCATACAAACCTGGAAAAAGCAGTTGGCCGCTAAAGAACGCAAAGATCACAAAGAACTGAAGAGTAGTTAGAATGCGTTTCAAACCTACCTGCAAGCGGCTGTGTAAAACATAGCTACCAGTCTGTTCTTCTTTTGTTTCCTTGTGCTCTTTTGCGGCAAAAACCGTTTTGGATGTTTTTTGAATATATCCAGGTGGTTTAGTTGCATTGTTGGAGTTTTATGCTTTAATCAATTGATTGTTTATTCCATTGTCTGGGGAAAGTTGCTCACCGCAGGAGGCAATCAGGCAACATGGCCGTGTAACCGGAGTGTATTTCAGGTGGACGGCCATGTTTGGTAAGGAGGATCGCATGAAAAGGCATCTTGTTGCATGTCTGACAGTAACGATTTTGATTCTTGCGGGGTATGCCCCGGCCCAGTGTGGTTCGTGGTCATTGTCGTTGGGCGGCTATAATTCTGACAGTGCCAATTCTGTTCAGCAAACAGCCGATGGCGGTTATATTGTTGCCGGGAATATGTCGTCTTTCGGCACAACTGCGCAGGATGCCTGGGTGCTGAAGCTTAGTGCTTCTGGCGAGGTGGTGTGGCAGAAAACCTATGGCGGCGAAGGGTACGATTCAGCCAGTGCGATCCAGCAGACCGCTGATGGCGGCTATATTGTGGCAGGTTATACAAATTCCTATGGCGCAAATAGCAATGGAGATGCCTGGGTGCTGAAGCTTGATGCCTCTGGCGAGGTGGTGTGGCAGAAAACCTATGGCGGCGAAGGGTATGATTCAGCCAATGCCATTCAGCAGACCGCTGATGACGGCTATATTGTGGCAGGCTTCACAAATTCTTTTGAAAGTAATGGTGATGCCTGGGTACTGAAACTGGCTTTAAACGGCACCATAGAGTGGCAGAAAACCTATGGGGGAACCACTGACGGCGATGAGGCTGTTGCCATTCAGCAGACAACAGACGGCGGTTATATTGTTGCTGGCGTTACATACTGTTTTGGCGCTGGCAGCACTGACGCCATGATACTGAAACTGGATGAGAACGGGGCACTGGAATGGCAGAAAACCTATGGTGGAACCGGTTTTGAAAATGCTACTGCTATCCGCCAGACAGCTGACCAGGGATACATTGTGGCTGGCGTTACTACCTCGTTTGGCGCGGGGGGGCTTGATGGCTGGCTGTTGAAACTGGCGGAAAATGGCACAGAAAGTTGGCAGAAAACCTGGGGTGGGTCAGGGGGAGACAGTTTTTCTTCAGTCTGGCAGACAGCCGATGGTGGCTATATCGTTGCCGGATCAACAGGATCTTCCGGTGCCGGCAACGGGGATGCCTGGCTGCTGAAGCTGAGTGAAAACGGCAGTGCCGTGTGGCAAAAGACCTATGGCGGAGCAGCCGGTGATTTAGTCAATGCGGTTCAGCAGATATCTGATGGCTACATTGTTGTCGGCTCGACAGCCTCCCTGGGGCTGCAGACCTTCGATCTATGGGTGATGAAGCTTGAGCAGGATGGCGGTCTGAACGGTTGTTACAGCATTGGTGAAACCGCGAATGTGCCGCAGAACACTGCAGCAGGAACACTTTCTTCGGTCTTTTTGAC
This sequence comes from Geobacter sp. UBA6802, assembly GCA_002452325.1. Lineage (GTDB taxonomy): Bacteria > Desulfobacterota > Desulfuromonadia > Geobacterales > Pseudopelobacteraceae > Trichlorobacter. Next base: position 3,510 of record DKFG01000024.1, read on the forward strand.
AGTTGCTCCGTCGACGGCAGACCCTGGTGTTTCTCAGGCAGCGACAGTCATTTCTACAGCTTCCCCTTCCATCTGTTCCTTAACTCAGCCCCAACTGACACTCTCGGTTTCAAAATCAGGTCAGGGAACAGGAACAGTAACCAGTTCACCATCCGGCATCAGTTGCGGCGCGAAATGCTCGCATACTTTTAACAATCATGCATCTGTAATCTTGTCTGCCTTCCCTTCCTCCGGTTCCTACTTTAGCGGATGGGAGAGTGCGGTGGGCTGTACCACCGGCACCTGTACGGTAACGTTATCGGATTATAATCGTGGTGTCACAGCCGCATTTGGCCTGATTGTTAACGGAGCCTGTGGCAGCAGCCAGGGGAAAACATTTGATACGGCCCCGACTCAAAATCTCTGTCTGACCGGAACCCCCACAGTTGTAGGTTATAACGATGGTAAGTGGGTCTGGAGCTGCAATGGATCGCCAGGCGGTTCTACGGCCAGCTGTTGGGCCCACATCACCCAGGTTGGTCTTTCGGTTTCCAAAACGGGCAATGGCACGATCACAAGCAATCCGGCAGGCATCAACTGCGGAGATGACTGTGATGAATTGTACCCGTACGGAACATTGGTAACCCTGACGGCAACCCCTGAAGCGGGGTTTACATTTAGCAGCTGGGGTTTTTTTGGCCCGTGCCCAATTGGTGAGACTTCCTGTGGACGTGCAATGACGTCACCCGCAATCGCGAATGTCACCTTTCTCCTTGATCCAAAGGCACGAATCGGCAGCACAGCTTTTGGTACGTTGCAAACCGCCTATAACGCCGTCGCCAACACCGGCATTATTGAAGCCAAGGCAGTGACCTTTAGTGAAAATCTGACCCTTGACCGGGGAATCTATTTTGCCCTGAAGGGGGGCTATGCCGATGATTATCTCAGCCGCACCGGCTATACCACACTGGATGGCAATCTGATTATCAGTAGCGGCGGCCTGACGGTTGACCGGCTGGTGGTAAAGTAGCCGGATGGGGATCAATAGTGATTTACAGTGATATATTGTGTTTTTTTAATGTTTGGCGTAAATAATCGCATATTTTATCTGATACTGTTTGATGGTCTTGAATAGACAAGAGGGGGGATGAAGATGGTGTTACGGTTATTGGTCTGTATGATGCTGGGGGTTATCTGCTGGGTAACGACTGCAGATGCTACGGTTCGTGTGATGAGTGCTGGCACGCTTTCAACTGCCAGAAGCAAGCATACAGCAACATTGCTGCACAATGGTAAAATCCTTGTAACCGGTGGCTATAATGGCAGCACCGTTTATGGAAGCGCTGAGCTGTATAATCCACAGACCGGTGAACCCCAGGCCATAGGCACTATGTCCAGCCCCCGTTTTGCCCATACCGCCACACTGATGAGCAACGGCAAGGTGCTGATTGTCGGTGGTTTTAGCTCCCTGACCGGTGATGCCAGGCTGAGCAGCACAGAACTATTTGACCCGGCAAACAACAGCTTTACCCCGGCGCATGGCATGAACCTGTCACGAGCTATGCATGCTGCTTCATTGATGAAAAATGGCAAGGTGCTGATTACCGGTGGACGGTCAGCCACCCCATTTGATGGAATTGAGATCTATTACCCGTCAAACAATACCTTTGACATGCTGGACGACATCGATACCGGGATGATCCAGCATACCTCTACCGTGCGGAGTGACGGCAAGGTGCTGATCAATGCAAACCTCAAGACATACCTCTATGACCCGGATGACAATGTGGCTACTGATCAGTATTCCACATTTGGGTTGACTACCTATGCACAGAGCGCCACCTTGCTGCCAAGTGGCTCAGTGCTACTGACCGGTGGACATAACAGCACAACCAGCCATGATGAGTATTACCTGTATGGTAGTTCAGTGGGATACATGGGAATAATGAATACCCCTCGGGCTTACCATTCATCAACCCTGCTGCCTGACGGCCGGGTGCTGGTCTGTGGCGGCAAATATCTCTATGATGGGACGGTTCATGCCTCTTGCGAGGCATACACGCAATCCAGCAACAGCTTTACAAATGTTGCCACCATGCTGAACGCCCGTTTCATGCATACGGCCACCCTGCTGCCCGGTGGAAAAGTGGTGATCATTGGCGGTGAAAATGCGAGCGGGACAGCGCTGCAGCAGATTGAGGTGATTGATGCCTACGATGCAGCTACATTCACCACTGGTGCGATGGTAACAGCACGGGCCTATCATGCCATGACACTGCTTACCGATGGCCGGGTGCTGCACAATGGCGGCAGCAATGCCAGTGGTACACTGGCTACCTCAGAGATTTACAATCCTCAATCTTCAACATACACGGCAACCGATGCCATGACTTCGCGCCGTACCGGCCACACCAGTACGCTGTTGCAAAACGGCAAGGTCCTGGTGACCGGTGGCGGGTATACCAGTGCTTTGCCAGGACAGACAACATTTGTTTATCTGGCCACAGCAGAACTCTTTGATCCGGCCACCGGAAGTTATAGCGCAGTTCCAGGCAGCATGATCAATGCAAGAAGCAGCCATACCGCAACCCTGCTCTCAAACGGGAAGGTGTTGTTGACCGGTGGCCAGAATGCCGGGTCAACAGCCCTTAACAGTGCTGAACTGTATGATCCGCTCACAAACAGCTTTACGGCAACCGGTACTCTGGGCACGGCACGAACAGGCCACAGGGCCATCATGCTTACTACGGGTAATGTGCTGTTTACCGGAGGGGTAAGCGCAAGCAATCAAACCTTGAGCAGTACAGAGCTTTATAATCCGGCTACCGGCCTGTTTAGCGCAGGTAACGCCATGAACTCTCCCCGTTCAAGCCATGCCATGACGGTTACTGCCGGTGGGAAGGTGCTTATCACTGGCGGCTACCACAGTAACGCCCTGAACAGCGCCGAGATGTACAACCCGGTCAGCGGCATGTTCTACAGTGTGGACAGTATGACTACGGCCAGGACAAACCATACTGCCGTAACGCTGCAAAATGGCAAGGTGCTGGTTGCAGGCGGGTATGATGGCATCAACTATCTGGACTCTACAGAGCTGTTTGACCCTGTTGCTGAATCATTTGTTGTATCTGCTACCATGGCTAATCCGCGCCAATACTTGCGGGCTGTGCTGCTTGCCGACGGCAGGGTTCTCCTGTCTGGCGGGAGAAGCGCTACAACCACGTATGTCGGTACATCTGAACTGTTTGACCCTGCCAGTACAATATCGGCCCAGCGTCTTAAACCGGTTATCTCGGAAGTCAGCAGTTCAGCGGCAGGTGTCATAAGCTTTAAGGGGAGTACGTTTGCCGGGGACAGTGAAGCCGGTTCCGGTTCAACAAACAATTCATCGTCAGCTGTTCCTGTGTTGCAGCTGCAAAAACTGGATAGCGGCGCAATCTTTAATGTTTTGCCACTGTCAACGATCAACTGGAGTCCGACGCAGTTCAACCTGGCTGAATCCTCCCTGACAACGCTGGTGTCCGGGCAGTATCAGGCCACCATTGCCGCAAGCGGCATCTCATCAAAGGCATGGACTGTACAACTTATGCCGCTTTCATCAGTCAGTCCTGCAACGTACAATTTTGGCAGCGTAAACTCCGGTAGTTCTTCCGCTGCATATCTGTACACGGTTTCCAATCCTGGTTTGCGGTCGCTGTCCATAACAGGGATAAGTGTCNNTCAAAGAGGACGATACCTGTAGTTCCACCGTGTTGACTCCGTTGTCTTCCTGTCATTTTAAACTGTATTTCAGGCCCCAGTCAGCAGGGGTACAAAGCGCGGATATCACCGTGAATTCAAATTCAGCCGCTGGTCCGGCCACCGCAACCGCAACAGGCACCGGAGTAGCTGTTTTCTACAATCTGACCGTCACCAAGAACGGTACCGGTAACGGAACCGTGCATTCTGATGCAGGTTCTATCTCGTGGAACAACAACATCGGCACCGCCATCTATAGCAGCGGCAGGGGGGTCAACCTGACCGCCACCCCGCAAGCCGGTTCCACATTCAGCAACTAGGGTGGTGATTGTAGTGGTTTCAGCTGTTATCTGGAGATGAATGCAAACCGGACGGTAACGGCCAGCTTTATCATGAAGGACTATGTTCGGTTAGGAACAACAGCAGCAATAGGGGCAACACCCTACGGCACGCTGAATCTGGCCTACGCTGCTGCCGAGGACGGCCATGTTATCAGGGCATTGGCAAGGGTGTTTGAAGACGACCTGCCCCTTGATCGTGCTATTAATGTAATCCTGCAAGGCGGGTATGTTGCCGGATTTGGCGGCAGCCGCAGCGGAAGTACAACGCTGAGCGGTACGCTGACGGTTGGTCAGGGCAGTCTGGTGGTGGATGGGGTGATAATAAAATAGAAACAGGCTACCATGCGTTGCTTAGATATTACACAGGCCGCTCCAGATCGGGGCGGCCTGTCTTTATATTAGGGAAGGTCTGCTTGTGTTTGAAAAGAGTCATCCACCCCTGGCCAGAAGCGGCGTTTCAATTCATCCAGCAACGGGGCAAGGCTTTTGCGATCAACCGCACTGATACTGATGGCATTGTGGCGGCGTTTGGCCTGGGCGATCCGCAGGAAGGCGATGGTGTCTTTTTTCTTCAGTCCTTCCAGTTGATCGGTTTTGTTGAAGACCACCAGTTCCGGTTTTTCAGTCAGCCCCAGTTCGGCCAGGATGGTGCGGACCTGGGAAATCTGGTCTTCAAAGCGGGGGTTGGAGGCATC
>DKFG01000024.1:8322-18056 GCA_002452325.1 Geobacter sp. UBA6802
GTCGGTGATGATGACTTCCCGTTCCCGTGGCAGGCGCAGGCGGCGGCTGGAGGTGTCCAGAGTGGCGAAGAGCAGGTTCTCGGTAAAGATCTCGCTCTGGGTCAGCCCGTTCAGCAGGGTTGATTTGCCGGCGTTGGTGTAGCCGACAATGGAGATGATCGGTATCCCGGCCTTGACCCGGCGGCTGCGGCGTTGTTCCCGGTCGCGGGAGAGTTCCACCAGTTCCCGCTCCAGTGCGGTGATCCGGTCTCTGATCCGGCGGCGGTCGATCTCCAGTTTGGTTTCACCCGGTCCCCTGCCGCCGATGCCACCCATCAGGCGGGACATCTGGACACCCCGGCCGGTCAGGCGGGGCAGCAGGTATTTGAGCTGGGCCAGTTCTACCTGTACCTTGCCATCACGGCTTTTGGCCCGTCCGGCAAAGATATCCAGAATCAGCTGGCTGCGATCCAGCACCTTCAGCTCGGTCATGGCGGTGATGCTGCGTACCTGAGCCGGTGTCAGCTCCTGGTCAAAGATCAACAGGGTGGCCCCCCGTTGCAGAGCCCGGATCACCACCTCCTGTAGCTTGCCTTCCCCCATCAGGGTGCGAGGATTAAGCTGTCGGGGCAACTGAATAAAATGATCCAGCACCTGCACCCCGGCGGTGCGAGCCAGTTCCTGCAGCTCTGCCAGCGAATCCTCCACTTCGCGGCGCTCGCCACCAGCCCGAACCGAGATCAGGATCGCCCGTTCCTGACCTTCCGCCGAAGGGGTTTCAACCCGCAACGCCTTGTCAAGGCTGCGTTCAAGGTCGGTAATGAAGTCGGTGCCATAGTCAGTCGTTCGTTCAAAGGCCTGTACCGGCAGCACGGTGATACCGCCTGGTTCGGTGCTGAGGTGGGCCAGCTGCACGGTTATCCGCTGAGAGTCTGTCTGGGAAAGGGCGGCGATCAGGTCAAGCCGCAACAACCGCAGGTCAGTCAGATCGTCTTCAGTCAGCGGTTCCTGTTTCAGGTGGGTATGGATCAGACGCAGGCCACGCAGACGTTTGCGGCCCAGGGGATAGTCCTTCAGGTCGGGGATCAGCAGCCCTTTTTCAGTGCCGACAAGCACCAGCTCAACAGCCCCCTGGCGATTGATCAGCAGGCCGATCTGACGGCGGATATCAAGTGAAAGCTCGATTGTTCTCTGGGCAAGCTCCAGGGAACAGCACTCCCCGGCAGGTATCCTGCGGCGATAGAGTCGCTCAAGTGACTGAAGCTGGCTTTGACGCAGGCCAGCCAGATTGCCATGCAGAGTAGTGATAATCAGCGCTCCATCAGATGCCGGTGATATTGTAGCCGGCATCGACGAAGTGAATCTCGCCGGTTACGCCGGAAGAGAGATCGCTGCAGAGGTACAGGGCCGACTTGGCTACCTCTTCCTGGGTAATATTGCGGTGCAGAGGCGCCCGTTCCTCAACGGTACTCAGAATCTGGTTGAAACCGCCCACCCCGGCGGCTGCCAGGGTCTTGATCGGTCCGGCCGAGATGGCATTGACACGCACCTGATCCTGCCCCATGCCAGCGGCCAGATAGCGTACCGAGGCCTCAAGAGCTGCCTTGGCAACCCCCATCACGTTATAGTTGGGAAACACCTTCTCAGCACCGTAGTAGCTCATGGCCAGGGCAGCAGCATTGCGACCGGCCATCAGCGGCTGAGCTGCTTTCAGTAAGCCGATAAACGAGTAGGCGCTGACATCAAGGGCGGTGGCAAAACCGTTGCGGGTGGTGGAAAGGATCGAACCTTTCAGCTCTTCCTTGTCGGCAAAGGCCACCGAATGCACCAGGATATCCAACCCGCCCCACTGCTGATCCACTAGCTCCATCAGGGCAGTTATCTCCTCATCACTGGTGACGTTGCAGGGTGCCACTGCAGCGTACAACGATTCAGCCAAGGGGCGGACCCGTTTTTCCACCGCCTCTCCGGCGTAGGTCAGGAGCAGATCGGCCCCCTGCTCATGAAATAACCGGGCAATGGCCCAGGCAATACTTTTTTCATTGGCAACCCCCAGAATCAGGGCCTTTTTGCCGCGCAACCGTCCCATCAAACGCCTCCAAACAGCATGAAATCTGGCTCTCTATAAATGTGATTGCGTATAGCACACCTGTCTCTAAATGGCAAATATGCAAAAGACGTGAAAATTCAGCCCTGCTGTGCTAAATACGGCAGACTATGCACCAGCTCATACCGATTACATCACCATTTTTTCTTTCCGGCACAGAACTTGACGAACAGCCGGACTGGGCTACAATCTTCGGCAACCATAACCCGCTGGCCTTTGAGATCGGCTGCGGTATTGGTGATTTTGTCGCCACTATGGCGGCTCGCCACCCGGACTGGAACTTCATCGCCCTTGATTTTTACAACAAAGGCTGCCTCAAGAGCTGCCGCCGGGTTGAGCGGCTGGGGCTGACCAATGTCAGGGTGGTACGGGACGAGGCACGGGCCTTTATCAGGCGCTGTCTGCCGCACGCCTCGTTGCAGGCCGTATTCATCAACTGCCCCGACCCCTGGCCCAAACGGTATCAGCGCAAGCGACGGCTGGTCAATCAGGAGTTCATCACCCTGCTGCGCCCCTATCTGGCGCCGGGTGGTGTCGTTACCTTCAGCACTGATTTTGACGACTATGGCACTGACGTGGCCTATCTGATGAGTCGCCAGGAGGGGTTTGAAAATCTGCTGACACCTGATCTGTGGCGCCACGATCTTGCCGAGTACCCACGTACCAAATACATGCTGAAATTTATGGCCGAGGGAAAACAGATTTTTTTTGTGCAGCACTGCCTGCAGAGTGAGGAGGCGTAACCATGTCCGAACCAGAGGATCGCAGACGCAGCATCAACATGCTCAGACCGTTGCCGGGGACCATGCGGGGCGAGGTCCAGGTGATTGCCATGCTGCTGCTGGCCTGGCTTGTGGCAGTGCTGGGCAGTCAGCTGTGCATCTGGCTGTTGGAACGGTCCATTGACGGTTTCTGGCTGACCGACTTGATCTTTTTCAACCTGCCGATCCACTTCTGGGTCTCGGGGCAGTTCTTGCCGCTATTATTCATCGGGCTTTGCTTGCTGTTCAACCTCTGGATGGATCGTCATGAGGTGCGGCGCATGGAGAGCACCATCCGCTTCAGAGCAACCGGGCGCAAGAAAGAGGAGGTAGCCCCATGAGCGTCAACGGGGTACAGATAGTTGCACTGCTGATCGTGGCCGGTATGTTCCTGTTGTTCATCCTGGGAGGGCTGGGCAGCAAACTGCGCCAAGCCAGCGACTACGGTTTTTCAGGCAGTTACAGCGGCCTGGTGGGAAGCGGGGCTGCCATTGCCAGCAACTGGATGAGTGCCGCCAGCATCATGGGCCTGGCAGGAATGTTTTACCTGAAGGGCTACTACGCCATGGCGTTTGTTATCGGCTGGACCGGCGGCTACGTCCTGCTGCTAGTGCTGATGGCAACCCAGATCCGACGTTTCGGCAAGTTTACCGCGCCAGATTTTGTCGGTTTCCGCTACGAATCGGCCACGGCACGCACTGTGGTGGCCCTGATCTCCATCGTGATCACCATCATCTACTGTGTGGCGCAGTTCCGCGGCATCGCCCTGCTGATTTCCTGGATATTCGGGCTTGAATACCAGGCGGCAGTGATAACCGGGGCAGCACTTCTGGTGACCTTTGTCGTGGTCTCCGGCACCCTTGGCGTTATCCGTAACCAGTCGCTGCAGTACTTCATTCTAATCATCGCTTTTGTGGTTCCACTGATGCTGATTAACCGCAAACTGGGCTACTTCTGGGTGCTACCCCAGTTCGGCTACGGCGAAGCGATTATCACGCTCCAGCAGCAGTTCGGCTTTTTCTGGTCAGAACCGTTTGCCTCCATCGATCTGTTTCAGTGGATGGCGCTCTGCTTTACCCTGATGTTCGGCACCGCCGGGTTGCCTCACGTCCTGTCACGCTTTTACCTGGCGCCCAGCATGCGGGATGCCCGTTGGGGCGTAGTGGTGGGCCTGTTCTTCATCTCCCTGATCTACTGGTCAGCCCCGGCCTACGGCGTGCTGGCCCGACTGTTCGACGCCCGCAGCGGCAACCCGTACAAGATACCGGACCCGTCTCAGGCTGATCTGGTGACCTTGACAGCGGCCCTGCAGGCGGGACTGCCGTCCTGGGCGGTGGGCCTGCTGGTGGCAGGCGGCATGGCAGCCGCCTTCTATGCCGCTGCCGGTCTGCTGCAGTCCGGAGCCGCCGCCTTTGCCTACGACATTTACCCCCGTCTGCTGAAACCAACCGCAACCGATGCCGACAAGGTCACCATGGCCAAAGGGATATTCCTGGTACTGGCCGGCATTGTGATGCTGCTCTCCCTCAACCAGGTCGGGATGATTGCAGAGATTGCCGCCGTAGCCTTTGCCCTGGCAGGCAACACCATTTTTCCTGCCTTCCTGCTGGGGATCTGGTGGAGCCGTACCAACGCGGCCGGGGTGCTGGCCGGTATGCTGACCGGGGTGCTGATCACCGTCTCTTCCCCTCTGCTGGGAGACCTGATTCCCTGGGTCAACACCGTCTTCCCCCTCACTGCATCGGCTTTTGTCGGGGCACCGGTCGTCATCCTGGTCATGATCATCGTCTCACTGCTGACCCGCCCGCCCTCCGATGAGATCGTCACCTTTCTGATCCGCGATGTACACGACTCTGGGGGGAAATAATGGCGCTGCTGCTGGCAAAAGGGGATGATTTCAGCACCTGGCGAGGGGTTGAAGAATTCTCGGTGGCATACCGTGAAGCCGCTGTTTTACTCGCTTCGCACAGAAATCCTGCCGCAATTGCTCCAACCCTTGCCGAGCTGGAAGAGCTGCTTACAGCCGCTGAGCATATAAACCAGTCTGTCGTTGATGTACTTGAACAGATCCTGCGTGACCTTGCAACCGCTGCCGACCTGACAGCCCTGCGTCTGCTACAGGCCCACTGGTATGAAGCCTCTTACCGGCACTTTCGCCGTTTCCGCTCACCAAGTGCCTTTTTCAACCAGTCATTCAGGTTTTTCAGCGCCTTTGCCGCGCAATGTTTCCGGCTTGCCGCCAATCAGCTGGCAGAGCCGCTGCCGCCGGTGGCGCTGTTTGTCTTCGGCCCGGCCGGACGCCATGAGCCGACCAGATACTGCCGGGTACAGCTGGGACTGTTCTGGGACGGTGATCAACGCTACGACACCCTGATGGACAACCTGGGGCAGGAGCTGACCGCCTGGTTTCGGGTCTGCGGCTTCATGCTGGAAGAAGGTGTAACGCCCCTGCAGCCCGAGTGGCGCGGCAACCTTGTCACCTGGCGCAGCCGTTTTGAGCAGGCCTCGCAGAAAGAGGATCGCACGCTGCTGATTGAGCTGCTGCGGCTTGCTGACCGTGCGCCCCTGTTCAGCACCGGCGGTGCTGCAGAGGCGTTCAGCACCCTCTGCAGCGGCTATCTGTGCAGACGTCCATTTGTGGGTAATCTGGTGGAGCGCTGTACCTCACTGTCAAATGGCATCACCATGATGGGGCACCTGAAGCTTGAAAAAAGCGGCCCCCACCGTGGCTCCTTTGCCATGCTGGATCACGCACTGCTGCCGCTGGCGGCAGCAGTAACCGCCATCTGTCTGATGGGGGGGGTCAGTATCGAAGGAACGCCGGAACGACTGCGCCAACTGGTCAGAATAGGTAAACTGGATGTGGTACTGGCTGAACGGGCACTCCATGCCTGGCACTGCTTCAGCAGGCATCGGCTGGCGCTTGAGCTGGAGGCTGAGAGCGGCCTTGACTGCCGTGATATCATGTATCTGGACCCTGCCTCGCTCCCCCCTGCCGAGCTTGAACAGCTGCACAGCGCCCTGGAGACCGTTGGCGATCTGCAGCGGTACATGCAGGTCTGCTACGGGTCCTACATATGAGCAACCTGAAGATCTCACTCTCCAGCGGCTCACTGTTCACCCTGCCGATCAAGCGCGCCTTTGAACTTGCTGCTGAGGCCGAATTTGATGGTGTTGAGCTGATCATCAACCAGGATTTTCAATGGGTAAATCCGGTCAAGCTGGTGCGCTCCCTGCAGGCCATCGCACCGATCAACTCCATACACGCGCCGTTCATGCCGTTGGACGGCTGGGGTGGGCCGATCCATTCGCTGTTCCACAGTATTGAACTGGCTGCCGACACCGGCATCCCGCTGGTCAACTTTCACCCTCCCTCTTGGCTGGGCCTGGAGGTCGGCTTCTGGCGTTGGCTGTATCGGATACGGGATTTTCAGCGCGAAGTGGGACTGGACGGGCAGGTGTTAGTCACCATTGAGAACATGCCCTGGGTCGGACGGCATAAGATCAATCCCAACATCCTGTCCTCAACCCACGACATGATCAACTTTATTCACGAACACAACCTGTACCTAACCTTCGATACCACCCATATGGGGTCAGGTAAGGCAAACTTCATCAATGACTTCTACCTCTTTTACGGGTCAGGGCGGATCAGAAACATTCATTTTTCCGACTACGGTTTCGGTCGTGAGCACCTGATCCCCGGCCACGGCCGCCTGCCGCTGACCCGTTTCCTCAACCACCTCAAAAACACCGACTACCAGGGCTGCGTTACCCTGGAAGTCAGCCCCCATGAATTTCCGAAAAACGAACAGATGATCCTGCTGGGGCTTAAGGAGCTGCAGACCTACATGAAGGTTGAAACCGGCATGCTGCCATCCGAGGCGATGGAACGATTTGATGCGCCACCACCGCTGTATGTCGAAGAGCAGGCCGCCGTTCCGGACCAGCCTGCCTGATCGGTGGGGGATTATGGGGCGGTGGAAGCTGCCTGCTGCTGTTCTGCTGTCAACTCCGGCCAAGCAGCACAAGCAGCTCATCCTCAGAAAGCACCGTCAGCCCCAATGATCGGGCCTTTTCCAGTTTGCCGCCGGCCTCACTGCCCGCCACTACGTAATCGGTCTTCTTTGAGACTGAGCTAGTCACATTCCCCCCCTCAGACTCAACCAGCTTTTTTGCCTCATCACGCCCCAGTGTGGCCAGTGTCCCGGTAAAAACGAAGGACAGACCGGCCAGTCGGCCACCGACCCGCTTTTCTTCCACAGTGGGCGCAACACCAGCCGCTTTGAGCCGTTGCAGCACCGCCTGGTTTGTGGGAGCATCAAAAAAGGAGCGAATACTGATCGCCACAGCCGGACCGACATCACGGATACTGGTCAGTTCTTCCAGGGTGGCAGCCTGCAGGTTATCGACGCTGCCAAACCGCTCTGCCAGCGTCCTGGCAGTTCGCTCCCCCACATGGCGGATACCCAGGGCGAAGATGAAGCGAGCCAACTCTTGCTGTTTACTGGCGGCAATGGCAGCCAGCAGATTTTCAGCCAGCTTGTCCCCCATCCGCTCAAACCGCATGAAATCCTCTTTAGTCAGACGGTACAGATCGGCCACATCACGCACCAATCCCAGACTGATCAACTGTTCGACATATCTGCCGCCCAAGCCGTCGATGGCCATGGCATCCCGCGAGGCAAAATGGATAATACCCTCAGCCAGTTGCGGCGGACAGACCAGCCCACCGCTGCAGCGGACCGCCACCTCCCCTTCGGCCCGCTCAGCCCTAGAACCACAAACCGGGCAGACGGTCGGCTCCGGCAGTTCCCGTTCCTGTCCGTTACGCTGCCCGGTCAGCACTCGTACCACCGCCGGGATCACATCCCCGGCCCGCTCCACGATAACCGTATCACTGATTCTGATATCCTTGCGCCGGATCTCGTCCCAGTTGTGCAACGTGGCACGAGAAACCGTTACTCCAGAGAGCTCCACCGGCTGCAGGACTGCCACCGGCGTGATCACGCCGGTACGCCCCACCGAAAGCAGGATGTCATCAATCCTGCTGATACCCTGCCGGGGCGGAAACTTGCAAGCAACGGCCCAGCGGGGTGAGCGGCTCTTTTCGCCCAGCTCCTGCTGCAGCTGCAGGAGATTCACCTTGATCACCATGCCGTCAATCTCGTACGGCAGACTGTCACGCCGCTGCTGCAGATCACGAAAACAGGCGATGGCCGCCTCAATCCCCATCACCTGCCGGGCCTGATCACTGACTGGCAAACCCCAGGCCGCCAGCTGCGCCATCAGCTCTGCCTGGGTTCCCGGTTCATGCGTTCCGTTGTTTGACCCTTGACCCTTGACCCTTGACCCTACTCCGTAGCAGACCATGGCCAGCGGTCGCCGGGCCGCAACCCTGGGGTCAAGCTGACGGATCGAACCGGCTGCTGCATTGCGCGGGTTGGCAAAGGGGGGTTCCCCGTTTTCCTCACGTTCTGCATTCAGGCGTTGAAAGGGAACCAGCGGCAGATAAACCTCTCCCCGCACCTCCAATAGCTCCGGCCACTGTTCGCCTTGCAGTCGCAGCGGCACGTTGCGAATCGTACGGACATTGGCGGTCACCTCCTCGCCGGTCTCACCGTCACCCCGGGTAGCGGCCTGCTCCAACAGCCCGTTACGGTAGACCAGCTCAATAGCCAACCCGTCCATCTTCGGCTCACACTGGTAGGCGATCAATGTCCCGTCCGATAACGCCAGCAGATTGCGAACCCGCTGATCAAAGGCACGGATATCCTCCTCCTGCAGGGCGTTCTCCAACGAGAGCATCGACAGACGATGCCGTACCTGGCTGAAACGCTCCAGCGGCCTGCCCCCAACCCGCAAGGTAGGCGAATCCGCTGTCTGCAGATCGGGCCGCCTGGCCTCAAGGCCCTGCAGCTCCTGCAGCAGGGCATCGTACTCCGCATCACTGATCTCCGGGGCATCCAGCTCATAGTAATAGCGATTGTGGTGCTGGATCAAAACACGCAGCTCTTCTGCGCGCGCTGCAGCCTGATCAGCCTCAACTGTGCTTTCTAACAGGGAAAGTTGTTCCATAATGACTCCTCGGCACCGCACTATAACAAAAAAATTATCTCACCCCTTGATTTTTAACCTGCCCACCGCTATATTCTCGTCTGTTAGCACTCTTTGCTGTCGAGTGCTAGCAAACAACTCAGAACACCACCACACACCATAAGAAAGGAGAAGTACCGTATGAAACTGAGACCGCTGCACGACCGTATCATTGTCAAGCGCCTGGATGGCGAGGAGAAGACTGCCGGTGGCCTGTACATTCCTGACACCGCCAAAGAGAAGCCCCAAAAGGGTGAAGTCATCGCTGTGGGTAACGGCAAGAAGAACGACGAAGGCAAGTGCTCCCCTCTGGATGTCAAGGTTGGCGATTCAATCCTGTTCGGCAAGTACGCCGGCACTGAAGTCAAGGTTGACGGCGATGAGTTCCTGATGATGCGTGAGGACGACGTCCTGGCCGTTATCGAGAAATAGAGTGGTCTTTATCTAAATCCAAAGAACACAACATTCACAAACTAAAATCTGGAGGAATAGTCAATGTCTGCAAAAGAGATCCGTTTCAATGAGGAAGGCCGTAACGCCATCCTGCGTGGTGTNNATCATCGAGAAGTCCTTCGGCTCCCCGCTGATCACCAAGGACGGCGTTTCCGTTGCCAAAGAAGTTGAACTGGAAAACAAGTTCGAAAACATGGGCGCTCAGCTGGTTAAAGAAGTTGCCTCCAAGACTTCCGACGTTGCCGGTGACGGCACCACCACTGCTACGGTACTGGCCCAGGCCATCTACAAGCAGGGCTCCAAACTGGTTGCTGCCGGTCACAACCCGATGGAGATCA
>DKFG01000187.1:0-4720 GCA_002452325.1 Geobacter sp. UBA6802
GGTATAAGCATAGGCCGTGCCAAGTTCTTTGTTTTTTAAAATGGCAAGTAATGTAAGTGTGTTACGGATTGTGCGTGTGGATGCTGTATACAATTTTTGAGCGATCTGCTGCGTGGCGGTCAGGCGGAGATGCTAAAAAAGAGGGCAAAGCTGCGGGGGGGGGGGCAAAAGGTTGGGTGGTGTTGTGTTATCCCCTGCTGCGTGTCTGCCAGCCTTTCCAGAGCAGCAAGCTGCCCCAGAGCATGGCAATAAGCATCAGCAGGCTGCCGATGCCGAAGGAAAGGCGGGCCAGGGTATGGTCGTATTGCATCATGTTCAGTTTGGTCAGCAGCACTTCCCAGTCATGATAATCCTCAACCTCACTGCCGGTGACTCCTCCCAGCAGGATCAGCTGGCCGGCCCGGGCATCATTGATATAGGGGGCAATATCAAGCAGGCTCTCCCCCAGCCACCAGGTGCCGACAGCTGCGCCAAAGGTGTCGCGCTGCCAGAGAAATGTGCAGATTACCACTGTTGGAATAATCAACTGGCCCAGGGTTCCCCCCAGTACCTGCAGAAAACGCCCGAATGGGCTGAAAAAGAGGTGGCCAGCTTCGTGAAAGACCAGGTTGACACTGTGCAGCAACCAGCTGGTTTGTGGAAAAGCCAGAATCGGCGTGAAGATGAGCTTAAGCCCGTATGCCACCAGTATGATCAGCAAAACTGCCTTGAAGCCAATCACAGCAGCATGCTCTTCCGGCTTTGCATATAAGAACAGCTGCTTGAGTGCACTATCTTCAGGCGGCTGATCAGCCTGTTTCTTGCGTGCCTCTGCATGGGCCAGTTTGGCAAAGATCACCCCGCAATGGGGGCAGCTGGTGGCTGGTGCTGAAAGAATATGGGAACATTTTGGGCAGAGATCCAACAGCATGCCGATTACCTCAAGGGTAGACTCTGATGACCTGCTCAGCAACACAGGCAGGCTTGTCGTTGCCGTCGATCTCTATGGTCAACAGGTAGATAATCTCAACCCCGTTTCCGGCCATGGTTGCATCCTGTATTGTGGTATGGGCACGGAGCCGGTCACCCGGCTTGACCGGAGCAGGAAAGCGGACCTTGTTCAGGCCGTAATTGACCCGCAGCCGCATGCCCGGATAGTTTTTTTCAAACTGTCCTGCTGCATTGGCTTGGGTCAGCAGCGGCAGCAGTGACAGGGTCAGGAAGCCATGGGCAATGGTGCTCTTGTAGGGGGATTCCTGAGCTGCCCGTTGCGGATCAATATGTATCCACTGCAGGTCACCGGTGGCCTGGGCAAAGGCGTCAATCCTGGCCTGATCGATCAACAGCCACTCTCCAACCGCAATCTCCTGGCCCTTCTGTTGTTGATAGAACGCCAGAAGCTGTTCTGCTGCAGACATGGCTTGTCCTTTCAAATCCTGTGAAATAGATGTATAGAATCAATTCTACCCAAGGGAAACAGCTTTGCAAGGGAGGAAACAATGAAACTGCACGAAGGATTGAAGACACTGGGGGAAGGAAAGGCAACCACCTACAGCTATGATGCGCCTGATGCCGGGCTGTTGGAGTGGTTTCCCTCGCCCTATGCCGACCCGGAACTGAACCCCTGCGGTTGCACCGGGACGCTGCATATCAGCTGTCCTGAGTTTACCTGCCTCTGTCCCATGACCGGCCAGCCTGATTTTGGCACCATCATTATTGATTATCAACCGGACCAGCGCTGTGTGGAGAGCAAGAGCCTCAAGTTGTATCTGGGATCGTTCAGGATGCACGGTGAGTTCCACGAGGCCGGGGTCAACCGGATCTGCAACGATCTGGTCAAGCTGCTGGACCCGGTCTGGCTGCGGGTCAAAGGAGAATTTACCCCCCGGGGCGGCATCCCGTTCTGGCCCACGGCGGAATACCGGAAACCTTAAGACCGGTTCACGCGGAGGAGTCGAGATGACATGTGACGCTGTTTTTGCTACACAAACAGCGGCGCCTGCGATGGCGGCACTATCCCGGCTGCCTCAGCCCGCCGCAGCAGCTCAATAATCGCCTGTTCCCCCTCAGCCCCCAGCTGCTGCGAGAAGTCATTCACATACAGTCCGATATGGGCGCTGCAGACCTCGGCGCTCATCTCCTGGGCATGCTCACGGATGTAGTCTGCCGCTGCCTCGGGGTTCTCTCGGGCATACTCCACACCGGCAGAAAGCGCCCGCTCAATGGCCCTGATAGTCTCCGTCCCCAGGCTGCGTTTGGCCACAATCCCTCCCAGCGGAATCGGCAGCCCGGTCTCCTGCTCCCACCACTCACCCAGATCCACCAGCTGGTGCAGGCCAAAGCCCTGATAGGTGAAACGGGATTCGTGGATGATCACCCCGGCATCAGCCCTGCCGGTCATAACCGCATCCATGATCTCATGGAACGGCATCTCCAGAAAGGTGGTCAGGCCGGGATTGTAGAGCCGCATCAACAGGTGAGCGGTGGTGTAGCGGCCCGGAATGGCAATGGTCTTGCCAACAAGGTCGTTCACCGTCAGCGGCTCCTTGACCACCAGCAGCGGCCCGCAGCCGCGCCCCAGGGCGCTGCCTGCCCGCAGCAGGGCGTACTCCTCACGAAAATGCCCCAGGGCGGCATAGGATACCTTGCTCACATCCAGCACCCCTTTGACCGCCAGCCGGTTCAGGGTCTCCACATCCTCCAGCCGCTCGCTGAAGAGCAGGCCGCCGGTGTCCACCAGACCGTGCACCAGGGGATAGAACATGAAGGTGTCGTTAGGACAGGGGGAAAATCCAAGGGTTAAGGGGTTTTTCATAGCTGCTCCGGGGGATTAAAGATAACGGGGTGAGCCTTGACCTGCCGGTCTTCAGGGCAGGTCAAGGCGTTGGTTAGGCATTGTTTAGCCATATCAAGAAAATATTAAGTTCTACTTCTTTCTTTGATGGATTTATGTGGTCTACAAAACAACGAAAAAAATGACCTCCATCAGATACATTCACTGTCTTGTAAAAATATACAGAGTGTTTTTCTTCATAAAAAGCATCTTTGCACATATAGAAGCACTCTTCATTTGGGACGTGAGGCAAGATAATTTTTCTAACGCATGCTCCGTGATTGATAAAAAAGCCCGGATCAAAGCCAATAGTAGCAACTTCTGTTATTGATTTTACCGGTTCAGGATTAAAGACATACGCTGATGGCATTTCTTGTTGTGAAATTTCTTTTAAAGTTATTCTGAAGAACTTTTCTCCGTTTTTTGTCATTACGTCATAGTACTCTCCGAGTCCTAATTTTACTTTTTTGTGTAGTTTACATGATTGGAGGTTTTGAGATGACTCTTTCTGACGGTTCTCGAAAAAATGTATCAAGATTGCAGCAAGAAAAAGTAGCCAAGGAGTTATTACTGCGGCATCAAAACAGATCAATGAAATTGCAGAACGATAGATATAAGCATAGCAATTACAGTCACATACGGCATATACAATAGCCTAATTTGCTCAATTTAGTTGCCGGAGTAATAGTGTGGCTCTCATGGCTGATATTTGTAGCAATATTGATGGTAATTTCCATATTAAAGCCCACAATTGGAGAGACCAAATTCCTATTATTAGGCATATCGTTATTTCTGCTACCAGCTTTGATTCCCTGGAAAGTTGCCAGATTTCTAATATGGTGTTCCAAGTTTTCACCAGAAATTGCCACATGTCAGTAGACTCCCTCTGATTCTAATTTTGTTTCTAAGCCTAACTCGTAATTGACCTGTTCACGCACGTGCGCGCGTGAACCGCTCATCCCCCCAAATGGAACAGTTATCCCGCTGTTGAGCAATACACCTCAGCCGTAACAACCCTGATGGCTGCCTTGCGGTAATGCCGGACATTGCGGGTAATCAGCGCCGTACAACCGGCACTGAGCGCTGTAAAATATTGCAACGCACCTTCAAAGTCAGCAAATCCGGCCTGTAGCGCCTGCTCTACAATGGCATCATCCACTGCAATAACGTTTACCAGTTGTTTGAAGGTGAGCAGAATCCCGTGGGCCTGCTGGCCGGAAACCTGTTTTCTGAGGATATAGAACAGGTTGGAAAAGGTGAGCGAGGAGACACAGAGGGTGACGCTGCCGATCTCTGCCTGTGAGAAAAGCTGCGCAGCAGCAGAGTAAAACGGCTCACGTTGGGCCAGCAGGTCAAGCACAATATCGGTATCAACAAACAGAAACGGCTTCATTGGTATTTGTCCGCAAGGTAGTCTGCGTATTCGTGCTTGTGATTACCGACCTTGCGGGCGTCAAGCACGCCGGACAGCTTTGCTACCAGTGGTGTAAACGGGGTTGTCGTCTCTTTTTGCTTGGTTACCTGGCGCAGGTAGCCTTCAATTAGCTTTGAAAGACTTTGATGCTGCGATTGGGCAAACTGCTTGGCTTGCTCAATAACATCCCGGTCAAGGCTTAAGGTGAGTTTGGTATTCATGCCATCCCCCTGCACGTAAAGTTATTGCATTACAATACGTAAACACGGACAATAATGCAAGTGGGCCTATAGTTGCAACTGACCGTTGTCAATGATGATCTCCTGGCTTCCGTCCTCCATTACCAGGGTCAGGGTGGGCTGATAAAAGACATAATCCTCATGGAACGGCGCTGCCACGGTGCCGCCAAATCCGGTGTTGTCCCCCAGGGCCAGGTGGATAGTGCCGAGGATCTTCTCTGCCTCCAGTACGTTGTCCGGTCGGCTGGCCTTGTC
>DKFG01000187.1:4754-5692 GCA_002452325.1 Geobacter sp. UBA6802
GCAGCGGATCATCCCCCTCAATCCGCAGCACCTTGCCATCAGCAATTGTCAGAGTCAGCGGGCTGGCCAGTTTAGCCGTGGGTCCCCATTCGATCACTATGGTGCCGTGGCTCGCCCCTTCCAGCGGGGCCAGATAGGCCTCGCCAGCCGGCAGGTTGCCAAAGGCGCCGTCTGCGGTCAGCAGACCGTCATCCCCTTCTGCCTGCCGCCCCTGCTTACAGATATGCATGACCGTGCCATTGGGGCACTCCACATAGACCCACTCGGCCCGGTTGACCGCCTCCACCAGTTTTGCCGTCCGCGCTGCCAGGGCATGCCAATCCACGGTCATGGAGGTGGCGAACATCGCTGGATCAAAGTGGGGCAGAGAGGCAAAGCGTGCCCCGGCATGGCNNGGCTGGTGGAGTTGTTGGACAGGGCAATGATTATATCGGCCACGGCCTCCTTACCGGACGCGACCACCACCTTGGCCTGCTCCAGCCCGACAACATCGATACGCTTGTCCAGCAGAGCACCCAGCAGACCGATAGCCTCCAGTTGCTGAATAACGCTTTCACCAAATACAGCCGACCAGAGCGTCAGAGGCGGTTCCACCCCGGAAGCAGCGGTGGCAGGAAAGTCACAGAACCGGGCGTTGCCGTACTGCTGATCGGCAAATACGGCCAGTTCTCCGGCAGTCTGGTGCAGACGGGTGCGACGATCACGGGCGCTATCCGTGATGCGCTCGTCGTCACGAATCAGATCACTGAAGATCAGGATCTTCTCACCGCTGCGATAGCCCATATTAATGTTAAACAATGCGTTAAATGCCGTTTGATATGCAGTCATGACAGTCGCTCCTTCGATGGTAAATAGATGGCCACCGTAACACAAAAATATGCCGAAGTGCTGGGACAGTACGCGGAATATATGATTTTTTTCCCTTGATTTCAGCGGAA
>DKFG01000187.1:5748-7870 GCA_002452325.1 Geobacter sp. UBA6802
GGAGGTGGCTGTGGCACAGGTGGTTTTTTCAACATGGGGAGGTTCTGTTGTTGACAACAGAAATATATGTGGCGAGCCTGCGGCTGCCAGCTACCGTCTGCCGGTAGCCTTTGACGGCCAGCAGCCATTGCGGGCCTTTATGGGATGGGACGGCATCATTGTCTTTGACAAGGATGTGGATATCCCGGTTATGGCGGCCGATTATATGCAGCGGGTACAGACCATGTTCTGTTGCGGAAAGTGCACACCGGGCAAAAAAGGCACCAAGGTGCTGGCCGACCTGCTGCAGAAGGTGGTCAAGGGTGAAGCCAAGGCAGCAGACCTTGATCAGGTGGCTGATCTGAACGCCCTGCTGCAGAACTGTAAATGCACCCTCTGCCCAAGCTCCACCAAACCGGTGCTGGATGCCGTAACCCACTACCGCGCCGATTTTGAAGCACTCTGTGAAGGCAGCCGCACACCCAAGAATGAGAAGTACCTGCACAAGATTACCGCCCCCTGCATAGATAAGTGTCCGGCCCACATTGATATCCCCAAGTACATTGAAGAGATTAAGAACTATCAGTATGGCGATGCCTTGGCCACGATCCGCGAAAACATGCCGATGCCGGCAGTCTGTGGCCGGGTCTGTCCGCACCCCTGCGAGACCGCCTGTCGGCGCAAAAACGTTGACAACGCCGTCAACATCATGGTGCTGAAGCGGACTGCTTCCGATTACGAATGGATGCACAAACAGCAGCATCCTGCCAACACCGCCAAAATGAAGGACAAGACCGTCGGTATTGTCGGCGCCGGCCCGGCCGGTCTGGCTGCCGCCTACTACCTTGCCCTGCAGGGCTATCGCAGCACTATTTATGAGGCGCTACCGGAAGGGTTCGGCGGCGGCATGGTGGCAGTGGGTATCCCGGCTTACCGGATGCCGCGTCATATCCTCCAGCGTGACATTGATATCATTCAGTCCATGGGGGTTGAGATCATCTATAACTGCCGCGTCGGCAAAGACATCTCCCTGCCGGAACTGAAGGCCAAACACAACGCCGTGTTCCTGGCCCCCGGCGCCCACCGCTCCAAGCCGATGGGGGTTGAGGGTGAGGACAAGGGCTACAAAGGGTTCCTGACCGGCGGCATTGACTTCCTGCGTGAGGCCTATATGGGGCGTCCTACCGGCATGGGCAAAAAGGTCTGTGTGGTTGGCGGCGGTAACACTGCCATTGACTGCGTCCGGGTGGCCCTGCGTGAGGGGGCTGAGGAATCCATCCTGCTGTATCGTCGCTCCCGCAAGGAGATGCCGGCTGACGTGTGGGAAGTGGATGGCGCTGATGAAGAAGGGGTCAAGTTCGAGTTTCAGGTGCTTCCCACAAAGATTATCGTTGATGCCAATGAGCAGGTAACCGGTGTTGAATGTGTACGGATGGCCATGGGCGAGCCGGATGCCTCCGGTCGCCGTCGTCCAGAACCGGTTCCCGGCAGTGAGTTCGTAGTTGAGTGCGACACGGTCATCCCGGCCATCGGTCAGGATCCCGATCTGGGTTTCATCCCCGAGAAGATGGGGATTGATATCACCAAATGGAATACCGTGGTGACCAAGGCTCTGCCGCTGAAGAGCCCCAAGGGCCGTGATCTCAACGACAGCATGGGGAACCCTCTTTCCCGTACCCTGATTACCGATCTGGAAGGGGTTTTCGCCGNNCCCTGATCACCGACTGTGACGGTGTGTTTGCCGGTGGCGATGCCGAGATCGGTCCGCTAACGGTGGTGGCCTGTATCGGTAATGCCCACCGCGCCGCCAATGTCATCCAGCGTTATCTGGAAGAAGGCAAGGCCTATCTGACCGAGCAGGAGANNAGATCTTTGAAGACCTGCTGACCTATCTGGGAGTATACGACAAGAACGAGCCGGTGGCTTGGCTGGATTCTGCCGACCGTGCTCACCAGAACGAGATCCATGGCAAGGCGCGCGCATCCAAGGGCAACTACCAGGAGGTGGAGCTGGGCTTTGCCGACTCAACCGCCCAGGCCGAGGCAGATCGCTGTCTGCGCTGCTACCGTATGGCCATGGTCGCATTGTAAGAACAAACTTTAATTCAGCATAGGATACAAGCAATGGCACACACTGAATGCTG
>DKFG01000187.1:7971-8291 GCA_002452325.1 Geobacter sp. UBA6802
TCTGCGCCGTGCATGTGGAAGGGGTTGCCCGTCCCATGACCGCCTGCAACACCCCGGTCAAGGAAGGGATCAAGGTGACTACGCAATCGCCGGAGCTTGAGACGATCCGTAAAAAGACCATGGAGCTGATGCTGGTCANNCGCTGGACTGCCCGGTCTGCGACGCAGCCGGTGAGTGCGACCTGCAAGATACCTGCTACGGCTTGGGAGTTGCCAAACAGGAATACAGCGCCGACCTTGAGCGCTTGCAGATTCGCTACGACTGGTCACTGCTTGAAAGCGATCCCAACCGCTGCATCCTCTGTGAAAAATGCGTCAAGG
>DKFG01000128.1 GCA_002452325.1 Geobacter sp. UBA6802
GACTCGTTATCCAGGGCCAGGATCGAGTTGACCCGTTCCAGTATCTCCGCCGGGCTCGCATCCCGCAGCGCCTCGCTCTTCAGCAGGGTCTTGGCCACCATCATGTAAAGGGCTGCCGGTACCCCTTTGTCGGAGACATCACCGATAACCAGGCAGATCCGGTGATCATCCAGAAAGAAGAAGTCGTAGAAATCNNCCTCCCACCTCCTTGGCCGGTTCCATCAGGGCATACAGTTCAATATCGGCCCGATCCGGAAACGGGGGAAAGATGCGGGGCAGCAGTGAGGCCTGGATATCAGTGGCCAGCTTCAGTTCGCTCTGAATCCGCTCTTTGGCTGCGGTGGTCTCGGTCAGCTGACGGATGTGGGCTGACAGGTCAGCCGCCATCCGGTTAAAGGTATCCCCCAGCTGCTGGATCTCATCGCCGGTCGTGATCTGCAGCCGATGTTCCAGATTGCCGTTGCCGATAATCTCGGCCCCATCCTCCAGCTCCAGGATCGGCGCCGTGATCTTCTCGGCCACCCGCCGTGAAACCACGGTGACACCCGCCAGGATCAGCAGAAAGACCCCCACCAGCACGGCCAGCGAAACGCCGATGTGGCGATAGACCTGCTCCTGGGCAGCCTGGGTCTCGGTAATGATCGCCTGTTCAGTGGGACGGATCGGGGCATAGACCGCCTCCACCGGCAGGGCGAACAGCACCGACCAGCCGGTGGTGCTGATCGGGGCGTAAGCCACAAAACTGTCCTGCTTGTTCAGGATGCCGCGCATAATACCGGGGGTACCGGAGGCCAGGCTCTTGTCCAGAAGCGGCATTGCCTGCTGATCGTCAAACGAGAAAAAGCTTTCGCTCTGTTTCTGTTTCCATTGGTCGCTGTTGGTATCCAGTCCCTCACGGGCCAGGATACGGCGGTCCTGAGAAACCAAGTAGGCCCGTCCCTGGTTGTTGATCCGCATCCTGATGATCCGGTCCTGAATGGTTGTCAGCGGCACATTCAGGCCGATCACCGCCACGGCCTTGCCGTTCTTCACGACCGGGGCAGAGCAGTTGACCCGCAGGTTACGGGCAATCACCCCCACATATGGCTCACTCCAGCCCAGGGTGCCGGTCTCCAGCGCCCGGTTGAACCAGTCCCGGGTACGGACATCATAGGCAGGGTCGATATTGGCCGACCAGGGAAAACGGCGAAACAGCCCTTGCGGAGTAGCCAGGTTACAATCGTTGATCACGGCATTGCTCTTCAAGACCGAGATCATAAAGTCATCCATGGAGGATGAGAGCTGCAGATCTGCTGCTATAGAGGCGGTGGTTACCCCTTTGGGGATCTGCCAGACCGAGGCAGCCCTGGGGTCAGACGGCTGTTCATGGATGGAGTAGGAACGTTTACGGGGGTAGATGCCGGGCTGTTTCCAGAGCCGCTCAGCAATATCAACCAGCACCTTCAGATCGTTTTCCACATCGCGGAACTGGGTGTCAATCAGGGCAGCTTGGTCCACGGTGGCCTTCAGCAGACCATCCTGACTCAGAGTTTCCAACGAGCCCTTGCTGATCTTCAGCAACTCCTGGCTCAGGCCCACGGTCCCTTTCAGTGATGAACGCCCCAGGTTATCCATGCTCCAGAGCGAGACCAGGCCAAAGCAGACCAGCGACAGGGCTGCCGTGCCCAACAGGGCATAGAGGATGCGGGTTCTGATGGTGGCAGGACGAAAACGGGAGAAGGTCATGGGCAGTTCCTGTCTGTATGGGCCAACTGGCTCAATAGATCATCTCGGTTGGAGACACGATGGTAATACTGCCGCCGGAACAGCCTTTGGTGTGGAGGTTATTTTGGCCTGAACAGACGGTTTTAAGCTGGATCTGAGAACAGTAGTCGGCCTTCAGACGAACAGTCTGGCTGACGCTGTTCGGCGAGAGTGGCGATGTTGTAAAGGCGTTGGCGATCTGCTGGCCATTATTGAGAATCTTTATCTCAAGCGGATTACAGTACACAGCTTTCGTATTGTTGCCCACGGTAAACAGATATTCCTGTGCCACGCTCGTGTTTGCAGCAGTGAGAATGCAGCTGAGCAGGGTTATCGTCAGAAACTGTTTTGCGGTCATCGCGATCTCCTTTAACGATCGTACATCATTCCAATCTGGCCAGCCGACAAACTTCATACGTAGAGCCGCTGCTTCAGCGCCATGATCCGGCGGTATGACTGATCAATCCGCTGCTCGCTGATCCTGCCGCTGCGCACCAGCTCCATAACGTGGTTGATGGTGGTGGGGGTGATCTCCGGGTCATAGCTCAGGTTGTTGGAGACCAGAATGATATCCACCCCGGCCAGAATGCTACGCTCTACAATGGTCTTGTAGTCAAAGAACTGGGTCAGGCCCTGCATCTGCAGATCATCGGTCACCACCACGCCGTCAAACCCCAGCTGCTGGCGCAGCATGCCGTTGATAAAGGCTGGTGACAGGGTTGCAGGCAGGATGGGATCAATCCTGGTATTAAAGACGTGAGCGGTCATCACCATCCGGGCATTGCCCTCACTGATCAACCGTCGGTACGGCTCCAGCTCAATGGCTGACCAGGTATTGGTCACATCCACAAAGCCGAGATGTGAATCAACCGTGGCGCTGCCGTGGCCGGGAAAATGTTTGAAACAGCTGGCAACCCGGCTTCTGTCATGGGCCTCCACAAAGATCCGGGCATGGTTGGTGACAACAGCAGGGTCGGCAGAAAAACTCCGTTCCAGTGCCCCGATGGCCGGACTCAGGGGATTGATGTTCAGATCCACCACCGGTGCAAAGTTCATGTTCAGGCCGTTTTCAGCCAGGGTGGCGCCGATGCTGTCGGCATACAGGCGGGTTATTGCCGGATTATTGAGGGTGCCCAGGTACTGGGCCGACACCGTGGGCGGAAAACCGTAACTTTCTTTGAGGCGTGCAACCTTACCCCCCTCCTGATCAACAGCGATAAAGAGCGGTGATGCCGACAGGGCGTGCAGTGAAGCAGTCAGAGCCTGCAGCTGCGCTGGCGAGACGATATTGCGTCCGTAAGTCTTGAGCAGGGCATCACGGTCAAACAGGATCACCCCGCCGATCCGGTACTCCTGGATATCGCGGTAGATGTAGTTGTTTTTTTCCAGGGTCAGTCCGCGAAAACCAACCATCAGCATCTGGGCGATCTTCTGCTCCAGCGGGATATCAGCAGTACCGGAACTGCCACAGCCGGCCATTAACGCAGGAAAGGCAGCTGCCGCTCCAACCAGGGCCGCCCCCTTCAGAAAGGTGCGGCGGCTGCAGGCGATATGTCCCAGACGATGCTGTTCAAGAGCCTCGCCGGGCTGTGCCCTCTGCAATTCCATGCTGTTCTCCCTCCGTAATCCGACTATCGTGTCAGTGAGCCGGTCCAGCAAAACCATCCGGTTGCCTGATCGTATGCCTTGCCGATGCTATTCAGTCTGGTGATCAGTCCCAGGGTAACCAAGTGGTATTTGAGTTGCGCGTCGCCCACAGATTTGATCTGCAGGAAGTTGCCTCCCATGCCGGAGCCCCCGCACTCTTTGCCGGTTGTCATGCCGATGCACATGCAGGTGGCATCGGCATGTGCTGTAACAGTTGTTGTTAAAGTGGCTACAAAAAGCAAACAGCTGATGATATTCCTTTTCATGATGTCTCTCCTTACGGTTCATTCAGGTTGCAAGTTTACGGTGATTTCAGGCAGCAGCTCAAACTCCCTGTTTTTGAGCTTCAGGTCCCAGTGCCCCTGTTTCAAAAAAGCACGGTAACCACATAGTATCGTCGGCGTCATCAGGCCAGGCCGACATCATTGCCTCCACGGAGCGGACTAATGACGTCGTGTCCAACAGGTTGCGCAAAGTCGGTATGCCGACAGCCCCAGGCACTGGTAGGGCTACTGCTGATTGAGATCGCCTTGCCGGCGTAATCAGCCAACAGCAGAGCAGCATCAGTAATCGTGACACAGACAGTTCTGCTTTCCAAAGTGTACTTTGATTCACCTCATCCCTGCGGATACGGTTCCCGCAACCAACAGCCAACAGAGGTTAAACCAGCTGTGCAGTGCGATACAGAGCAGCACCTGGCCGGTGTGTTCAAACAACCGCCCCAGCACCAGGGCCGGCAGCAGCACCAGCAGCGAATGTACCCCTTGAAACGGCAAGTGCGCCAGCACAAAAACACACCCGACTATCCACGCAGGCAGGCTAAACTGTAAAAGACGCCTGCTGCCCCAACTGAACCGCAAAAGCCGCTCCTGCAGCCCCCGCCTGAAGAGCAGTTCCTCCCAGATCGGGGCTGCCAGCAGCAGGTACCAGAGTGGGGCTGCCGGTGTCTGCGTCAATACCCCGCTCTGCACACCGGCAACAGCCACGAGAGGCGCTGCCATGACAACCAGCAGCGCCTCCTGCCGAACGGTCACACCTGCTGCCGCTGTCTGCGGCGTGGCACCAGCAGGTAGAGCAATGGGAAGACCAGGGCCATTACCAGCAGCAGGTCGCGGGAGTCACCGCTACCCACGGCACAGCCACCGCCATCACTATTCGTAGGAGCCGGACTCACGGCTGCTACGGCAAAGGTTGCTTCATCCATCCGCTGGAACGGGCCGGTTGCCTCATCAGGAGCAGCAGCCTTGCGGGGGTTGAAGAGCGTCCCGCGGTCCGAAGCAACAGCATTGCCGTTGTTGTCGTCGGCAACGACCTCAAAGGTGTATTCGCCAGGTGACAGGTCGTTCAGGGCCAGGGTATAGATACCGTCATTGGGGCGTAGGTCACCGTTTTTGCCGTCATCGGTAAGGACACGTCCGGCGTGGATCTTTTTGCCGCTTTCATCGTAAATATCGGCTCGCACCTTGGCCTGCAGCACCGGCCGATCCAGCCTGAGCGCTACCTCCAACAGGTTGCCGGATATCGGTCGCTGCAGCACGTCCATCTGCAACAACAAGGGTGAGACACCGGCTGCCAGCATACCGAGATCGTTACTGACCGCCTCTTTGGCAGTCAATACCGCGGTCCAGGCGCCGTAAGCGCCTGCATACTGATCCGGGTCAAGCATCCAGAGCCAGCCGCCGTTCTCGGTATCTGCCTCCATTATTACACCGGTTGTGGCGGAGGTAATAGTCTTGCCGCTTGGGTCAACCAGACTGGGGGTCAGCCGGGCCATCTCATCCGGTGAGACCTCCATGATGATCATCGGCAGGGGATCATATCCTCCCACCACAAAGCGCATCTCAAGCCGCTGCCCGGCAGCAAGCCGGGAAACATCAGTACTGTTGAGTACGGCCAGGCCAAGCCCCTCGCTCTCATTGGCTGCGGTAAACAGTTCAGTGGCCAGTTCACCGCTTGAGTTGATGGTACTGAAACTGCCACCGGTCTCGCGGCCTAACTGGCTTAAGTAGATCTGATCGCCCGCTTGAACCGACGACTTGATCGGCTTTGGCTCTGGACGGACCGAAGACTTGGCTGCGGCAGCGCCTGTCTGGGGCGCCAGAAAGAACACCCGTGCTGCCACATTAAGCTGTTTCAGTTCGTCAATCAGCGAGGCCGATACCGTTGGGTTCGCAGCGGTAAGCAGATAGAGATTGGTAACCTGATTGTACTGAAGCGTCGACCGGTAGGCCCGTACCTGGCTGAGCGCCGCAACCAGGGCTGCCTCCAGTGAAACTGTTGCCGTCTGCTGCACCTGTCCGGCCTGGTTCGCCAAAGCGGTGCGATTTGCTTCCGAGACCAGTGCCCGTGCCAGGCCGGTGCTGCTGCCACTTTGCACCTGCAGGTAGCCGCCTGCCGGCAGGTTGCGGGCAAGGTTCGCGGCGCCGTTGCGGGCCTCATCCCAGCGACTGGCCGGAATGGCACTGTCCAAAAGCACCAGGTTCAGGACCGGTGCATCGACCCAGACGATATTGAGGGCATCATCGTAGCCGGACAGGTTGCCGCTTTTGGGGGCCTTGAGATCAGCTGAGCTAGCCACCCGCTTACCTATAAAGGCCTCAAACTGCTTGCGATTGTAGCGACGGGCATACTCAGGGTCAGTTGAAGGAGCTGAACTTAAGGTCTCCCAGATACTCTTTTGATACGCACGGTATTGAGCGGTATTGCGTTTGCTGGCCGCCCCGGAATACCCCCCCTCATGAGAAAACCAGTTGGGGTATTCCCAATGCTGATTCATGATGGAGGGCTGGGTGCCGTCATCATCAGTGGCCGGGTCATCAAGCCACCCCTTTTGCAGCAGCTCAGCAATGGTGTAGGCATCCTTACCCGGCTGCTCGCGGTATTCATCAAATATGCCGTAGAGATAATGCCCCATCTCATGGGCCATCACCGGTCCGGGATAGTCATCCGTCTCGGTTGTGGTCTCATAGACATACATGGTGATCTGCTGGTTCGGCACCTGCCAGGCCGCAACGCTGGCGCTGGACCGTCCTGCCTTGGTGCCGACATAGCGGATATCAGCCGTTGTCCAGGCCTTGCGGTTGGTGTGGATGTAGATATTGCGCAGTCGGTGCAGTCCATTGGTCATACCGAACAATGAGGCGGCAAAGCTGCGCACTGCCGCCTCGGTTTCGGCGATGGTCATCCCCCGCGGGGTGACATTCAGATTCACCTTGGTCGGGTCCCAATCCAGCGAGATGGTCAGATCAATATCACTGATCCCGGTGGTGCGGTTGTGCTGCAGCGTACTCAACGGGTTCAGCGCCGCAGATACGGGCAAGCCAGTGCTGAACAACAACAGAAAGATGCTCAGGATGGCGATTATGCGATTCTTCATGATTGCGGCTCCTTTGGACTCAACGGTAAACTGCTAGCTGTTACTTGTCAGGGAACCGTTGCTGTGAAAGGTCATGGAACCCTGAGGGTAACCGGAACTGACCATTGTTTTGTTGACAACCATCTTACCCTTAAACTTCGGGTTAGACTCAGGCAGTGTTACCGAGAAGGCCGGTACTGCAGCGAAGAATGTTATACAGAAGAGGGCGATCATACTGATGCGTGCTGTTGTACTCATGGTTTGTTTCCTTTCGTGGGGCTGTCTTACCGGTTTTTGCTCCAGCTTGAACTATTGCAACAGGGTGAACCCACCAACGGCTTTCCTGCTGATTCCTGCTGATCCTTGATAGTGTAGCAGGCCCAGTCAACCGTTTTTTAAAGGACTGTTAAACAAATGATGCAGTGTTCTTCAGTCATGGTACCCATGCAAGGGCGTGGGTACCATGACTAGTATCCGCTTACTTGAGGGCGCTCCAGAACCCTTTGCGCAGGAATACGGGACTCTGTTTCGTCAACACAGTTGCCTTGGTTGCCGCTGCCCCAACCGTAAAGGCCACCGCTTGGGATGACTCAACGTTGCCGGCCAGATCGCGCACCTGAAAGCCAAGCTGATAATTACCAGCTGGAATGGGTATCCGGCTGAAGGTCAGGGCTGCATCCTTCAGCTCAAATTCCTGTTCTTTCACATAGGTGATGGTTTCCGGCACCGTTGCCGTATCTACCACTTGAAATACCGGAGCGATAAGGTCTCCCGTGTTGATATACACGGTTACACGGCTCGCCGTACCGTCTTCCTGGATCCCCTCCCAAGCCGATCTGATCTCGCCCGTGTTGTTTTTGGGATCGTACAGCACGGTAAGGTTTACCGGCCTGTCTGCACCTGGTACGCTCCCTTTGGCACGATAGTAGACCGGGATATTTATGACGTAGCGCCCATCTCTCAATACTGATTCAAAAAAGATCGAAACCGGTTCGCCTTCCAGCGCAAACCAGGTGTTGTTGCGGGTGTAGTTCAACGTATAGGTGTCTGCTCCGGTCGGACTGCTCTCGGCGATATCCATTCCCAGCAGCATATAACTATCCGGTGATTCTGGGGAAGGTGCAATTACCACAGCATACTTCTCTGCAATGGCAAAGGGGCTGGCAAGCACAGCCTGCACCACGGTTCCGGCCTGTGTGGGCGGCGCAAACGCAAATCCGGTGCCGGGAGGATTTTCAAGCGGAAACTGTACAAACCAGCTCAAGGCTTCATAGTAGTGCAGATTGAAAGGGGTTTTGGCATAGGTCAGCATATCCTGTTTTGCATCCTCAAAGTTATGAAAGGGGAAGAAGATTGACAGACCCGTTGATGCCTCATGGGCAACGCTGACTCTGTTGTAGCGTACAGCCTTTCCGATAATGGCCTGCAGCGCTGCTGCAGGTGCGTGCCACGAGGTGTCGGCCACACCGCCCAGAAGCTGGGCAAAATGTCCGATATCAACCTGGTTCGTAAAATTTCTGTTGATATAGTCCGCCCCGTATTCGTCAGCCTGGCTGCGTACCCCTGCTATCAGATTCCAGGCAGACCGTCCTGCCTGTTCAACACTTGTGCTGATGGTCTCGGAAAGCTGTACAATGGCGGTCAGCAGGCCGCCTATTTGAGAGAGGTCGGTGACCGAGATGGTATAGCTGTAGGATTCTTTTTCTGCTTTTGCTGAATATGCATCGGCAATGGCCGTGCCTATGGCAAGGCCATCGGCAGCAGCATTATGGGCAATGGCGTTAAGGAACGGGGTGTAATTCCAGCCTGATCCCGGCTCAAGCTCTTCAGATGCAACCAGATACTTTGCGTACGGCTCCAGATAGTAGGCAATCTCAGCGGTTGCCATCAGGCAGGCATCAAAACCGATCAGCTCGAACTTCTTGCCGGTAACAGCCACGGCATCCTTGATCGCCTGCTGGAGTTCAGAAACAGAGAGGTTACCGGCCTTGGTTGTTACATCTCCGTCGCCACTGTAACCACCATACCCGCCGTTTGTCCCGCCGCCATGATCCCAGAAGACCAGTACGTACTTGTCTGCCGGGAAGGTAGTCTGTCCCCATTTGATAAAATCGGTCAGGGCTGCGGTAGTGCCCATGTCCTGAACACCCAGATCAGCCAACTCGATCAGCTTGCCGTCCTTGATCTGGTGGCGCTTGACGGTTTTCCAGCTTGTTACCGGATCGGTGGCCACCGACTTATTCGCCGCACCGGTGGTCAGCACAACGTTCAGGTGCTCTGCAGATGAGGCAGCCAGCATCTCGTTGATGTTGGCGGTTGCCTGTGCATCTTCGGCCTCCAGATTGGTCCCTTCAATGTACACCAGCACCGTTGTCTTGGCTGCTGGTGCAGGCGGCGTGCCGTCTCCACCGCCGCAGGCGGCAAGCATGAACAGCATCGCAGAAATCAATAAATAACAGGTCGTTTTCTTCAACATGTCATCTCCTTTATGAATTCGTTGGTAACAACTTCAAGCCCTATACGCGGCTTCTTGCAGCAGTGGCTGGCAGTGACGGTTGTCAGGCCGGGGATAACGCTATACGTCTGATCGTTCATATTGAGTATGCACCTTGCGCGACATGTTTTGCTCCTAGGGATAGGTGATTTTCGGTGTCAGGTAGAGGACCGGATGGTAATGGAAGGTTGCAAACGGATTCCAGGTATAGGCGGCAGTGCCCTGTGTCAGGCTAAAAAAGGCGTAGTCGCCGTATTTTCTGTCGCCGTTTGCATCCAGCCCCATGAAGTTACTCATGCCGATGTAGTGGTCCGACTCGCTCAGGACAGCGCTTCGCAGCACCGCCGGGTCGGTTGACCATTCACTGTCGAGTAACGCGGCTACGATGATCCAGAGGGCATCCCAGGCCGGGTAGGCGTAGAGCGCGGGGATGCCGTTATAGGCCTCCCGGATGTCATCCCGGATAACCAGCTTAGTAATCGAATTCGGCTGGGGGGGATGCTGGATAAAAACATGTTCGATCGGACAGGTGAAGCTGCGTGCGGCTGCATAGGCAGCAGCAGCAGGGGTTGCTGCAAGCCGCTCATTCTGTGCCGACCCGTCGCTGCCGTACCACTTGACCGTGGCAAGGGAGGGATAGTCGGGAGCCTGGAGAAAGATCTCGGTGATTTCATCAAAAGAGGCGGTCAATACTGCAGTGCTTGTCGGCGTAGCCGAGTTCAGAACCCCGGCAAGGGTGGCCAGCTGGCTGGCAAAATTGGTGGAGTCTGTCGGGTAGGTGACGCTGGTCA
The DNA here is from genome assembly GCA_002452325.1 of Geobacter sp. UBA6802. Classification (GTDB taxonomy): domain Bacteria; phylum Desulfobacterota; class Desulfuromonadia; order Geobacterales; family Pseudopelobacteraceae; genus Trichlorobacter. The sequence continues at coordinate 10,031 of DKFG01000128.1, forward strand.
TGACCGTTCCGCCCAACGCTTGAAATTCACTGGCGGTACGGCTTGCCAAATCTGTTCCCCAGATGTCGTTGCGAGCCATGATCGCCAGGGAGCGTATCCCCTGTTCATACAGAAGCATAGCCAGGGCCTGGGCCTCAAGCGTGGCGCTCGGCACAAAACGTATCAGGTTGTCGTTGGGCTGCGCCAGCTGGATCGCGTTGCTTGACGGACTGAGCAGAATGACACCGCGGTTGTTGGCTGCCGACAGCACCCGCTGGCATTCGGCGCTTGTCACCGGACCGACAATAAACCTGATCCCACGGTCAGCCAGTGTATTGAAGCCGCTTAAGGCCTGATCCGCCTCTGAGCCGGTGTCGATAATATCCAGCGCGATCTTGACCGGATAGCCGTGCCGGGTGAGGTAGGTATTGATGTTGTCAAGTGCTGCCACCAGCCCGGCCCTGATCGAGCGTCCATTGTGGGACTGGCTGCCGGTCAGACTCAGCAGTGCTCCGATCCTGACCTCTGCAGCGGGAGGAGTGAGCCCCTTCAAGACCGGTTCGGATACATCAATAATCTTAGGGGTTGACTGCTGTTCATATTGATAGGCGGCCTTGAGTTGCCAGGCATAACTGCCGCCGTTTGCCGCGATGCTGTAAAAGGCATAGTTGCCTTTGTTCATGTCGCCCGCTGCATTCATGACCAACGCGCCGTTCAGGCCGACGTTGCTCTTTGCAGCAGTGACCAGGTCTGCCTTCAGCGTTTCGGTATCGGCATTGATACCGCCTGCCGTATAGGTCTTGGCGGTCAGCCACAGTGCATCCCAGGTGGCGAAGGTGGTGCTGTCCGCCTGACGGCCGAGCTGTTGCGAGAGTTTCTCACGTAGTGCACGATCGATCAGCACGGTGCCCGGCAAAGGCAGTACCACCTCTTCCCTACTGAAGATTGGAGACAACAGGTTGGTCTGCGCCGCAAAGGCGGAGGCGGTGGCAGAAGCGGTAATCAGGGGGGAGAGGGTCGAGGCGTCGCTGCCGAACCAGCCTGCTTGTGCCAGCGACGGCTTGGTTGCCGCGCTGTTCAGCAGGGCAACTGAGTCGGTTGGATAGGAAATCATCACCACCGCCACCTTGTCGGCTCCATGGGTAGTCAACGCCTGTGAAACCTGGATGGCGGCCTGATCAAGTTCCGTGTCGTAGCCGACAGCGCCGGGAGTATAGCGGACACCACTCAACACTGCACCGCCGCCGGTCTGGAAGGCGGTGGTGATGCTTGTCTTAAGATCATCACCCCAGACATCGCCGCGCCAGATCGGCACTACTGCCGTAAATCCCTTTTTCAGCATCAAGGCTGCGGTACCGGCCCCCTGGCTGTTGTCATTGGGCATCAGACGAAACAGGTTGTCACCGGCGATGGCCAGTGAGGTTGCGGTACTGGCCGGACTTATCAGGATCATACCCAGCGAGTTTGCCACCGGCAGGATCGTTGCACACTCGGCACTGCTGACGGGACCGATGACAAACTTGATCCCCTGGGCCTTGAGCGCCCACAAGGCTATTAAAGCCGTTTGCGGGTCAGAGGCCGTATCTTTCACAACAGTTGCAAGCCTGAAATTCTGCCCTTCCAGGGTAAGCCGCCGGTTTACCTGAGGCAGGCCGACCGCAAGTGCAGCCTGCATCCCTTCTCCGATATGTTGCAGGCTGCCGGTAAGCGGCGCCAGAACACCGATCGATATGGTCTGGGGGGGGGTGCTGGAGGATGAAGATGATGATGAACAGCCTCCCTGTAGCAGCAGGGTGCAGAGCAACAACATCTGCAGCAGGAAAAACGGACGATATTTCATTGTAGTACTCCTTACCGTTGACTGCTGCGCAACTCCAGTGCGCTACAGAAGAATTACGCTGATTGCATCCTGTTATGCAGTATCCCCAGGTCTTAGGATCCGCTGTTTCATCGCCATGATCCGTCCGCAGGCCTGATCAATCCGCTCACGGGATATGCGACCCTGCTGCACCAGCTCAACCAGCAGATTGATGGTATGGGGCATGATGTCGGGCCGGTAGGCCTTGTCGTTGGCAACCACCAGCAGGTCAACCCCGGCATTGATCGCCTTTTCAACGGCGGTCTCATAGCTGTAGTGCTGGACAATGGCCCCCATGTACAGGTCATCACTAACCACCACGCCGTCAAACCCCAGCTGCTTGCGGAGTATACCATCAATGGTGGCCTTTGAAAGGGTGGCGGGATAGTCGGGATCAAGAGCGGTGTTAAAGGTATGGGCCGTCATCACCATATCACAGAGCCCCTGATTGATCAGGTTACGGTACGGTATCAGCTCTTCCCTGCCCCAGTAATTGGTCACATCGGTCAGCCCCAGGTGTGAGTCCGCCCGTGAACTACCATGACCGGGAAAGTGCTTCAGGCAGGTCAGGATCTGTCGTTGGTGATGGCTCTTGATGTATTCGGCAGCATGGGCTGTCACCAGTGCCGGATCAGCGGAAAAGCTACGTTCTTTAAGGGCAATCACCGGATTGGCCGGGTTTGTGTTCAGGTCAACACAGGGGGCCAGATTCAGGTTAAAGCCGTATTCATCCAACGTAGCTGCAATGTCGTCACTTGCAGACCGGGTCAGCTCCAGGCGGTTCTGTTGACCAAGGAACTGTGCCGATAACGAGGGGGGAAAACCATAACGATCCTTCAGCCGGGCAACCACGCCCCCCTCCTGATCAACCGCAATCAGCAGCGGCAGCTCTGATGCCTGCTGCAGGGCACTGGTAAGCCTTCCGGTCTGGGCCGGGCCGGTGATGTTGCGGCCGGTCACCCCCAGGTCCACGTTGTTGTCAAACAGCACCACCCCGCCCACCCCGTAACGGCGTATTGCCTCATCTATCGGGCTGCCCGGCTCCAGGGTCTCGCCGGGAAACCCCAGCAGCAGCATCTGGGCCAACTTGCGCTCCAGTGGCCACAGCTGCAGGTCGGGCAAGCTCTGCCGGATTGCGTGACGGGTGGCGGCACAGCCGCCCAGTAGGCCGGGTACGAGCAGTATGCTGCCTGCCAGGGCGGTCTGACGTAAAAACGTACGGCGAGTACAGCTACGCATGGATAACCTCGTCTCTGTCATGGCACTGGGCAACCAGCACCGACAACCCGCCGGATACCACCGGTTAAAAACCTGCCGGCATAGAGGAGTTTACGGTAACAGCACCCTGCGTATCCACGGTAACCACATAGTCTTTCAGAATATGGGGGACTGACTCCTGGTAATCCAGCAACCGCGCCTTGGCAATATCAGTGCCTGAGGTAGTGTTGACCACCTTGAACCGTGTAACGGCTTTCACCGGCGACCCCAATCCCGGCTTGCTGCTGTTGGGGTTGATGATGTCCGGTCCGCTTGTTCTGCCGTCACTGTAGGTAACCCCCACCCCCAACACAAAGTTTGAGTTGTTGATCACCTTGATCATGCCGGCTTCGGCGCTGCCCAGCGTAAACAGTGAGGTTGCCAGCAGGGTGGTTACTACGATGAGTGCGGTTTTTGTTTTCATGGTGTTCTCCTTTTTAATTCCTGTATGTCAACAGGATGGTTACAAGGCGACTGTCCCCTTGTGCTTTTCTGGCGTTTTCCTCTTGCCATGTATCAGGGAATTTCTCGCCAGCCGTTGTTCGGATCAATCCACCGAGAGCGTGAAGAGATTGATGGTTGCTGTTACGTTAGAACGGCAGGGTACAACGTCATTCCCGGTCATAAATTCCGTTATATCGCCATCCTTGTACGCACAGCTGATCCGGAGTTTTATCTTTCCACACCCGGTTGGAGGAGTGTAACTGAAGGTCTCTGTCACAGGTGTGGTTCTGACAGGACCGAAATCCAGATTACTTCCGGCTTTGATTGGCGTATCAACCCCGGTAGTTGATACGCCGTTGATCGTTCGTGAGCAGGAAATCAGCCCTGTCGGGACAGGCAGGTTGTTCTTCCAGGTGATTGTGTACTCTGCAGCCGTTACGGGACTATTGGCAAAAGTAAAAGCAATTGCGGCAAACACTGCTGTAGTAGCTATGGCTTTCTTCATTGTTGTTTTCTCCTTTTTAATGAATCAGCTTGGCGGAGCTCTACCAATTCATGCGATTGCCCTAGCGCTGAACATCGCGAACGGGCCAAACGTAGCCGTTGAAGCCCTTATTGCCGTAGCTCACGTAGCCGCCGTTCATGAACACGACCCAGGCGTCGTTGGTGTAGCCGGCGTAGGTACTGGAAGACCAGTAGACGCTAGCCTGGACGGCATTGAATAGGCTTTTTGCAGAATAGATGGCCTTCAATTCATCTATGTAGGGAAGACGCCAATCGCCGATCTTTGAGTTGTCAGTCAGTCCGCACTGGCCGTGCGCAAGGCTTTTGGGGCGTGACATGGCAGATTCCCAGTTCATTTTTCCCAGACATCCGGCATCCTTCAGCCAGACCATTCCGTTGACGGTTACAGTGCCGTTGTCACCGCACCAGGCAGCACCGGATACCACCGTAAGACAACAGACTATTGTCATGCCGAGTATCAGACGCTTCATGTTCGTTCTCCTTTGTGGCTCTTTTGTGTGATGCTGACTCTATGCAGCTTGTATGCCAAAGGATGATGTGTCTGTTATCAGCGTGTTATGGTGATACGTCCTGCCAACTCTGCTTTGCCGCCGCCAACTATGTAGGCGCTTACTCCGTCCGCCGGTCTGCCCCTTTCATCGCCTCCACTATCGCCGCCGTCCGCACACCTTACCACCCCCAACCCCTCCTAAAATAGGAGGGGAGCTTAAAATCAGGCCAAAGCAAAAAGCTAACCGGACAACGCTGAATTTTTCAGTTTCATCCGGATGATCCAGGTCAAGTAATGGTGTTGTGCGATCCCCGTGGTGCATTTGTTTCCGTATCGACCGGGTGCTGTTTGCAGCACCGCTTCAAATCAGATCAAATCATCAAAGAGCCCAATAGTCTACCGTCCGGCACGCACGGGCCAAACGTTGTAGTAGTAGCTCTTACTGCCGTAGTCCACGAGGCTGTTGTACATGCCCGCGAACCAGGCGTAGTAGGTGTTGTATGCGTAGGTACTGGAGGACCAGTAATAACTGGACTGGATGTTTGAAAATCCAGCCCTACTGGCAGCTCTGGCTTGTAGCTCCTCTTTCTTAGGGAGCCGCCACTGACCAGCAGTGGATTGATCGCTTAATCCGCAGGCGCCGGAACTTAAACCGGCAGCGCTGTTCATGGCTGTCTGCCAGTCTTGCTTGCCAAAACAGTTGGCGTTCTTCAGCCAGACCAGACGGGTACTTGTGTCGGTAATGGTGCCGTTGTTGTTGTCTATTAACTCGGCATAAGCCCCGCCAGCGGCACAGGCCAGGGTAAGCGCCACTGCTGCGGCAAAACCAGCAAAAAACAGGCTTGCTGATTTAAGGTAACTTTTGGGGCTTTTCATGACTGTCTTCCTCCTGTGTTTAGCGAATACTTGTCTCTGTTGGAGTTGCTACAGATTGTGTGCCAAAAGCAATCAACGTGATATCAATCTGTTGTAATAGGTGGCTCTGCCAACTATTTGCCCTGACTGCCAACCTTGGTGGCGCTTGCAGCCTATTTCTCGGCGCTCTCCAGATCTTTTTCCGTATCCCGCTGAAAATCGCAGGTCAGGTAATCAAAGCTCATCGGCAAACCCAGCTCAAGGGTGGTGAGAAACTGGATACCGGCAATAATCCCGTTGGGACAGCACTCCAGCAGGTGTCCGCCGGTCTGCCGATCAGCAGACAGAAAGTGCAGGTGCATACCGGGCACACTTAACGATCCCATGAACGGTGGTGTGTAAAAGCCCACCAGGGTACCTTCCGTGTCGGTGTACTCAAATACCGGCTGATCCTTGGCAACCTCTGCCAGAGGGCGGTAATTCTCCTGTCGCGGCACTGAACGGACTTTGATCCTGCTGAATGTTCCTTCAATCCTGATGGCATAAAAGATATTGGGGGAAGGGAGCAAGCCCTGCAGCCATGCCAGAAAGGCCTGATAGGAACATGCGCTTTCAAGGCTGTCATGGCTGACCGGCTGATAAAAGGCAACGCAGGAAAAGGGGGTCAGCAGTTCATCGCTTACCCGTGCGGCTGCTCCGTCAGAGGTAATCTGGTAGATCTCGCCATCAAGCATCACCATCTCACCATCCAGGTTGTCAAAGGTTCCCAGCCCGAAATCGCCGTGCTGCTTGATCTCGGTAAAGGGGATCCGCTGCTGGTAGATCCCTTCCACCAGGGCGTTGACCGGAGAGCAGAAGTAGATGCGGTTGGCATGGGGCGGTACTGTGGGTGCTGTCATGATGGATTCCTTTTTAACCGGACGATGCTGCCCGATCAGGGTAGAGTATACCGTCCAGGTGGTCGATTTCATGCTGGATAATCCTGGCTATAAAGCCTGAAAAGCTCCGGTGATGGCGTCGTGCTTCAAGATCGTGCCAGCAGACCTCCACTGTCTGGTGGCGTATGACCATCTTCTTGTCGCCCGGCACACTCAGGCAGCCCTCCAGCCCCTGCACAAGCTCAGGGGAGCAGCTGATGATCTCCGGATTCACCATGATCACCGGTTCCATCTCCGGCGCATCAGGATAGCGGGGGTTGGGACGCGAGGCAACGATAACCAGACGCAGAGACTGGCCAATCTGCGGCGCGGCAATCCCCACCCCGTCAGATGCCCGCATAGTCGTAAGCATGTTGTCCACCAGAACAGCCAGATTAGGGTCTTGTGGATCCACAACTTCAGCGGCATTCTGGTGAAGAAGCGGGTTGCCGATGCTATATATTGCCAAAATCTGCCCCATAATGGATCACATCATCCAATCACCTGCTGACTGCTCCTGAAATCGACGGGTAGCGCACCATAGCCTTGCACAGATCAGGCTCAAAAACCTCGTATTCAGTGATAATGGTCTGGTTGTGCAGGCTGTTAACGTACTGCTGAATCAGGTGTTGGCTCATGGTACCTCAATGTATGCTGCTGCTGACGAAAGTCAATTCCCGCATGCGGGAATCTTGTGGTAACCACCTAATATCAATGAAATCATCATCTGAAATGGCCCATATTTTTGAGCCACTGCCAAAAAATCAAATCATCTACTGTGGATGCTTGTGACAGTATACTGAATTCTTCTGAGATAAATATGGTGTCCCAGGAACTCACTCCAGGCTGCTTGTTATTTCCCCAATTCACCCAAAATAAACAGCCTGTCTACTGCTGTTGCTGTTTTGTAGTTATTCAGTGCACCAAGGTCGGCAAATGCTGTTAATCATCAGAGTCTGCACATCAATGGCTCCAGGATACACAATGGTTGCTATACTGTTTCCACATTGAGCTTTAGCGCGTAATGAAACTGCTTTTACTGTACCTTTATCTGAATATGTACAATTTGCCGACAGCTCAATACTGTTACAGGCAGGCGAGTTAACCGTCATTGTTCTGCTGTCACCAACGCTTAACTTGCTAGTATTACGGCTTGAAATATCTCCAATTATACTCTTCACAGTCACCTCAAGCGGGGTACAACTGGACTCTCCCAACTGATTTTTCCAGGTTATTGTGAAGCTCGCCGCCGAAGCGACACCGCTGGTTACTATGCTGCAGAGGAGCGCCAAGAGGCTGATGCAGAGTTGTTTTTTCATGATGTAATTCCTTTCAGTAGATGTATTCAGGCGTCTTGATAACAAGTTTTCTTGTAAATGTGGGACTTCCCGGTTTTCTGCCGCCACTCGTGCCGGTCACAACGAAAAGGAGGAAGTCCCTGGTTTCCCAGCAGCGCAGGCCAGGGTGAGCGCCGCTGCTGCGGCAATGGTGATGAAGCGTTTGATCGTGGTGGTGAACATGGTGTTGCCTCCTGCGCCATCCAACCGTTCATGTCAGACCGGGTGTTGTTTTATCTACTTTTAGCAGGTTGTATGCCAAATATGCATGCAACAATTTCAGTGTGTTAGCAAAATGCGTGCTGCCAACTCCTGCTTGCCCGCGCCAACTTTGTTGGCGGTTACTCCGCCCGCCGGTCTGCCCCGCCCATCGCCTCCACAATCGCCATTGTTCGTACGCTGACAGTGGTCACACGCATGATCAGGTCAATCACCTGCTCTTTGTAGTCGCTGAAGCGGTAGGTATTGAATTTCTCGCGGATGGTGGGGTCTTTGGGTTTGGATTCCTTGTATTGATCCAGAATCCATTCTAGGGCGGTGCGGTTGCTGTCATCAATATCTCCTTTCATGGTTTTGTCCCTGTTAGCGTTCCCGGCCATTCAACAGCAGACAATACTGCCGCAGCAGCCAGACGATTCGCTCATACAGACTGGAGGAGCTAAACAACGCCTCCAGTGCATCCGACGACAATTCAGAACCTTTGCGCAGCAGTTGATCGCGGACCCGTTCCATGACTTCTGAGTTGTCGGCCGTAAGCTTGAGAAACAGCGCCCGGTCCTGCTCATCCAGCGACTTTATCGTATCCAGCAGGGTCAACATCAAAAAATCAAGCCCCTCGACAATGCCGTGCGTGACCGCTCTTGCTTTGACATCGTCCCGGGTGGGCCGCAGCAGTTCATCAAGCTTGTAAAGTCCATCCTGGATGTCGGTCAGGAGGCGATTGCGCGACTGAAAGTTCAGCATGCGGTTAAGCGCATCGCGGTCTTGCGTACGATCCATCAGCTCGGTCAGGAATTCGCCAATCTCGGCAGTCACCGAGCTGTTGGCGGCATGAAGATTTGGGCTTCCGGGGTCCTCCATGACCGATGCTGACGCGCGTCGGTCTTCACTCGGTAGATAGTGTACCAGACGTTCCAGTTGCCGCAGCTGCTCTTTTTCGACCAGGTCCAGGGCGGTTTCCGCGTCACCAAGCGCCTCTTCATAAAGGTACTGTGGCTTCGACAGCGTTTCTTCAAGGGTGGCGGGCGATGTCCGCAGGGCAAGTTGGTACAACCGGTCAGACCAGGCGGTCACGACAAGGCAACCCAGCAGCTGCATTAACAGATACGCCCAGGCCCCCTGCATGCTCGTATTGGTGGAAATATGCCCTATCAGCGCCTTGATCAGGGGGATGTCAAAACCGAGTTCCAACACGAACAGCAGCACCATCAAAAGTGCGGAAACAGCCTTGAGAAAGATCTGGATGTACCCAAGCTGCCGGGCCAAACCGACTATGTTGGTGGTCATAAACCAGAGGCTGAGGGCAGAGCCCAGGCCCGCACCGTAAATGGCCATCAGGGTCAGGTCCATGCTGAGCAATCCCTGCGTGGTCATGGTGACCGCGACCACCGTCACAGTCGCCGACGATTGGGCAACAAAGGCCAGGGCGGCACCCAGCATGAAGACAAGCCCAAATGATTGGGCCGCCAGGCCAAGCAAATCGCGCACAGCCTGAAGCTCACGCAATGGCGCTGCACCCTGCTTGATGAAATCCAGCCCTAAAAACAACAGTGCAACGCCCAGCAGTGCTGCCGCAACATGCCGATAACGGCTTGATTTTTCAATATTGAAGAAGTAGCAGAGACCTATTACGGCCAGCAGGCTCAACACAAACAGGCGTATATTCACCGTGGCCATGAGCACCAGGGCAGAAGTCCCCAGATTGGCCCAGATCACGACCGGCATGACGACCCGCACTGGTACCAGGCCAGCCGTGATCATGCTGCTGACGATGAAGGTTACAGCGTTCGTGCTTTGGGTGATGGCGCCAAACAGTATGCCCAGCAGGGACGCCGACCATGATCTGTCGATCAGGCGCAGGATCCATTTGCGGAAACTGCGGCCTGTCATCTGGCCCAAGTGCGAACCGATCAGCTTGATCCCGATGAAAAACAGACCAAGACCGGCGAACAGCGCGATGAGAAATTCTGTGATGTTCATAGACCCCGGTTCTTGCGAATCACCAAACCAAGCATGAGCATAAGGACGGCCACGGCCAGCGCTGTCCCCACCATCATCACGCGTCGGACCGTCTCAATGGTCTTTTGGGATTGTTCGGCAGCTGCCTGCCTCTGCGCATGCGCCAACTCCTTGAACCTTTGGGCCAACTGATCGATTGCATTGTTGAGCGGGCGGTCAATTCCGCGAACGGCCCGGTCCAGTTTGAGAGCATTCAGAAAGGTGTCAGGCGGCAGGGCCTGCAGTTCTTTCTGATAAACGGCAAGCATTTTCTGATGGTCAGAAATGAGCTTGGCGATCAAAGCGGCTTCGGCGTCCAGTTTGAGCACGGTAGATTGAACACCCAGCCGGCGTAAAGCTTCCTGAACCTGGCTGGCTTGCGCCAGCATGGCATCCCGGTAGCTGGCCAGGTTATGGCCATCCTGACCACGTAGCAGCAGGTTTTTCCATTCCTGAACCTGGACCTTGAAGTGGACCTGCGCTTCACGCGACAAGTCCGTTGCCTCGGTCAGCAAATTAACCCGTTGCATCAGTTCGGCATATTTAAGGTCCACGTAGCGCAGCCCGAAATAGCCGATAGCGCCGTTGATGAGTAGCACCAGTAATACGATGCCGACCATCGAAATCAGAGAACTTGTTTGTGTTTTTTGAACAGGCATTTCTTCTTCCCCATGAAATAGTTAAGGTGATTCTAAGGGCATCAGACGTAATTCATTTGAGATAACTATGCTGTCCCCGGAATGCCGTAACGGTTTCATCGGGATATTCCTTTCAGTACACGAGTTGTCTCTGAAATCAAAGGTTCACGAAAAAGAACTAAAACGCCAAATAACCTACTGTCCGCCACGCACGGGCCAAACGTAGTAGCCCCAGTCCTCACTGCAGCTGTTCACGTAGCCGTTGCTCATGCTCACGACCCAGGCGCCGGTCTCACTATATGCGTAGGTACTGGAAGACCAGTAGTTGAAAGCCTGGACGGCATGGAATTGACTTTTTGCAGAATAGATACTCTTCAATTCTTCTATGGTGGGAAGACGCCAATCGCCAGGCTTTGATTTGTGGTTAAGGGAAGGCAGCAGCCCCTGCAGCCATGCCAGAAAGTCCTGATAGGAACATGCGTTGTCAAGGCTGTCATGGCTGACCGGCTGATAAAAGGCAACGCAGGAAAAGGGGGTCAGCAGTTCATCGCTTACCCGTGCGGCAGCTCCGTCAGCGGTAATCTGGTAGATCTCGCCATCAAGCATCACCATCTCACCATCCAGATTATCAAAGGTTCCCAGCCCGAAATCACCATGCTGCTTGATCTCGGTAAAGGGGATTCTCTGCTGGTAGATCCCTTCAACCAGTGCGTTGACCGGGGAGCAGAAGTAGATACGGTTGGCATTGGGCGGTACTGTGGGGGCTGTCATGAGAGGTTCCTTTTTAACCGGACGATGCTGCCTATAAAGCCTGAAAAGCTCCATACTGTTGAGGCGCTCCAGCGACAAACCAGGGATTGCCCCTGTTTTCCCGGCTCTTGTGCAGGCTATTGGGCCGGTAGCGTCAGCATGCCATCCAGATGATCAAGCAGGGTTCCTCTGGAGGGAGGCAGCTCAAAACCAGCTTCCAGGGTGGTTAATACCGTCCTACCAATGTAGAACTTCTCTTCCTGACCGCTCTTGGTTTTAAAGCGGATCGCCCAGGCTGTATGCAGCACCACCGGCTTGCCATCAAACAGGCCTGCGTAAAGCATGATATGCCCTTTGCGATGCACAATGGTCCGAAACGGCACTCCCTGCTGAATGAGCAGTTTTTCCTTGTCTGGTTTTGCGAGGTTGGCCAGTGAGACAAAAGGGCCGGAATGAATTTGCTCCCGTGAATTACGGGGCAACCAGATGCCGAACGGCAGAAAGAAGTCTCTGGTGGTGGCTGAACAATCCCGATCGCGAAACAGTTCTCCCCAGCCGTAGGGGGTTTTCAGCAGCTCATTACCAATATGCGTCACGGTTTCAGCATTAAACGGCAGCGGGAAACGTTGTGCATCATTTTTCCGGATACATGCTGTTTTCAGGGTTGCCCAATCATCCTCTCCAGGTACAGCTAGTTCAACCAGCCAGCAGTCCGGTTCTTCCCGTACCAATGGATAGAGGGTGCCGATCCTGGGTTGCGGCATCGCCTTGCCCTTGTCATCCCGAATCACCGCAAAATCCAGGGTAATGACGACAAGCTCAGCGCTGGTCATCCTGTGCTGCATTGACAGGTCAACCGGCAGCACGGTGCCTGCTTTTACCCAGCCAAAGCCGTAAGCTGTCTCAATAAACACCCAGGCACCGGTATCAGACTCGTGGAGCATACGAACCGGCTCATTCGGCTTCACCTCGCTGTACTGCAGCTGGTCAAAGGGAAAGTCGTCAGAGGTCTCGTACAGTGGCTTCAGATTTGGCAACCCCCGCAAAAATGTGGGTGCAATGGCTATCCCAGGCTTGTTGAATAAAGGAAGTCTGTCCAAATCTGCATGGGCCTGTATTGCCTTGATCCGTTCCGGCTTTACTTTCAGGCGGTTCTCCCCGTACCAGGTCGTCTTTGCAATATCCTTCATCCCCTGGATTGACTGTTTTATATCGCGGGTAGGCTCCGGCTCTGTCCAGGGAGCAAAGTGCTGTTTGCGAAACCGCTGCAGAGCATTGGCCTGTAGTTCATCGGTTGGTAGTGGTTTGATTACTGCCGTGAATCTGCGCACATCCTGCGGTATTTTTTGGATATCTTCGATCTCGCTCGGTAGCTCCTCAGGTTTGGAACGGTTGAAGTCATCTGCTGGGTCTGAAGCAGTGGTTTGCCCTGCAAGGATAACCGTATGCTGTGGCGCACATCCGGTTGTGATGAACAGCAAGGTTGCGGCAACAATGGAGCAGCTACGCGCGATCCGTCTCATAAAGGTACCTATGTGATCTCTGACTGTCAGCAGAATATACTCACAAAAGCTAAACCACGAAATATCAACATGTTACATTATGGCAGCCTGTCAGCACCTACAGGCTGCCGCCAACTTTAGTGGCAACCGGCTGCCCTGTCATACGTACCGACGCTATCATTGGCGTGGAGAAGGCGGCAATGGTACGACAATATTCTTCTTCAGGGCAACGGCCAGCGAATCAATGGTGTAGTAGGGATCGGAAAAGGCTACCCGCTTCTTGCGCTCTTCGGTGATCGCCAGCGGCGTAGCGATCATGTCAAGCTTGCGTCCGGCCAAGGCTGCGATCTGGTTTCCGAATTCCAAATCCAGGTACTGGACAGGGCGATTGTTGAAGGCGCTGAAACGCTCCATCAGTTCAATGTTGAAGCCGATCAGCCGGTTGTCCTGCATCACGATAAACGGCAGTCCGTTGTCGCTCAGGATACCGGCCACCAACGGCAGCCTGCCGTTTCCGGCAGCCGGTAGCTGCGGCGGCATGGTGGCGGCCCCCTGCTCCATCCAGCGCCTGATCATGTCGTCGTAGGTACCGTCGCTGCGAATCTGCTGCAGAAAGCGGTTGAAGGACTGGACCAGATCACGGTCTTCCAGGCGAAAGGCAATGGCAACGGGTGTGCGATAAAGGGGGCCGCCCAGAAACGCCAGGTCGTCGTTGGTGCGCATATACTCGGCCAACTCATTGCGACTGTAAATGGCAGCGTCAGCCTTACCGGTTTTTACGGCCAGCAGCATATCGGAAACAGACTTGTACTGCAGCACCGTAGCCCGGGGGTACTGCGCGGTTGCGTAGCTCTCGTGGGTAGATCCCTGCAGCACCGCGATCCGCTTGTCCATAAGGTCGGTGGGTGAGACCAGTTTTGCTGACGGCGTCGTAGAGTTGCTACAGCCGACAAGAAAGCACAGCAGAACGAAACACCGGATAAGGAGTATCAGGTTTTTCAAGTTCGTGCTCCTTTATATTTGGTAACAGTATGTGACACCCCCCGTATTATTGAGGCGATCCAGCCATACATCAGGGGAGTATCGCTGGTTCCCGCCATGGTTAGTAGTCCCTCTGCATAAATACGGGGCTTATTTTGGTGTCAGTGTAATACCGCCGCCAGTACTGATTGTTGCGATACCGCTTGCACAGGGTAGTTTGGCGCTGGATAACGACAGCCCTCCGGTCATACCGCGATAATAGCAGGATGTACTCAACTTCATTAAACAGAACGAGGTCGTCCCGGACAGCAGAGTTGTGTCCGGGATGAACGTCATACTCCTGGTATTGTTATGCAAAAGTACATCCTTGTCTTCAAATAGAGAAGCCGAAGGGGATACTGTTTTGACCTGTATCGTGAGTGGATGGCAAAAGCCATTACTCTGATTGTTCCAAGTAATGGTATAGCTCTGATTAACGACCTGAGTACCTGTTGCCTCACTAGGACAAGGGAGCATGAAGCTGCTGCTGAGCAGAGCTACGAGAACAAGCCATCTCTTGTGCATGGTGGCATCCTCCATTGCAAATCTAATTTTTCATTTTCATCTGGATGGTCCAGGTCTTGTCTGCATTCGGCGTAACCGCTGCCTCGCCGGTAACGCCAATATAGATGCCGGTTCCCCCCACAATTGCGGCAGGCGATGTCCCTTTTGCCGCCTCGGTGCTCGCAAGGGCAATGGTGCCGTCAGTCAGTGAGAGTGTCCAGCGGCATTCCGATAGCTTGCCAGGGAGGGTGGTGATGCAGAAGCCGTTACTGGTACCGATCTGCGTACCGGACTCATTCACCACCGGCTCATGCCAGACCGTCATTTTTCCGGCAGAGTTGCTCTTTTTGTTCAGGTTAATCACGGTTGTCGTGCCCCGTCCGCTCTCTTCAATAACCGTCATCTGCTTCCAGACCGTTTCGGCATGCGCCGCACCGGCAAAAACAGCAACCATCAGAAATCCTGCACCTGCTGCAATTCGTTTCAGATTCATTGTTCTTCCTCCTGTTTGTGTGTTGGTTAAGGTTAGGCAATTAGCTGCAAAAGCCCAACTTCGGCATGCCGTAGTTTTGATGTAACCGCTTGATATTAATCAGATCAACCTCTGTTATGCTCCAGATTTTTTGAACCGCGGCCCAATAGCCTACTGTCAGCCACGAACGGGCTATAGGTAGAAGTTGCTGACCTTATGGTAGTTCTGTATCGATCGCTATCTGAAGCCGGTAATGCTTATTGCTCCGCGTCGGTTGCGTGAGAAGCTTCCTTCCTCTATCGTGACGATGGGAACTCTACCGCTCAGGTGGCTGACATGAATGTCGCCTGCCTTTAAGGCACACAGATTTTGTTGGATATGTATCTTGGAAACTTCAAAGCCGTATTGGACGAACGTCATATCACAACTTGGTCCCTTCCCGCCGCTTTGCTCAACAAGAAAGAAAAAGGGTTCCCTGCTATGGATTTTGCCTTTTGAACATTTCACACTGCCGATCTGGCTGTCACCAGCACTCAAACTCAGTTGCAGCAAATGGCACTGATCATCGGCATGAGCTAAAACCGAGGAAGCCAAAATGACCAAGATAGTAATGATTGTTGCAAGTCTCATGATACCCTCCTCTTGTACAAACAGATGTCTGATAAATTAATTGGGGATACCCCCCGGATTATTGAGATGCCCAACGGTAAATCGGGAATGTCCCTGATTTCTCCTTTCCACAAATTGTTCCCACGCGCTGCGTGGGAATAAGAAAATAACCAAAGCGCCAAATAACCTACTGTCCGGCACGAACGGGCCATACGTAGTTGTTAAAGTCCTTACTGTCGTAGTCCACGTCGCCGGTGCCCATGTACACGCGCCAAGCGAAGGTTTTACGAGTGCAGGTGCTGGACGACCAGTAGTAGTTAATCTGGACGTTCTTGAATTGTCCCTTGTATGCAGATATAGCCTTTAATTCATCTACAGTAGGAAGACGCCAATCGCCGATCTTTGAGTTGTCAGTCAGTCCGCACTGGCCGTGCGCAAGGCTTTTGGGGCGTGACATGGCAGAATCCCATTTCATATACCCCAGACATCCGGCATCTTTCAGCCAGACCAGTCCGTTGACCGTTAAGGTGCCGTTGCCGTTGTTACCGCACCAGGCAGCACCGGATGTCACCATCAGGCTGCAAACCACCATTATGCCAATCGCCAGTTTGTTCATGTGCCGCTCCTTGGGGAATCTGCCAGGATACCTATGACCTAGCAGCTTACATGCCAAAACATTATCATGCTATTTCAAGGCATTACATGACGATGGCCTGGCAACACGCCAACTATTTGCCGCCAACTCCGGTGGCGGAACTTCTCCGTACTCGCCAGATCTTTTTCCGTATCCCGCAGAAAATCACAGGTCAGACAGTCAAAGCTCATCGTCAGACCAAGCTCCAGAGTGGTAAGAAATTGCACTCCCGCAGTAACACCGCTGGACCGGCATTCCAGCAGGTGTCCGCCGCGGGATTCTGAGGACATCATACGTAATCCATCTGAGATACATATGGTGTCCCCGGAACTCACTTAACACCTGCTGCAATTCGTTTCAGATTCATTGTTCTTCCTCCTGTTTGTGTGTTGGTTAAGGTTAGGCAATTAGCTGCAAAAGCCCAACTTCGGCATGCCG
>DKFG01000229.1:0-2730 GCA_002452325.1 Geobacter sp. UBA6802
TTATCAAGCTGGCCGTCTACGGTAAATTTAAAGTTCAGTGATAGCCGGTCGGCCCCTTCTACCAACCGCCGGTATTTTTCCGGTGCATTGACAGGTATATCATACCTCCCGGCCCGTACCGTCAACGGCACAAATCCGACCTTCTCCACGATTGTCTGACCTTCGGGCGAGAGTGCAAACTCAATAAAATCCCGTGTCTTGGGATTAACAGGCTGACCGGGAGTGTAGAGGTAGAGACGGCGTGCCAGACTGTAGTCTTCAGTGGTCACGGTAAAGGGAGTAGGCAGGATCGGCTGACCGCCGCCGCTGATAGCTACTGCCTTAGAGGATTTGATATACGGCAGGCCAATGAAGCCGATGCCATTGGCGGCTGATGCGACATCCCGTGAAAGCTGCACGCTATCCTCATACCGCTTGGCCTCCTTGATCAGTTTTTCTTTGTGCAGCACCAGACTCTTGAAGGTATCATAGGTGCCGGATTTGTCGTCACGGGCAAAGACCTGAACCGGCTGCCCCTTGGCAGCCGAGTTGAGCGGTCCCCAGTCCGGGATTTTACCGGTAAAGAGCGACTGGGTCTGCTCCAGGCTCAGGGTAGAGACAGGGTTGGCATTGTTGACGATTACCGCCAGTCCGTCCAGAGCTACAATATGCTCACTGGAGCGAGATGTCAGGTTACCCAGCACTGCAAGCGTCTTGACCTCTTCATCCTTGACCCGGCGGGACGACATGCCGATATCGCAGCTACCGGCCTGCAGCCCCTCAAAAGCGGTGGTCGAGCCGTGGGCCTTGATATCCACCGCCTTGTTGCGACGCCCTTCTATAACCCCCTCCACCAGCATCTCTTCATGGTTTTTACCCGGCAGACGTCGGGTGCGCACCGCACCATTTTTTTTGAGAAACTCTTCAGCAAGTGCCGGCGCCAGTTCAGCGCCAATGGTGTTGGAACCCTGTAGCTTCAGGATAACGTCATATGAGTTGATCCAGTGGTAGTAGTAGCCGCCGCCGGATGCCAACAGCAGCGCTCCGACCAGAGAGGACACCACCATGCCGCGACGGCGCTTGATCCAGCCCACCAGGGTCTCATCCTGCTGCGGCAGCAGCGAGACCCGATGGGCCTCCAACGCCTGCAGCATCTGGCTGCAGTCCTGATAACGGTTGGCCGGATCCTTCTCCAGAGCCTTGTGTACTATCGCTGCCAGCACCTCGTGGGTTGCGGGGGCCACCTGCCGGATCTCCGGCATTTCGGCATCAAACTGACTCATCAGGGTATCGATACTGTTGCCGCCGTCAAACGGCATCTTGCCAGCCAGCATGGCGTACAGGATCATCCCCACAGCATACAGGTCGCACTGATGGGTGACGCTGAATGGGTTCAGGATCTGCTCCGGGCTCATGAAGGCGGCATCGCCACCTTGACCAACCTCTTTCAGATCATCGCCGGCCTTAAACAATGCCACCCCGAAATCAGCGATCTTCAGGCCGCCTTTGCGGTCAATCAGGATGATGGAGGGATTCAATCCGCGGTGTACAATGCCTTTTTCATGGGCAAAGCGCAGACCGTTCAGCAGGCGGATAGCGTAGTGCAGCACAATATGCTGCGGAAACTGCCCGTTCCGCTCAATCATCTGGTCCAGGGCCGCTCCGTCGTAGTATTCCATCACCAGCCAGAACTCACCATCATGCTCGAAAAAATCTGTGGCCTGCAGGATGTTGGGGTGAACCAGACCGGCCAGCAGCTTGGCCTCGTTGTAAAAACGATCACGGTAGGCTGACGAGGAAACCGGCAGCTGGGGAGTCAGCGACTTCAACAGAAAGCGTTTTTCCAGCAGTGTGTGAGCAGCCGTCAGCAAGGTGCCATTGCCGTAGGGGGCTGGTCCTTCAATACGGTAACTGTACAACAGGGTACCTGGTTCCATTACTAAGCTCCTTGCGCTTGATTGGTATGTTTTTGGTTATGACGAATTGCTTTAAACTGCACCTGCGGCAGGTCCTCGCTGTCTTTCAGTACCACCGACGAGCCTTTGACCCCCTTGGCGGTCTTCTTGACCTCGCTGGTCAGGGAGGCCAGCTGAGCGTAGGAGTGCATCCTGAGTCCGGCTGTGTTGATCACCGCCACCGACAGAGAGAGCAGGCTGAAGGTCTCCAGTTCCCCCTGACGGTTGAACGAGGTGTAGCAGCCCTTGGTAAAGTCGCTGCCGTGCAGCACCGGCAATCGGGTCTCAAACTGGCCGATCAGTTCACGGCTCAGGGCAACGGCCTGCCCGGCGGCAGTGATGATGATAAAGTCGTCACCGCCGATATGGCCGCAGAAGCTGCGCTGACTGCCGCCCGTACTGCTGCAGCAGTCTGCCTGCTGCCGCAGGATTTCACCGACCACCTGTATCACCATGTCGCCCCGCTCAAAACCGTAGAAATCGTTGTACGGCTTGAAGTGATCGATATCGATGTAGGCGATGTCAAACGGCATCCCTGATTCCAGCCGCCGGTTGATCTCCCGCTGAATACTCTCATTACCCGGCAGACCGGTCAGGGGGTTGGCCCCCCGCGCCAGCTTCAGGTTAAGTGCGGTAATCGCCTCCACCAGGGTACGCACATCCAGTACGCCTTGATAGATTCCGCGCCGCGCCACACAGATGTTCTCCAGTCTGATGGTGCCGAAACTGCCGTGCAGGATCTCGGCCGCCTCTTCTATGCTGGCCTCGGCATCAATCACCAGCGGCACCGGCTGCA
>DKFG01000229.1:2782-3248 GCA_002452325.1 Geobacter sp. UBA6802
CACCCCCACCACCCGCTGCTGGTCAACGACCGGCAGCACCTGCAACATCTTGTCAAGCTGAAAACGGTCCAGGGCCGTGTTCAGCCGGTCACCGGGCCTGAGCGGATCAATCTTCAGGGTGACGTCAACGACCTGCTGCAGCGAACGCTCTTTATTCGGTTCCAGCCCCAGGGGCGTAACAAGGTGAACTTCGGTCGCCTGTTCAGCCGACTGATCCAGCGGCTGGTGATGGCAATCGCTCAGCAGGTAGATCTCGAATTCAGCGCGGTTCATCGGCATGCCAAAATGAAACCCCTGCAGATAATCACACCCCAACTCCTGCAGTATCTGGTGCTGGGCCTCTGTTTCGATCCCCTCAGCCACTACCCTGATGTGCAGCGAACGGGCCATGGCCACAATGGCGGTCACAATGGCCCGGTCATCAGGATTGCTGTCCAGGTCTTTGACAAAGGAACGATCGATCTTG
>DKFG01000038.1:0-487 GCA_002452325.1 Geobacter sp. UBA6802
CCATCAATGCCCGTGATGCCATGCCGGAAGGGGGAGAGTTGCAGATCGGCATGGCCGGTGTTGATCTGCACACAGCAGAGGCAGCCGCTCTGGAACTGGAACCCGGTGACTACATTCGGATCACCGTGGCGGACACCGGCTGCGGCATTCCGCCGGAACTGCTGTCACGCATCTTTGAGCCGTTCTTCACCACCAAGGATATCGGTAAGGGCAGCGGCCTCGGGCTTTCCGTGGTCTACGGCATTGTGCAGCAGCACAACGGCGCCATCAAAGTAGAAAGCACCATCGGCCACGGCACCACCTTCACCATCTACCTGCCGGCAAGTGAACCGGACGCTCTGTTTACGGCGCATCATAAGTGAAATCTAAATAATGCAACCAATGACAAAACAAAAATACCTGCTATACTGGCCCGGAACAGGGTCAAAGGAGAACCACCCGCTATGAAACAGACCATCACCGTCGGCATCGCACTGCTGCTCTGCGC
>DKFG01000038.1:551-3707 GCA_002452325.1 Geobacter sp. UBA6802
CGGCATCCACTATATCTACGCCGATGCCAAGGCAATGCAGGGGTACAAGGTCGGCAACAAGTTCCCTGAAGGCAGCAGGATCATTGTTGAACACTTCAACATCAAGAGTGGCGACACCACCATTGACGGTCCCAAGAACATGGTGGTGCTGATGCAAAAGGACAAACGGCAGCAAAAAACCGGTGGCTGGATCTATGCCGGTTACACGGCCACCGGTAAGCCAAGCGGGCTTGATCCGGTCAAGAACTGCTATGAATGCCACCTCAAGCAGGCCGCCGACCGGGATTTTGTCTTTTCCAGCATTGCCGACTTTACCGTCAAAGGAGCCAAGCCATGAAATGCCTGATTACCGAGGACGATTTTATCTCCCGTCGTATCCTGCGGGAGCTTTTAAGTCCCCATTTCGACATCGAGATCGCCGTTGACGGTGAAGAATCGGTAACTGCCTTCAGGATGGCCCATGAGTCTAAACAACCCTTTGACCTGATCTGTATGGACATCATGATGCCCAAGATGGATGGCCGCGAAGCACTGCGCCAGATTCGCCGCCTGGAAAAAGAGATTGAAGTACCTCCCAACCTAGAGGTGAAGGTGGTTATGACCACGGCCCTGGACGACCCCAAGACCGTCTTTGACTCCTACTATCAAGACGGCGCCACCGCCTATCTGGTCAAACCGATCGGCAAACAGAAGCTGTTCCGTGAACTGCGCGCACTTGGCCTGCTCCCGCAACTGTAATGAAAGGAACCTGCCGATGACCACCCAAATGCATGCACAGGTACAACGCTGGCACAGCACTCTGACACCGGTCATGGCTATTTTGCAGCACCTGACCACCAACACCGAAGATCAGTTTCTGGAACTGGGCCGGCAGCTGCAGGATTTTGCCCAACGTTCAGCCGGTATTTCAGCCACCGCCTGCTCAGTGGTAGAACTGGTGGCAGGTTCTGACAGCATCGCCCTGAACCAACGCCTGCGCAACCTGTTCACCGACATGGAGTCCTACCTGGCCCGAGTCAATCAGCAGGGGCACGACAGCTGCAGGACCCTGGAACAGATCATGGCGCAGCTAAACGAAGTGGTGCAGCCGCTTGAGGGGTTCCGCAAGATGGACAAGGCGTTGCGGATGCTCTCCATCTCCACCAANNCCCTGGCCATGGATGTGGAAAAACTGTCCCAGGCGGTCAGCGAAAAATCAGCCGGTATTATGGCCCAACGCCTGACCCTGACCCACGTTATCACCACCAACCTTGAGATGGTGCAGACCACCGAGACCAACCAGTACGCCAACGCCCAAAGCATCCTGGCAACCGTGGGCGACAACCTGCAGACTCTTGAAAACCTGAACGCCGCCTGTTCGGAAAGCGGTCAGCAGGCTGGTATGATCTCGGAACAGGTATCGGCAGATATCGGCACCGTGGTCTCCTCCATGCAGTTCCACGACATCACCCGCCAGCAGATCGAGCATATCATTGAGGCCCTGACCAAACTGGAACAGCAGATCAGCAGCCACACCGGCATTGATGAACAGGTCGGCCAAACCATTGCCGCAGAAGCGGGTGATATCTGCGAACTGCAGAGCGCCCAGCTGCACCACGCGGTCGAACAGCTGACCAACGCCACCCAGACCATCCTGGAAAGCCTGCAGGATGTAGCCTCAAAACAGGCCCAGGTCACCCATGGTCTGCAGCAGAGCCTGATGGGCAATGCCGGCTCATCCGACAACTCCCTGCTGGTTACGATGGAAGCTGAGATGCACCAGGTAACGCAAATCCTGCAGAGCTGCGACCGCGCTGACCAGGAACTGGCCGCAGCCATGCAGCAGGTGGCGGTCACCATCTCCCAGATCGGCGGTTTTGTCAGTGATATCGAAGCAGTCGGCACCGAGATCGACCTGATCGCCCTTAATGCCCAGATCAAGGCCGCCCACACCGGTGAACAGGGGGCAGCTCTGGGGGTGCTGGCCGAAGCAATCAAACGGCTCTCCCTGGATGCCGTCACCCAGACCGAGGCGGTCTCTGCCACCCTGAAGGCCATCAACGCCATCACTGCAGACATGAACAATACAGGCGGCATGAATGAAGACCAGCTGTTCGGTCAGGTTGCGGTCATGGAGCAGGAGGCTGGGCAGATCATCGCCTCCCTGTCTGCCATCAACCGTGCCCTGCTGCAACAACTGGGCAGCTTGGCCGTAAGCTCTGAATCACTGACCGATGACATCAACAGCACCGTCAGCAGCATACAGGTGCACCAGGATGTCAAACGCCAAGCCGAGCAGGCCGCTGCTTCGCTGACTGAAATCTACTCAGAGGCCCGCGCCCTGGTACCGGCCTCCAACGAATTCCGCAACAACCTGCGCCATATGGAGCAACGTTACACCATGGAGAGCGAGCGGATGATCCACGAGATGCTGGCTGCCCGCCACGGCGTCAAGCTCAACCTGCAGAAACAGCAGGATTCCGGCGGCAGCGGCTCTGAATTCGGCGATAATGTTGATCTATTCTAGGGTCAAGGGGCAGGGGTCAAGGGTCAAGAAAAGTCAAAAGCTTTTCAAGTGACCCTTGACCCTTGACCCCTGACCCTAGATTTTAGTTCTTTGACAATTGCATATGAGAATGTAGTAGTTTAGGAAAACACGAGCGTGTTTATGCGCTTATGTACAACACGGAGTAGCATTGATTGTTTTTACAGTTTTTTATGGTCAAGCTATTAAGGGCGTACGGTGGATGCCTNNGTCAAGAAAAGTCAAAAGCTTTTCACCCCTGTCCCGTACCCCTTGCCTCATCCCCCTGGGGGTTATTATGTCTGACCTGCACCTCACCCATCTGCCTTCCAACAATGGAACCAGCCTGCAGATCAACGCAGCCGGCCGACTTTGTATTGATACGGCGGCAGAACTGCAGCAGTTTCTGCTTGAGCAGACAACCCGGAGCAGCGCGATCAAACTTGATCTGACCGCGATCGAGAGCATCGACTTGGCCGGAATTCAGGTAATCTGCTCGGCCTGCCGTACCATGCTCGAAAACAACAAACAGTTTAACCTTACCGGCAGCCCGTCGTCTGCCGTCACCTCGGCCAAAGAGGCCCTGGGACTTCATCGGCAGACCGCTTGCAAACATAATGACAATCAACCCTGTATCTGGTGTGGAGGACTCA
>DKFG01000277.1:0-5172 GCA_002452325.1 Geobacter sp. UBA6802
ATGCCGGGGTTGGCTAGCAGCTCCATCTGTTTTGCCTCATCAAAACGAGCCACCAGAGCCGGATCAAAGTTCTCAAAAGCAGCACGGTAGGACTCCCGCTTACGCAGCACCGTGATCCAGGACAGCCCGGCCTGCGCCCCTTCCAAAGTCAGGAACTCAAACAGCAGTCGGTCATCGTGGACCGGTACGCCCCACTCGCAATCGTGGTACTCGCGGTAGAGTTGGTCATCACTGACCCAGGCGCAGCGGGTTGGGTGAATAGTCAGGTTCATACTGGCTCCGTTTTTTTGGGCAACAATACCACATCCGGCAGATTGTGAAACACCTCCTCCACCGTAGCACAATCGGTCAGCACCTGCACCACCACTGCCAGTGGATCAACAAAAAGGTCAGGCAGATCAGCTTCTGCTGCTAACTGAAGCTTGAAGGCCAGCTGCTCAACTGGCGGACAGAATTGGGCATCCACCCCCGGCTTGTTGCCCCGCGCATCAATCCGGTACCAGCCATAGCCTTCCAGCCAGACCGCGTTCAGGCCATGCAGGCAAAAGGGCGGACCACTATCACCAGCCGACAGGCGTTGGTAGCACAGCCCGGCCGGGATACCATTGGCCCGCAGCAGCGCTGCCAGCAGGTGGCTCTTGGCATAGCAGTAGCCAGTGCCCTGTTCCAGCACCTCCGAGGCAACGCAGGTAACCGGATTTTGACGATAATCCCAGCTGTGCCTGATCTGATCCCGCACAAACTCGAAACAGCGCCGGGCGATTTCGGTCTTGTCGTTTAATCCTGCGGCCAACTCAGCGGCCTTAGCCAGTATGGCCGGATGCTGCCAATTGATGATGTCGGTTGCCTGAAGATACTGTTGCATGGGCTGTGTCCTCCGTCTGGTCAGTATGCCGGTCATACTGATTGTGCAAAAGCCTGATCCAGCAGGGTCAGGCAGGTTTCCACCTCATCATCGCTTACATTCAAGGCTGGCATGAAACGCAGGGTATCAGGCCGGGCAGCATTGATAATCAGGCCAAGGTTACGGGCGGCCTCGGCAATGGTGTCTCCGTTGCCTGCTGGCAGCTCAAGTGCCAGCAGCAGCCCGCTGCCCCGTACCTCGCCCAGGCCATACTTGGTGGAGAGCCTCCGCAACCCCTCTGCCAGTTGTGCCCCTCTGTCACGTACCTGTTCCAGAAAGCCTGGCTGCAGCATGGTTTCCAGCACGGCGCAGCCAACTGCAGCCATCAGCGGATTACCGTTGTAGGTGCCGCCCTGGTCTCCCGCCTCAAAGCAACAGATCGCCTCTTTGGCCAGCAGGGCAGCCAGCGGCACCCCGCCACCGATCCCTTTGCCCAGGGTCATGATATCCGGCTCTATCCCGGCCTGCTGATAGGCAAACAGCGACCCCAGCCGTCCCATGCCGGTCTGCACCTCATCAAAGATCAGCAGCAGTTGGTGCTCATCAGCCAGCTGCCGTAAACCGCGTAGAAATTTGTGGCTGGCCGGAATGACCCCGGCCTCACCCTGCACCGGCTCCAGCATGATCGCCACGGTGCGCTCCGTGATAGCCGCCTGCACCGCATCCAGATCATTCAGCCCTACTTTGATGAAGCCGGGTACCTTGGGTTCGAACAGACCCTGCCAGCACGGTTTACCCGAGGCAGACATGGTTGCCAGGGTACGGCCATGGAAGCCGTTGATCATGGTTATGATCTCATAGGCCCCGTGTTTGTGCAGACTGCCCCATTTGCGCGCCAGCTTGATGGCCCCTTCATTGGCCTCTGCCCCGCTGTTGGCGAAGAACACCCGCTCAAAGCAACTGTTGGTGGTCAGCAGATCAGCCAGGCGGATGGCCTGCTGGTTGTAAAAAGCCGGACTGGGGCTGATCAGCCGGGCAGCCTGACTGCTGATGGCCTGGCTGATCACGGTTGGCGCATGCCCCAGGCTGTTGACTGCCCAGCCCTGGATAAAATCAAGGTAACGCTTGCCGCTGCTGTCTGTCAGCCATGAACCCTGACCCTCCACCATCACAATGGGCGGCCGCTTGGTAATGGTCATCAACGAGTCACATACACTGCTTTCTGACATGTTTTTCCTCCTTGTTGTGCCGTCTGGCGGAGGGGGGAATAAAAAAGCCCGCCTCCATGGGAGACGGGCTTGGGTAATTGGTTGTGATGATTCTAAATGAACGTACCTTACTCCATTGCACCGTGCATGGTGACACCTGCTTGCGCTATGAAGGATTTACGTCGGATCATGGTGAGAAGCTTGCCTGATAATTCCCAGCTTTGTCAATTATTTTGAGGGCAGAGAGAGTCGGTTTGCTTTTTTTGTTAGCAACGGCTGAGGGCACACCGGGCACCGGTACTACGCTTGATTGAAGTCAAGATGGACGGGAGTTAAGGGTGATTAAATATTCAATAAGTTCATACATGTTTGTGGAAGGGTTATTTGTACCGGTATCCTGATTATACTTTTGGAGTTGTTTTGCGTATCCAATGGCATCGAAAAGCTTTGCCTTCGTCAGGGTGTAAATATTTTGTGCCCCCTTGTCATAACCGGGAATGCCCTTTTTTCTCAGCTCTTGAAGTACGAGATCACAGTTTGATGCGTTGTCCGGAGCGCAGAACTGACGTGTCGTATATCCAAAATGCAGCAGCAACCAGAACTCAAAACACGGTATGGATACAACAGCTATGAACTTTACATCTTTACCCAACTTCGTACTACGCAACTTATCCATAGCCGCATTGAAGTTGGTATGCTTATCCCGGTCTATTACGCAGTAAACGCGATCATATCCTTTGTCCTTCTTGTATTTTTTGATCGCATGGTTGACGACACTGAGAGGGTCGGAGCCGCACTCTTCGCCGCAGATATCAATATTAGCGGTGTTGAGCCGGTAGGCATCCCGAATTTCCTCAAGGTAATTCGGTTCAGTCTTTTCCCCCTCGCAGACGATGAGCACCCTATCGTACGGTGCTTTTTTGGCTTCTTCACGCCTCAGGGAAGCTGCAGTGCGTAACTTATGCTTATGAAAGAGGTCATCCGAGCCCATCAGAACCTCAACTCACCAATATACGGCAGCGCCCCGTAACGCCCCTGTAGATAGCCCTTTTCAAGGGCCTCTCCCTTGCGCGGAGTGAAGTCGGTCAAGGGGTACAAGCTGGTGGCGCTGGAACGGTCCTTTTCCGTGAACCAGATTTGGTCGCGACGAAACAGATCATTATCGAGCACCGATGTGTCATGCGTAGTAAACACTAGTTGGGCATTCTTTTGATTAATCTGCGGATTGTTAATTAAGCTGATGAGGAAGCGCACCATGTGCGGATGCATACTGTTATTCAGCTCATCCACAAACAACACATAACCATTCTCCAAAACATTAAGCCAAGGCCCGGCTAGGGCGAATAGCTTCCTTGTCCCTACAGATTCGTCGTCAGAGTCGAGTGCAATCAACTGTTCACAACCCTCAATTTTGTGCAGAAATTTAATCTCTGGCATTTCCTTTCCATCCAACCCCTTGTGAATCAGTTCCTTGAGTGGTTCCGGCATGTCAGATGGCAACTCGTTTGGATCAAATTGTTTCATTTCAACATCAAGGTCCGCAATACTCAAATCTGCCGCATTCAACAATGTAAGAATTTTACCTCTTCCGGATTCTGACTTGCAGATCGCAGCGGTATAGGTCGGCGTAAGCCCACTCACTCCAATAGTACGAACATGCTGATGAAACCAGTTGTAAACCGGCTTCAACTGATCGTTGTTGAGTTGAACTGCGGTAGAGAGGAATAGTGCGTTGCTGCGAGTGGCTTCCTGAAGCATGGATTTTTGACCTTTAAGTTTGCTACAAGGGTGCCAGTCATATTTTTTTGTATCCTCGTTGTAGCTTCTTTCGATCCAACGCTGTGCACGTCCTTCCGGGTAAGCAATCAACCACTCTTGAACGACCTGAGTACTGTTGACGGCAAATCCGTACTGGTAACGAATCTCGTTTTGCAGGAACAGCACTTCAAATTCACTTACCTCGTTTCGGCTGACCGTATCAAACAGAAATGGTGTTACCTCAATTGGCTCTTCTGCTTGTCCGTCCTTGGATGAGTTGAGGACAAACCACCTCATAAACACCATTGCTTCAAGAAAATTGCTTTTGCCCGAAGCGTTAGGGCCGTAGATGGCGACAGACCGCAGCAGACGTGGCACGTTCTTTTCAAGGGTTGTAAAGCTATTTTCCTTCTGCAATTCGGTGGCTGAGTTGGCAACCAGACTAAGCTTCTGAGTCGTCCGGATAGACTTAAAATTAGTTACGCTAAATTCGATTAACATGGCTGATTTCTCCTTGTGCGAAATCTAAAGCCAAATATTGCATGTTTTACGCAAAAATCAAATATTAATTTGCATGCATTGGTATTCAGTGACGTTACATAATTGAGTCATGTTTGTTCCTGATTAGCGCCAATCTTCCGCTCATGGTTCGACAAGCTCACCACGAAATGAAGATTCTGTTAGTTACAAGAACAAAACCGTTCACCCTGAGCCTGTCGAAGGGGGGACGGAGACGCAGCGGAAGAAAAACGCTAATCAGGTTCTGTTTTGCGTAGAACCAGGCATCTGTCTGTCCCAGATAGATACCGGCTGCCAAGGTGCAGAACAGCCGCCAACGAAATAGCACGCAGCGTATGTGTCATTTTGGTTACAAGTCCTGTTTTCGTTGTTTGCAGCCGCTATAACAGTTCATTATCGCATCTCAACCCTGTCGAAATCACACTATCTGCACTTTCCCGGAGCCCGGCACATCGCCCCCTTTACATATCTGTAACATATCTGTAGCATACTGCCGCTTGTTGTGATCTGCTTTCATTCTAAATAACCACAAGGGTACAGCAATGGTTGAACCATTTAAGATGGCGTACACTGCCATAGGCGGACTCGGGATCTTTGTCCTGGGCATGAAGTATCTCTCTGACAGCCTGCAGATGCTCTCTGGCGGGCTGATCCGCAAAGCGATCTCGTCAATGACGACCAACCGTTTCCTTGCTGTCCTGGTTGGAATATTTGTCACCTGTTTTGTCCAGTCATCCTCAATCACTACAGTTATGGTGGTTGGTCTTACCAACGCCGGTCTGATGCAGCTGACCCAGGCGATCGGCGTCATTCTCGGCGCCAACATCGGCACCACCATTACCG
>DKFG01000277.1:5184-9012 GCA_002452325.1 Geobacter sp. UBA6802
TGGGCGTCTTTCCGATGCTCTTTTCAAAACAGGATACTATCTCAGCCATTGCCAAAGTGCTGGTTGCTCTTGGCCTGATCTTTTTCGGCCTAGAGATCATGAGCGATGCCTTCAAGCCCCTGCGTAGTGACGAAGGCTTTATGAACCTGATGCTGACCCTTGATGGTCGCACACTGCTGAGTATCCTCGGTTGCGTTGTAATCGGCTGTCTGATGACCATAGTTGTCCAGAGCAGCTCCGCGATGCTCGGTATTACCATTGCGCTGGCCACAACCGGGGCTATTCCGCTCTACACCGCCATTGCCCTGGTCATGGGTGAGAATATCGGCACCACCATTACCGCCCAGTTTGCGTCCATCGGCGGGACCATTACCGCCCGGCGCGCTGCCATGGCCCACACTGTCTTTAATGTGCTGGGAGTCTTCATTATCATTTCGTTTTTTTCAACATATGTCGATTTGATTGAGCAATTTGTACCGGGCGTCTCCAGCTTTGTCGATGCCCAGGGAAATCACCCCTATATTGCCGCCCATATCGCCATGGCCCACACGGCTTTCAATGTTACGGCCACTCTGGTAATGCTCCCGTTTCTTGGTCAGTTAGCCAGACTGGTGACCAAGATGGTGCCTGAGCGAGAAGAAAAGGCACGGGGTGCCTTCAAATATATCGGCTCACCCGGTACTATTCCAGTATCCATGGGCATTTCAATGGTGTTTGAAGAGCTTAAACGGATGCAGGCCAGGGTACATAAGGCCCTGAAACATGCCGGCAGGTATCTGCAACGAGATCTGAAGGGGCGCGACCGCTTCTATCGCAAGGTGACTTCGATTGAAGATGAGACTGATGTCATGCAGCACGAAATCACCACCTTTGTCGTCACCCTGATGCAGGCAGGTACCGCCAGCAACAGCCAGTCAGATCGTGCCTACAGCTATGTGCGGGCCGCTGACGAACTTGAATCGATTGCCGATTATGCTGCTTCACTCTGCTCGTACATGAAGCGCCTTGACAAACACGAACTCGACTTCAGCCCTGAGGCGTGGAGTGATCTGCTCAACTTTCATCGTGAGGTCTTTGCCTTCTTTATTATGGTGTGCAATGATTTCAACAAAAATGAAGATCTTGTCAACAGCCGGGAAATCTATGACGAAGCCCACCGCCTCAATGACCTTGCCGATGCAATTCGGGACAACCACCTCAAACGGATGAAGGCGGGTTGCTGCGGCGCCCTGCCCTCTCTGACCTTCAGCGACATGGCGGTGGCTTTGCGGCGGATCAAGAACCACACGGTCAACCTGCACGAGGCACTCTTTTCAAAGCCTCCGGCATCCTGATTCCGGCACAACGAAACCTCAAGTCGGCCAGGTTGACCTTTTCATAGCAAGCCAGAATGTAATCGGATGCTGCCGCTGCGAGGCGACGCCCCGGTCGTGATGCCATGATGCATCAGAGGCTGTCTCCAGCGTGGGGGCAGCCTTTTTAGTTTCTGCCACACAACTTTTGCCTGCGCGTAACCGTCCTGTAACCTTGGGCTGATACTGTTACAACCTTGCAGATGAGGAGCCGGTCTGATCCGGCACAGGAGACAAGACTGATGAAAAAAGTACTTGTGATTGAGGATGAGCGGGATCTGGCTGAGCTGCTGGCCTATAACCTCGAAAAGGAAGGCTATCAGGCACTGATAACCGGCAACGGCCTGGAGGGGTTGGAGACCGCCCGACGGGAGCTGCCGGACCTGATCCTGCTGGACCTGATGTTGCCGGGCATGATGGGGACCGAGGTCTGCTCATCACTGCGGCACAGTGACAAGACCCGGGCCATACCGGTACTGATGCTGACCGCCCGGGGCGATGAGATCGACCGGGTGGTCGGCTTTGAGATGGGGGCTGACGACTATATTGTCAAACCGTTCTCCATGCGCGAGCTGATGTTGCGGATTCGGGCCATCATGCGACGCAGCAACCAGGAAGGCGGCAACAGCGAACGCCAGATTTCGACAGGACCGGTCACCATTGATTGCGGCAGCCATCGGGTCACCGTTGGCGGCACCGAGGTCGAACTGACCAGCACCGAATTCAAACTGCTGCTCTATCTGGCCGAACACAGCGGTCGGGTCATGAAACGGGAGCTGCTCTTGCAAGATGTCTGGGGCTATAACTTTGTAGGCGATACTCGCACCGTTGACACCCACGTCACCCGGCTGCGAAACAAGTTGGGCGAAGCCGGTGATATGATCAAAACCGTGCGCGGCTTTGGCTACAAACTGGAGGAATAACCGATGTCATTTCGCTGGAAGCTGTTCTGCTCATATGTTCTCCTGGCCCTGATAATCGCTGCAGGAGGTTTTGGCTATGTCAATCACCTGCTTAAAAAACGGCTGATTGATGAAAACCGCTCTAATCTACTGCAACAGGCCCAACTGGCCAGGTTGCTGGCAGATCAGCAAACAGGCGCTACCCCGCAGGCACTGGCCAGAAAACTGGGGAGCGCCCTCAAGGCCCGGGTCACCCTGATTGCCCCAGATGGACAGGTGCTGGGCGATTCTGATGTGCGTGACGACCAGGTTGACTCACTGGAAAATCATCTGGCTCGACCGGAGGTAGAACAGGCTCTGGCAAGGGGGGACGGCACCGCCATCCGTTATTCCGACACTCTGCGCACCACCATGCTCTATGCAGCCCTGCCACTCAAGTCTCATCAGGCTGCCATACTGCGACTGGCACTGCCGCTTGATTCGTTCGATGAGGCCAAGCAGACCCTGCACCGGCTGCTGGGGGGGGTAGTGATCGCCCTGCTGGTCATATCGCTGACCCTCAGCATCGTCTTTTCCAACATCACCGCCCGCCCCCTGCGTGAAATCGCCGATGCCGCAGCCCGGATCGGGGTAGGTGAACGAGGAGTTCGGATCCCCACCGGCAAGGGCAGCGAGTTTGACTACCTGGCCGGGGTACTGAACGAAATGGCCGGACGGATTGAAGAGCAGATGCACAAACTCAGTTCTGAACAACAACGTCTGGCAGCCATTCTGCGCGGCATGGGTGAAGGGGTGATGGTGACCGACACCCGTGGCACGGTCATGCTGATCAACCCTGCCTGCCGTCGGCAGTTCGGCCTGCAGGGGGATGTGGAGGGACGACCGTTGGTGGAGGTCTGCCGTCACCCCGACCTGCTACAGGCCTTTGAAGAGCAACGCGAATCCGGTCATGAAATCAGCTGCGAGATCACCATCCCGGCCACTAATCTGGTGCTGAGGGCACACTGGGTACCGCTTTCAGGCGATAACGGAAAACGGGGTACTGTGGCGGTGTTCCACGATATCAGCGATCTGAAGCGGGTGGAGACCATGCGGCGTGATTTTGTGGCCAACGTCTCCCATGAATTGCGTACGCCGGTGGCGGTCATCAAAGGCTATGCCGAGACCCTGCTGGATGGCGCGCTGGAAGATGTACCTGAACGGGGCCGCCATTTTGTCTCCATTATTGCCGGTCATGCCGAGCGGCTGACCAGCCTGATCAATGATATTCTGACCCTGTCCAAACTTGAAGCGCGGGATGCCGCCTTGGCTCTGCATCCGCTGGATCTGTGCGGAACCATTCGTAAGGCCCAGATGCTGATGGAAGACCATGCCCGTACCAAGGGGATCCGGTTGACTGCAGCCTGCCCGGAATCAACACCCAAGGTATTGGCAGATCAGGGGCAGCTTGAACAGGTGCTGCTGAATCTGTTAGATAATGCCATCAAGTACACCCCGGATGGCGGCGATATTGCGATACGGACCCGTCAGGAAAACAAGCGGGTGGTAATCGAAGTCAGCGACACCGGCATCGG
>DKFG01000093.1:0-203 GCA_002452325.1 Geobacter sp. UBA6802
GCCAGGTAACCAGCATGCAGGAACCACCGATCAAACTGCCGGTCAGCACCACATAGCGAATGGTAGGACCATCAAAGATCTGGCTGTGCGGTGCAATCGGTGAACGCTGCATCAGGTCCGGCTCCGGTCGCTCAACTCCCATGCCAAGCCCCAGCAGGCCGTCGGTCAGGAGATTCAACCACAACAGCTGCAGCGGTGTCAGC
>DKFG01000093.1:236-479 GCA_002452325.1 Geobacter sp. UBA6802
ACTTGCGGATGTTGTCGTAGATGGTACGACCTTCCTCTACCGCTGCCACAATGGTGGCAAAGTTATCGTCCAGCAGCACCATGTCTGAGGCCTCGCGGGCCACATCCGTGCCTACCTTACCCATGGCAACGCCCACATCGGCCTTTTTCAGGGCCGGTGCATCATTGACTCCGTCACCGGTCATGGCAGCCACACCGCCGCTACGCTGAATCGACTCGACGATCCGCAGCTTGTGCTCCGGCG
>DKFG01000093.1:575-1427 GCA_002452325.1 Geobacter sp. UBA6802
CGGATGATCACCGGTAATCATCACCGGACGTATGCCGGCTGAACAACAGCGCTGTACCGCTACAGCCGCCTCCTGTCGTGGAGGGTCGGTCAGAGACAGCAGGCCGATCAGTACAAAGCGGGGCGCAAGCGGCTCAATCTCAGCCCCATCTTCAGTCGGCTCCAGTCGTAAAGCCAAGGCAAGCACCCGCTGCCCCTGCTCAGAGAGACGGTCGGCAGCAGACTGCACGGCCTGACGATGCTGCTCAGTCAGTGGGGTAAAGGTGGTAGCGACGAACAGACGATCACACAGGGGCAACACGCTGTCCAGGGCACCTTTGGCGGCCAGCAGTGTGCCAGTAGAGGGGCAAAGGTTAAGGGGCAAGGGGCAAGGACTGGTTATCTGATGTACGGTGATCATCCGCTTGGTAACAGAATCAAAGGGGATCTCAGAAATCCGGGGCAGTGCAGTATCAAGCTCGTCACGCCGTATTCCCTGCCCTGCCGCCGCAGTAAGCAGCGCCCCTTCGGTCGGATCACCCAACACCACCTCTTCACCGTTTTCGACCTTCAGCACCGCGTCATTACACAAGGTGCCGATCACCAACAGCAGTCGTTCAGTTTCTTCTTGCCCCTTGTCCACTTCGGCAGGCTCAGTGCGTTGCCTTGCCCACTTCGACAGGCTCAGTGCGTGGCCTTGACCCTCCAGCATCTCATCACAACCGATCAGCCCGGTCACGGTCATCCGGTTCTGGGTCAGGGTGCCGGTCTTGTCAGTACAGATCACGGTCACGCTCCCCAGGGTTTCCACGGCGGGCAGGCGACGGATCAGGGCCTGACGCTTCAGCATCCGCTGTGCCCCCAGGGCCAGGGT
>DKFG01000093.1:1567-2931 GCA_002452325.1 Geobacter sp. UBA6802
ACTCCTGCCCCACCTGCTGCAGCAGCGTGGCAATCTTGCCCAGTTCGGTCTGCATGCCGGTTGCCGTCACCACAGCAACGGCGCGGCCTGTTGAAACCAGCGTCCCCATAAACAGCAGATTACGCCGGTCCCCCAGCGGCAGCTCGGTCACCTCAATACGGTCGGTCTGTTTTTCCACTGCCTCAGACTCACCGGTCAGCAGGGCCTCCTGCACTTTCAGGCTGTGTGCCTCAAGTAGGCGACAGTCTGCCGGGGCCACACTGCCCGCCTCCAGAAGTACCATATCCCCCGGCACCAGCTCAGTGGCCGGCAGATCCTGCACCTGTCCGGCCCGTCTGACCCGCACCAGCGGTACCGCCAGCTTTTTCAACGCCGCAATGGCCCGCTCGGCCCGATAATCCTGAAAAAAACCCAACAGGGCAAACAGGATTACAATGGCAAAGATGGTGGCAGCGTCTTTGAGTGATCCCACCAGGCCTGAAATCAACGCCGCTGCCGTGAGGATCAGGGCCATGGTTGAGGTAAACTGCTCCCACAGTATCCGCCAGGGAGAGCGCGTCTCCTGCCCGGTCAGTTCATTCCTGCCGGAGCGCTCCAACCGCTCAGTGGCCTCAGCAACGCTGAGACCGACGGCAGGATCAACCTGCAGCAGTTCTGTGGTCTCGACCGAAGATAACCTATGCCAATCTGTACGCTCCACCTGCACTCCCATCTTGCCTTTTAGCCTGATTCAGCTACTATGCAGCCATGTCAAAACCGATTGCCTACTTCACCCTCTGTTTTGCCGTTGCCGTGATCGGCTTCGGCACCTGGCAGCTCTTTAGCGGCAACGTTACTGCTGCCTTTTCCAGCCTGCCGTTTCTGCTGATCATCTACCTGTTTGTACTGGCCAGCCGCCGAAACGAGTCTGACCGGTAGCTACACACCACGGACCAGTTTTTCAGCCAGATCACGCGCCCCTTCCATCAGGTAGTCACGTTTGGTCACATCACTGCGTTCAGAGATCCCCAGACCACGCAGCAGATGGCCAGGACGGTAGCCGTACCAGTTGAAGAAGAAGTCGTAACGGGGAAAGATATCGGCAAACGAGCTTTCATCAGGATGTCCCTGGGTCAGGATCATGGCCATCCCCTTACCAGGTTTCAGACGACTGCAGTCAGGCCGTGCATGATAGTCAGGCTTGAGGTAGCAGAAGGTGCGGTCGATAAAGCTCTTCAGCTGGGCGGTAACATCGCCGTAGTACACCGCCGAAGCCAGCACCACCGCATCGGCCTCGCGCACCTTGTCAAGTACCGGCAGCAGATCATCCTTGATCACGCAGGTCTCTGCGCCGTTTTTACAGGCATAGCAGGCCTGACAGCCGC
>DKFG01000298.1:0-659 GCA_002452325.1 Geobacter sp. UBA6802
TCAAAATTTACCGGACAGTAGTGTTCTCAGGTATGAGACGAATACAGGTACCATCAGCAAAGAAACGCTTTAAGGTTGCTTCACCATCAATCAGAGCCACCACGATCTGACCATTTTCAGCCGTTGGCTGGGGCTGGATTAAAGCCAGATCACCATCAAAGATGCCTGCCTCTATCATGCTGTCGCCTTTGACCCGAAGTAGGAAATTGCCTTCCCCTTTCAACCAGGCAGGATCAACTGATACATAGCCTTGAATCTCTTCAACTGGGTTTCAGGTTGTCCAGCCCGAACCGTGCCGACCAAAGGGACAGGTACCGGCGTACCGCCAGCATGCTTCAGGGCAATGCCCCGTGAACCCTCCCGTCGGCGGGAGATGTAGCCTTTACGTTCTAAGGCCTCAAGGTGCAGCTTGGCAGTGGCCGTGCCTTTGGTGCCTATCTGTTCTGAGATTTCACGCAGGGATGGCGGACAGCCCTGTTCATCACGAAACCGGCAGACAAAGTCCAGTACTTCTTGTTGGCGGGAAGTAAGCTCTTGCACAAAGACTCCAATAGCATTCAGATGAACTATATATCAAATGATAGCCACAAGAGAGAGAGGTGTCAAGAACGCAATGGGGGTGTCTAGCAAAGAACAAAAGTACAACTAAAGTACAACTG
>DKFG01000298.1:673-13157 GCA_002452325.1 Geobacter sp. UBA6802
GATTCGAACCTGCGACCTACGGCTTGCAGGTGCCGCTGCCCATTACGAACCACAGTATGCAGTTATCAACCTGACCAAGATGGCCGGAGCCGGTCATCTGTTCCATGAGTGGCTGCACGCCATGGATAACTACTTTGCCCGACAGGACGGCAGGGCCAAGTCTGAAAAGGTTGTCAACAAGCGGGGCGACCTGGTGTATCCGGCTGAAAAGAACGATATGGTCAGTGACGGATTCCGTGCAAAAGGTTCTGGTGTGCGCCAGGAGGTGCAAGACGCCTTTCTGAATCTGATGGAAACCATCTGGTACAAGACAGAAGAGTACGTCGAAGATACGGAAAAGGCAGAGCGGTTTGTCAGCCGTTCGCTGGAGGATGTTACCCGGCAGTTGGAAGACATCCGCCGGAACATTGAGCGCGAGCGCCAGTATGGGGCCAAGAAGAAACCGGCCACAGCCGACCAGCTGGCACGGTTTGACGCTATTGCAGAGAAGCTGAAAGACCCCCAAGGGCAGACGGTCGAGTGGCGGCACATGATCGGCATTAACCCGGACAAGCCGATCAAGCGCGGTAATCTGGGGCAGAACCGATGGACCAATGATACCTTTGAAGAGCTTGGGGCGCTGCTGAGGGAGATAACCGGCAGAGCAGGGTTTAATGCGGAAGGCAACAGCGAGCTGAACTATCTGGTGAGTCGCGTGCGGGATCTGCACAACCGTCATGCCATGCTGCAGGAAGCCCGAAACCGCGATACCAAGACCAAGAAGCTCCCGACAGCGTTCCGTCAGGAAGCGTACAAGATGGATCAGGGCCGGGTGGGCGACTACTGGACTGAGAAGTGGGAGATGCTGGCGCGGGCAGGGTCGGCCTACATCGAGGACAAACTGTCGTCGCTGGGGCAGCGTAACGACTTCCTGTCGTTTGGATCGGAAAACAAATACTATCGGCTGTTTGGCGTAATGCCCTTCCCTGAAGGCACGGAACGCGAGGCGATTAACAAAGCCTTTGACAACCTCTTTGCCACCATCAAGACAAAAGAGACAGATAAAGGTGTTGCGCTGTATGCCAGCATGGACGAAAATACTCATCAGATAGACACTGAAGGAGTAGACAATGAAACTGATGCACCCGACACAGGCGCTGATGCTGGAGAGCGAGACGGAAGAGCAATACCAAAAACGGATGCAGAGCTACGGCAGGCCATCGCCTCAGCAGGCGGACTTGCTGAAGCGCAAGCGGATCAAGTTGTAGTTGCCGATACTGCCGAGCAGCTGCAGCAGATTGCTGCGCTGTTTGGCAAGCAAGTGGTGATGTACCAGATGCCGAAGGACGGCAACGACCCTGGCGGCTTCTGGGATCCTGCCCTGCAGGACTACATCTTTATCAGCACCAAAGCGCCACAGCCTGAACTGGTGATGCTGGGTCATGAGCTGATGCACGCGCTGAAGCGGGAGGCACCGGACCTTTACAAGGTACTGTTGCGTCTGCCGCTTACCCAGAAGATCATTGACCAGACCCGACAAGCTGCAGAGCGTGCGTATGGCCGTAAGCTGTCCGGCCCGGCGGTAAAGGAAGAGGCATACGGTAATTACCTTTCTGCCAAGTTTGCCGACTTCAAGTTCTGGGAGGCGCTTTCCCGCCAGAACCCGACTGTCTTTGAAAAGGCGATCTCTGTTGCCCGTGCCCTGGTTAAGCGGGTGCTGGATACCATCGGCGGGAAGTACAAGACGGACAGCTACTTTGACGACATCCGCAAGGCTGACCGGGTCCTGACCAACGTGGTGTCAAGCTATGCCTCCCGCGTGGGTAACGGAGCGATGAAACGGATCAACGCGCAGATTGATGTTGAAGTAAAGCAGTTGGTACAGCAGGGCAATGATGCTACACTTGCGGCAGAGAACGACAAGGGGGCAGCCAATGAGCCTGAAGAAATCAGACGATTCCGAGAAGCACTTGCCGAATACGACGGAGTTAACATCGAGTCCGGGGCAATCCTTGCCGACGACCCAAAAGGAGCAGGATTCAGACTCGTCAGAGAGCTGGCAGAAAGATTGGGACGACGTGTTGTCTTCTACAAGCCAGACACCCAAGGGCTACTTCTGCTACCGCAAGGAGCGGTCTACGGTAGCAACAACATAATCTACATCAACAGTGAGGCCAGCGACCCGCATCTGTTGATTCTGGGTCATGAACTGGTTCATTCCATCCGCAAGAACGACGAAAAGCTGTTTAAGCGACTTGTGGCAACGGTCCAGCCACTTCTTAAAAACTACACCGCTTACAAAGAGCGGATGCAGAAAGTTGACCCCAAGCTTACCAACAGTGGCATTGTAGAAGAGTTTCTTGGCGACTTCATTGGTGAGCAGTTCATCGACACCAAGTTCTGGGATCGGATTAACCAGAAAGACCCAGGGCTTTTCAGAAACATGCTGGATGCCATAGCACGGATTCTGAACAAGATATTCAACGCCGGATACCCCCTGACTCATGCCCGCAACTACCTGGCCGATCTTGACAAGGCCCGCGAGATTGCCGTTGACTTTATCAGTATGGCCTCCCGCAGTAAGAACAATCCGTACCAGCCGGGTGATGAAGCGATTAAGTTGTTGTCC
Organism: Geobacter sp. UBA6802; assembly: GCA_002452325.1. Classification (GTDB taxonomy): domain Bacteria; phylum Desulfobacterota; class Desulfuromonadia; order Geobacterales; family Pseudopelobacteraceae; genus Trichlorobacter. Next base: position 3,282 of record DKFG01000298.1, read on the forward strand.
GCCTGGCACGGTTCGCCCCATGACCATAACAAGTTTGATATGAGCAAGGTAGGCACTGGCGAAGGGGCACAGGCTTATGGGTTCGGACTGTACTTTGCGGGTAATCGCGAGGTGGCGGAGTGGTACAAGAACGCATTGTCGGAACCAAAAGAAATAGTCGTTTTCCCGTTTGGCGATGATGCTGAATATGAAAGGACAAATAACGGATGGTCAGGCACGAATGGTTATGAATTGAATGGAGCTGATGCCGTAGCAGCAGATGTTCTTGCTGATGGCATAAACCTTGATATCAAGATTAAGTACGCTGAGCAAGAAGGTGAAAATTCGGTATGGATAACTAACAGAGATGTACCATTAAGTCAGGCGAAGGAAGCAAAACAGATCATTGATGGTGGCGAGATTGAACACGTAACTAGAAACGGTCGCCTCTACCAGGTAGAACTTGCCCCTGCTGAAGATGAATACCTGCTGTGGGATAAGTCGCTGTCTGAGCAGAGCGAGAAGGTGAAGGAAGCAATCGGCCAAATTGTCGATGAGCAAACTAGCATTGATGATGGAGATTCTCGACTTTGGAAACTGTCATGGTCGATGAAGTCGTCACCTGAGTTCGTCACTGGCCGTCAAATTTACGAGGCCGTTGCCGATCAGGATGGGCAGCAATACGCATCCGAATGCCTGCACTCCCTAGGTATCCGTGGCATTAAGTATCTGGATGGCAACAGCCGCAACCGCCCGATGAAGGACATCAAGAAGGCTTTCCTTGCGGAGCTACCGCAAGATGCTGATTTCAATGATGTGATGGAGTTGATCGGAACTGGTAAATTCAACACAGATCAAGAATCATTCCTTAAAGCGCTGGAAACTGATGATTGGCTGGGCTTCGACTACCCGGCGCAGGCCATCAGTGCAGCATTGGGCAATGACCTTAATGGCTTTGATCCAAGCCAGAAACTGCGTGATGCTGTGCAGCAGCTTGCAAAAGATCAGCAGTTTAACTACGTCATTTTTAATGATGCTGATGTTGAAATTGTGACCAAGTTCTCCCTCAACTCCGCCCCCGAATCCTTCACCGGCCTAAAGGTAGCCGCTCTTGAAAAGGCGTTTGCCGGGGTACCGTTCAAGCAGGGGATTGAACTGGTGCAGTCGGTGGATGAGATACCGGACAAGGTGAAGGCCGATGCAGCAAAGGCCGGGGTGCAGCCCTGGAACATCGAGGCGTTTGTGCATGACGGCAAGGTGTGGCTGGTGGCGGAGAACTTCAGTACTGTCAGTCGGGCTGAGATAGTGGCGCTAGTTCATGAGGTGGTGCATTTCGGCCAGATAGACGAACTCGTCAACCTGGCGGTTGACTGGTATAAGAACAGCCCTGATACCGAGTTTAAACAGGCAGCACAGAAGCTGCTGCAGGAAGAGGCTGAAAAGCGCAGGCTTGATCTGAATAAGACTGCTGATTACCGCGTGGCCGTGCAGGAAGCAACCGCACGGCTGGCAGAGAGTATGGCAGCCAAAGGGGTAAAGCCGGGGGTGGTGCTGAAGCTGGTCAACCATCTGCGCAAGCTGGTGCGCAAGGTGTACGGCAGGCTGAAAGTGACGGATCAGGAGTTGGCCGGTGCCGTGGTTGAAATGCTGCGGGTTGGTGAGAGGCGGTTGGAACAGCAGGCAAATGATGCTACACTGAAAGCTGACAAAGCTAAGGAGGTAGCAAATGAGCTGGTACAAAGTGATCAACAACGAGTTGGTGCTGGACCCGGACAACATCAATCCCAAGGTATGCACAACGCTGCTGATAAGCTCACTGGATCGTATGAGAATAAACTTGGACAATTACAAGCCGAACTTGAACGTAAGTTTGGAAGAAAAGTGGATGTTGTACCAGGCAGACCACCCGAAGACGCAGCCGGTATCAGAGCCATTGCCGATGCTTTTGGCAGAGAAGTAATCTATTTCAAGCCGGGTACTACTGAATCTCCTGCCAATACCATCACGGCTGTAGCGGTTGACAACCATACTATCTTTATTCGGGAACAAACTGATAGGCCAAAGTTGGCTATACTTGGTCACGAGTTGCTGCATACCATCAGAAAAGACCCTGAAGGCGCAAAGTTCTATGAAGAGCTATATAATGCACTTGTACCTCTCATGGACACCAAGCAATATAGCAAGTTGGCACGGACGAAGATTGAAGACGGATATTGGGACGATGCAAAGGATGACAGCGCAAATCTGGATATAATCACCGAAGATGTGTTGGCAGATTTTATTGGTGACAACTTCACTGATTGGAACTTCTGGGAAAAAGTATCAAATCAGAACCTGCCACTTGTTGACCGCATTATGTACTTGCTTGAATCTCTTATTGAGAAAGCTATGTCGGCGGTAAAGCGCACTGACGGATTATTCCCTGAGTTGCAAAAAGCACAGCAGATAGCAGCTGACTTTATCAGCAAGCAGGCGCAATTCGATACCCTCTTTTCCCTCCGCTCCCGCGTGGCTGAAGCTGCCGACGCTTTCCCCTGGGAGCAGGTAATCCCCAACACCCGCGAGGCATGGCTACGCACCATCAACCCGCTGGACTGGTCACGCGGCTATCGTATGCTCCAGGAGTATGCCCCTGATCACGTCAAGGCGCTGTTCGGTGCCATTGGCGGCAATCCCTATTTTCAGGCAGAGCGTGACCCGGCCAAGCTGCCGTTTGTGCAGGCCGGTGAACAGCGCGAAATTACCAAGATGCAGATTATGCTGGATATGCTGGGGTACCAGCCCGGCAAGGAAGATCTGCGCGGATGGAAAGACCGGACCATTGACTTCTTTACCAAATGGCAAAGCGGGCAGGAGTCAACTGATTGGGAGGCGTTGAGTCAGCGCAAGTTTGCCTTGACCAAGATCCAGCAGAAGGCACTGGACAAGATCTTTACTGAAGGCGATGTAATGGGCAGCGAGTATGCCAGCCTTGCAGTTGCACGGACGAATCCTCGCCTACGGAATACTCCCGGTCTGGATGGGCCGGTGTTCAACCTGTACCGCGATATCCGCGACCACCTGAAGAAGGTGCAAGAGGTTAGGCTAAAGTGGATGGAGCATCTGATGATGCAGATTCCCGATATGACCGACCAAGAGCGGGACAGCCATATCAGCGACCTGCGTAACCGGATGGCAAACGTGCGCGGCTGGATGCCCCGTGATCATGGCGAGGGACGCTACCAGGCTGCGGTGCATCATCTGTTTACCGCTGAAGAGATGAATGAGGACTGGATCAGTCAAGAACTGTTTGACAAGGACGGCGAACCTGCAGGCGCTCAGTATATCCTGCCCTACTATCCGGGTAATCAGGCTATGGAGGTGATCGAAAACCGGATCAAGGAAGGTTGGAGCGAGGCCAAGGCCAAAGTCACCACCACCGACCGGGGCCATGTGGTGATCACGATCAAAGGCGATACTGACGGCGCCATGGAAGATATTACGGTTGCGCTTGATGAGGCGCTGGAGGACAAAGAGCAGCAAGTAATGGTTTATATGCGGCGCTTTGGCAGTGAAGGCAATGCGCGGGATCATGCCGAGAAGCAGCTGAAAAAGGATTTAGAAAAGCACATGCCGCGTAACTATAAAGACGGCAGGCGCTACAAGGTAAGCCACCGGGTTGCTGATGATCTGACTGAAGACATCTTTCAGGCTATGAAGGGTGACATGGCTACCGAGCGGGCGCTGAAGGCGGCACTGCAGAAAGCCCTGAACCGTGGCGAGATTGACAAGCAAGAGTTTGACGAACTGAACAAGGAGTTGGTGCGGGATACAGCCGAAGTGTTGATGGGCCGTGGCGCTGGTCGGTATCAGATTCGCCGGGCACCGTTCCTGATCGAAGGGTATGAGACTGAAGAGGTGATGAGTCTGTACCAGGATTACATGATGGGCACTGCCGGTATGCTGTCAAAATCAGCATACGCCATGGAGCAGTACCAGCATCTTGAAAAAGCCGATGCCAAAGTAAAGCCGTGGGCTGAAGAGTACGTGTTTGACAATCTGCGCAACATGGGGGCCGGTGACCGGTTTAGCGGCGATATGCGGGCCTTTGCGTCGCTCTGGTTCATGGGCTTCAAGATTTCATCCGCCCTGATCAACAGCACCCAACCTTACACCCAGGGGGTTGCCGAGCTGGGCCGCAGGATCGACAAGGGATCAGCCCTGAAGCGGATTGCCGGGGCACAGAAGTCAATCCTGACCGGCAAGTTGTCTGCTGACGAGAGGCAGCTGTTTGACGGCACCGTGTATAAGGTGCAGGAGATGCAGACTGCCCTGGCCGAGGTATCGGGCCACAACGAGGGCAGCTACACCAAGGCAAGCAAGACGCTGCACGGTCTTACCAGCAAGAGCCTGGCAATCTTCCAGAAGGTTGAGGTAATGAACCGCAAGAGCGTGATCCTTGCGGCATACCGGGCCTTTAAGACTACCCCTGCCGGGATACTTGATCAGGCTGCCATGGAGCAGGCCATGGACGTAAACGCCTCAGTGAACTTTGAAATGGGGCGGCACAACCTGCCCAAGTGGGCACGCAAGCCGTTGGGACGGACGGTCTACAGCCTGCAGTCGTTTACCTGGAACACCCTGAACTGGGTCTTTAACCGGCTCACCAGTGGCGAGAAGCGGGATCAGATTGCACTGCTGCGCTATGCCGGGATGATTACCCTGCTGGGTGGCGTTGCTGCCCTGCCGGGCGGCGATGAACTGGACAAGCTGTACCGCAGGTTGCGGGGCCGCTCCATCAAGGTGGACTTTGAGGCATGGAGCAAAGACAAGGCCCGCAAGTTTGGCACCCTGGGTGAGATGGTGAATGACTTTGCCTGGCACGGCATGGGCAGCGTGGCTGGTATCAACATCAGCAACAGCATGCGGCTGCAGATGCCGGTGGTGTCGCAGGTGTTGTCAGATGCCAGTGCAGCAGAGGCGCTGTCAGGCGTTCCCGGCGCGCTGGTGCGTAAGGGAGAACTGTCACTGAAGTATGCCAAGCGCGGCCAGACTTACCGGGCGGTTGAGGCGGCAGCACCGGAGGCGATCAGCGGGGCGATGCGTGCCGGACGGATGTATAAGAGTGGCGCAACTACTGGCGGCGGCAAGGTTATTTTTGATGAAACCGGCCAGCAGTTGAGGTTTTCAGGGCTTGATGCAGTGAAGCGGGGGCTCGGCTTCCAGCCGCTTGAGCAATCCAAACGGGCCATGCTGACAGATCAGATGCGCAAGATTCAGAGCCATTGGGCTGACGAGAAAAAAACGCTTATGACGGAGTTGATCACGGCCAAGGGTAAAGAGTGGGACAAGAAACTGACAGAGGTCGGGAAGTTTAACGACGACCTGCAAAAATCCCAGGCAGCCGGGCTGGTGACACCGATCACCAACAGCACTATCCGGCGAGGTTTAACCCATAAGCCGAAGGGCAAGGAACTTACCTGGAAACAGCAGTATGGGAATTGACAGGCAGCAGTAAAAACGGTATAGCTTGACGCAATAAACGGATCCCGAAACGCGACGACAGTCGCCTCTTTGCAGGCCCGGATGGTTTGAGATTGATGATCTCTGCTGTCCGGGTTTTTTTTATTGGTGGACCATGCCGACACAAGACCAACTTTTCAAACAGATGACGCCCGACCTCCAGGCGCTGTACGAGCCGTTTTATATGGCTATGTATGAGGCAGGCTTGCCGTTTGAACTGAATGAGGTTCTCCGTACTCCTGCCACACAAAAAGCATATCACGCACAAGGTAGGCAGCCGCTTTCCGAGGTCAACAGACTCCGCAAAGAGGCTGGCCTCTACCTACTCGGCCCTGAGGACAACGAGTACGAAGTTACCTGGACACTGAAGAGCCGACACTTTGCCGGTCCTGATGGCCGCGCCAGAGCATTTGATATTCGTCTGTTAAGGTATGGGAAACCCCACTGGCAAACCAAATGGGACGGAAATAAGAATAGTGTACCCGATTATCTTGAAGCGGCACGCATTGGTAAGTCTGTTGGCCTTGTTGCTGGTGGGTTGTGGAGTAAACCTGATTACCCTCATTTCCAGTTGGATTTAGTATAATGGACTTTCTAAAAGACGATCATACAAAGCAGTATAGCTTAAGCCGTATCAGCATCTTGTTGGTGCTAGGTATGATTCTTATTTATGCCGGTGTGCAGGTATGGAAAACCGGCACCCTACCTGATCTAGGGAACGGCTGGTTGACGTATCTGCTGGGACAGTACGGGTTAAACAAGACCGCATCCACAGTGGCTGAAGTCAAAGGAACTAAAAATGGAGCGTAAACAGTTCTGCGGCAACTGCCACTATTTTGAGCGATCCGAGTGTTGGTGTTACAGCCTGAACAACCACCGCAAGCCCCTTAACCACATCTGCAGTGATTACACGGAGCGGAAATGTTAATCTATGTGTTAGATGACGAGCCTATTGAGCGCAACTGCTGGCAGTTTCAGGAGGACGCCGAATGTAACATTCAAACCTTCGGTGAGTTCACGGACTTCCAGGCTGCCATGCAAACCATCACCCCTGATGCAGTTGTGATTGACCTGGTTATGCCGTTGCACCCCGGCACAGAAGTGTGCGAGTGGCTGCTGAATAATTTCCCAGATGTCCCGCGTTTTGTCTGTTCAGGCTTGGATCATCCGAAGTACGAGATATTTGCAAAGTACGGCTGTAAAGCCACTTTCATTCCAAAATCTACCGCATTTCCCGACCGACTGGAGGTGATTCGTGGCTGTAAATCTTGAGGAGCTTGCAATCAACAGCATCAGACAGAACGCAGAGATTACCGTCAGGCTGGCATCTATCGAGACGGCCCTGCTGGATTCAGTCAAGCGGTCCGAGAAAAGGGACGAACAGATCGCCCTGATGCTGCAGCGTGTGTCGCTGATTGAGGAACGGTTGTCTCGAAGCGTAACTGATAGAGAAGAGACAGATGAACGAGTGGATGAGATCGAAGAGACGCTAGACAGACTGATCGACGCCATTGGGCAGCATGCACAGCAATGCACTACGCATATCAACGGACACTGCGACGACTGCGATAATGACCACCGTATCGGCACGCTGGAAACCACCAGCGAACGGTTGACTAAAGCTGTTGATGAACTGGTGGAAAAGGTACGGGCGCTGACCGATGATACGAAGCTGAACGAGGTACGCCGGTTGGCAACTACTGATTATGGCCTAGGGTTCTTTAAGTTCATGCTCTCCAGCTGGGGTATCTGGTGGATCGTGATAGTCACCATGTCGGCAGGGCTGGCGTTCTGGGCGCATTACGCACACATCCGCAACGCTTACGAGTGGATCACATTCCAGTAAAAGGAGAAACATCATGCCAAACAAAGACGGCAAGGGACCACACGGCAAGGGACCAAAGCCAGGCAAAGGCAAAGGCAGCTGTAAAGGAGGCAAGGGCAAATGAATACCTGTGCAACCTGCTTTCTGTGGCACCCTGCAAAGAAGTATTGCTCGTTAGATGGCAAACAACAAGAAGGCTGCATAGCCAACTACATGCCGATCAATAAGAAAGCCGACGATGGAAATACTGATAGCGATAGATAATTTTTTACAGTTATCACTTGTCAGGTGGTTTTTACTCGTTTCCACTCTGGGCCTGATGATAGCAGCTGGAATGTACCGGGCACAGCTGAGCATCACCGAACTACAGCTGAAGGCAGCGAAAGGCAACATCGCCAGCTATGCAGCCTACATCGAGACGCAGAACGCTGCAGTCATAAAGGCAGGGTCAGACTATGAGCAAGCCGAGAAAAAGGCTCTGGCGGCGAATGAGAAAGCGGCAGAGTTGAAAAGGGAGCTTGAACGTCTGGGCGGGATCTCAATTGTGCCCAGCAGCTGCGAGATTATGGTAATGCAGGCCATTAACGAGGTGAGGCGTGGAAACTAAAGCCTGCTTTGGCATACTGTGTCAAGACTGCAAAGAGTTCTTTTCATGCCCCGAACATTGGGGCGACCCAGACCAATGGAGGGACGATGAAGACAACAATCCTGTTGGCCCTGTGTAGCCTCCTGGCAGGCTGTTGCCACGGCCCCGAGATTGTATATGTCCCGGTCTCCAGCTGTGCCGAACCTCCGGCATTTGCCATGCCTGTACTCAAAGTAGACCAGCTGCCGGAACGACCGGACACCAGGCAGGCGATTGAAGCCATTGCCAACGATCACCGGACGCTCAAGGGATCTCTGCAGCAGTGCATCACCATCCTGGACGGGTACCGGAAATGATGTCAGGAATTTTCAGGAATTAAAAAATGGGCCTATCTCGTAAACCCTTGTTTTTTTGGCGTCCCCTGCAGGATTCGANNTATCCAGCTGAGCTAAGAGGACGTAAAAATCAGTTGTGTACTATACCCTAGAGAAGGCTCATTTCGCAAGCTTCAGAGCAGATTATTTTAGGAAAGGCGTGATTTGAAGTCGGGGTAGCCAAAGCTGCGCACCACCCGCAGCTCATCGGTTTTTGGTTCAAAGGTACAAAGATGAGGGTGTTGGATACCGTTGAAGGTGGTGGTTTTGACCATGGTGTAATGGGACATGTCTTCAAACACCAACCGGTCGCCGGGCTTGAGCGGCTGCTCAAAGGACCAGTCACCAATCACATCCCCGGCCAGACAGGAAGGCCCCCCCAGCCGATAGGTGTACCGCTTTTCTCCGGGGTTAAAGCCACCGGTAATGGCTGGACGGTACGGCATCTCCAGCACATCCGGCATGTGGCAGGTGGCCGAGATATCTAGGATAGCAATATCCATGCCGTTGTTGACGATATCAAGCACCTCACCAACCAACAGCCCGGTACCGATCACCACTGCCTCACCCGGTTCAAGGTAGACCTCGATATCATACTTTTCCTTGAAGTACCTGATCAGTTCAACCAAGCCATCAATATCATACCCTTCACGGGTAATGTGGTGCCCGCCCCCCAGATTAAGCCATTTCATCCCTGAAAAATATCTGCTGAACTTTGCCTCAAATGCCTTGGCAGTCCGTTCCAGCGGCTCGAACAACTGCTCACAGAGGGTATGAAAATGCAATCCCTCTACCCCTTCCAGGGAGCGGCCCTCAAACTGGGTCACCGGAATGCCCAGCCGTGAGTTGGGAGCGCAGGGATCGTAGATTTCAGTATGCCCTTCAGAGTGCTCAGGATTGACCCGCAGACCGATGGAGACGCCACTGTGCTGCCACAATGGCCGGAACCGCTCCAACTGATTGAAGGAGTTGAAGACCAGATGATTGGAGATGGGCAGCAGTTCCCTGACGTCGCTCTCCTTAAAGGCCGCAGCAAAGCTGTGTACTTCGCCACCAAACTCCTCCCGCCCCAGCCGTGCCTCCCAAGGGGAGCTGGCGCAGACCCCCTGCAGGGCCTGACTGATCAGCGGGAAGGTGGACCACATGGCAAACGCCTTCATTGCCATCAGAATCTTGGCTCCGCTACGCTGTTGCACCAGGTCAAGAATGGCCAGATTATAGCGTAGCCTCCCCAGATCCACCACATAGGCGGGTGAAGGGGCCAGCTGAGCTATTTTTTCACAATCAATACCGGTCATTTACAGTTCCGGCCACTCACCACCATCTACAACGACTGTGGGCAGCCCCATTGGTCCCAGCACCTCCAGGAACAGCTCTGGATCAAACTGTTCCATGTTCCAGACACCCGGCGCATGCCACTTGCCGGTCAGCATCATGATAGCGCCGACCACCGCCGGTACGCCGGTGGTGTAGCTGATGGCCTGGGACTGCCCCTCTTTATAGCATACCTCGAGATCGCAGATGTTATAGATGTAAACCTGTTTACGCTTGCCGTCCTTGATGCCCCGCGCAATTACGCCAATGCAGGTCTTGCCCTTGGTGAGCGGCCC
>DKFG01000194.1:0-127 GCA_002452325.1 Geobacter sp. UBA6802
AAGATACTGCCGGCCAGGGCCAGGGAGGTAAAGATCCCCAATCCCATCAATAGATAGCCGATCTGGCTGATCACACAAAAGGCCAGCAACCGCCGCAGTTCAGGCTGGGCCACCGCCCCCAGGGCGC
>DKFG01000194.1:289-444 GCA_002452325.1 Geobacter sp. UBA6802
TGAAGGCGCAGAACAGCAGGGCTGCGATGACCGGAATAGTGCCGGTGTGGACCAGCTCCTGCATCCGCAGGGCCAAATGGGCCATATTGAGGGTACCGGTCACCCCATACAACAGGCCGATACCGGCCAGCAGCAGGGCCGAGGCGATCAGGTTG
>DKFG01000194.1:502-1541 GCA_002452325.1 Geobacter sp. UBA6802
ACATACAGGTTAAACAGGTCACCGGTCAGAAACGAACCGCAAACCCCCAGCAGCACGACCTGCAGCAGGGGATGATAGCCCACCGACTCCTGATGCTGATCCGCATCGGCAAGTGAGTAGATCGTGACACAGAGTCCCATGATACCGGTGCCTACCAGCATCAGACTGCTGAACAGATCAGCAACCAGAGTGATGCCGAAGGGGGCAGGCCAGTTACCGGACTGTACCGTCAGGATACCGTGCTGCTGTACCTGCACCAGTATAAACACCCCCACCACTGTCAACAGGGCGGTTGATCCGATGCCGATCCAGCGCTGCAGTTTGCGGCGGTTCCAGGCCAAAAGCCCCACTACCGCCGCCGCCAACGGTATGATCAGAGGAAGAAACAAAAGGTTTTTCATGCCTCTCCCCCCTGCCCCTTGACCACTTCGACAGGCTCAGTGCGTGGCCCTGACCCTTGACCCTGCCTTTCCGTTACCATCTCATCCTGATCATCGCTTCCCACGGTCTGGTAGACCCGTTTAATCAGCACCAGGGCAAAGGCCTGCACCCCGAAGCCGATTACAATGGCAGTCAGGATCAGGGCTTGGGGCACCGGATCAGCCATGGGAACGGCAGGCAGCACGCCATCTACCGGTATATGGGGCGGCCTGCCCCGCACCAGTCGCCCGACGGTGAAGATCAGCAGGTTGGCGGCGTTACCCAACAGCGCCAGGCCGAAGATCATCTTGACGANNCCATCAGGTACATGCCTGCGGCGTAGAGCCCGCCTATCACCACTGCCAGTACCGCCTCCATCAGGATTCCTCCATCAGGGTAAAGATAATCAGCAGCGCAATACCGGCCACCAGCAGGTAGACCCCCAGGTCGAACAACAGCGGAGTACCGGCATGGCCGATCACCGGTGCCGGCAGACTGCTCCAGAGGGCGGACAGAAACGGCTGTCCGGCCAGCAGCGGCAGCAGGCCGCTCACCAAGGCGATCAGCAGGCCGGTTGCCACCAGGCGCAGCGGCTCAACCCGCAGCATGCGGCGTCCTT